>LSZA01000003.1 GCA_001637315.1 Phormidium willei BDU 130791 | reverse complement strand
CCGGTTGGCCCCCAGGGGAGACTAGAAGTTTTCTAAAATCCGTTGCAGAATGCTGATCCCGCTAACCGCCTGCCAAGCAAATAAGCCGACGACGGCGATATTGAGGCTGATATGGCTGTAACGCGCCCAGTCTTTGCCTCGTTGCATGAGTGGGGCCAGGGACGCTGAGAGCGCGACGAGCCCCATCATGCCGAGTCCCGCGAGTAAGTGGGGACCCACGAAGAGTTTACCGTTGTTAATGTAGGTGACGGACATACCACCGATCGCCCCGAGGACGATGCCCACTAACAGCAGTGAGCCGATTTTGAAGTGTTTGCTGCGGAAATCTCCTTGAACGAGCTCTTTTTTCTCTTCGCCGCTGGCTGAGCGCAGTTTACGGACTTTGAGACCGGTATAGAGGGCATAGATGGCGATCGCCAACATGACCCACATGAGTAAGGGGTGGACAAAGTTCAACCAGGGTTTAATTGATTCGGGAATAAAATCCATTGGGGTTCTCCTCGATAGTCGGCAAGATAATTGGCACAGTAGCCGTTGGCCGTTAATCATTTAACGACTCTCTCATTGTATTCGCTTTGAGTTGAGTTAACGTCTAATGCGATCGGTCAATGGCTATTTCTGTTCTCCAAAGACGTAGCTTTCGGGGTTAGAGGATCTGAACCCTTAGTCCCCGAAAGCCGCCGTCATAAAACTTAGCATAGCAACTTTAGGCGGCTGTTCCTCCCCCAGAATCATGACCATAGCGGCGGCTAGGTGTCCTTAGCACCGGCGGTTGACTCCTTGGGGGGAACGGGATCATATCCGCCAGGATGGAAGGGATGACAGCGCAACAGACGGCGCAATGCCAACAGACCCCCTCGCCAGGGGCCAAATCGCTCAATGGCTTCGACGGCGTAGGTCGAACAGGTGGGGTGGAAACGACAGGAGGGCAACGTCCAGGGGGAAATCAGGAGACGATAGGCCCGAATCAGGGTTAATAATACTTTTTTGGCGATCGCAGTCAACATTGAGGCTTCCTCCTAGACTCCTATGATGGTATGGCGGCGATGAACGCTCCTAGAACGGGTTTGGGTTCCCTATCCCGATAGCTAGCCTGATTAACGGTCCTGATTAACCGGCCTGATTAACCATAGTATGGAGAGTGTTCCGCTCCCCCTCACCCTTCCCTCAATCCTCTTGTGCCAGATGTCATGCTAGAGTTCGGACGTTCCCTAACCCCAATCCCTCTGTGGTTCTCCAGTGGATTAGTTGTCGTTTGGTTGGGGTTGGTCTTAGCCACCGCCGAAGGACTCTACCGCCGTCGTCATCTGAACCCTGAGTTCAGCCGTAAAATTGTCCATATTGGCACCGGAAACGTCATCCTCATCGCCTGGGGGTTGGGAATCCCGGCCTGGATTGGTATTGTAGCGGCGATTGTCGCTGGGTTGGCGGCGTTGTTGTCCTATTGGCTGCCTCTACTTCCGGGGGTCAATAGTATTGGTCGTCAAAGCCTGGGGACGTTCTTTTATGCCGTCAGTATTGGGGTTTTGATTGCCGCATTCTGGCAAACTTCCCCCTACTATACCGCGCTGGGTATCCTGATTATGACTTGGGGCGATGGATGTGCGGCGTTAGTGGGAATGCAGTTTGGTCGTCATCGGTATCGAGTTTTAGGGATGACGAAAAGTGTTGAGGGAACCTCGGCCATGTTTGTGATTAGTTATCTCATCAGCCAGTTTGTATTACTGGCCTCGGGGGCTAACTGGAGCGAACTCATCTTAGTATGCTTGCTAGTAGCAACGGTTGCCACTCTACTCGAATCGTTTTCAACTTTAGGGTTGGATAACTTGACGGTTCCCGTGGGGAGTGCAACGTTAGCATTTTATTTACAGTCGTTTTGGCTATCTTGATGGGTCTTGATGGGGCTTTATTCAAGAGAGTTGACCGTAGTTGTTTCTAGCAAGTCGGGGTCTTATGTCTGATAAACAGCCTGAAAAAAAATCCAATAAAAAGTCTGATAGAGTTGTCGTTTTGGTTCACGGAATTTTTCGCCAATCTAAAGTTTTTGCGAAAATGAAACAGCAATTAGAGGAGGATGGCTATAGGGTCTATGCCCCAGATTTATATCATCGTTGGGGTGCGTTGAGTTTGTCAGACTTAGCGAAACAATTGGCGGAATTTGTAGAAACTCATATCCCCGTTGAGTCTCAGTTTGATTTAGTGGGATTAAGTATGGGAGGAATTGTCAGTCGCTATTATTTACAACGGTTGGGTGGCGCGGCCCGAGTTCAACGGTTTATTAGTATTGCTTCGCCGCATTTCGGAACTTGGCTGGCGTACACATTTCCCCGGCGAACGGGGTTAGAGATGCGTCCAGGGAGTCGTTTGTTGCAGGATTTAAATGAAGATCTTGCAACTCTCGATGTGGAGATGACCAGTATTTGGACGGTCTGGGATTTTATTATTGTCCCGGCTCATCATTGCTGTTTGCCGGTTGGTGAGGTGGTGCAGGTGGCGGTGATTCCTCATGGTATGATGGCGTGGAGCGATCGCACGATTGAGGTAGTCCAGCAGCGATTACAACAGTCATGATAAGCTCAAAAAACAGTGGCAATGGCTTGAGTGAGGTAAGTTAATAAACGGAGTTAATCCCTAAAAAAAACGTCCATGTCTGGAATTCGTTTACGGATTTTAATGAGCTACTTCGGCTTGATGATAGGCTCTATGATTTTATCAATCATGGCAATTTATCAAGTGTTGTGGCTACGGCTGCAAGAGCGAACTCACCATAACTTAAATCAAGGAGTCGAGAATTTCAATACTCGATTTAATTTTGAATCTAGGGATTTAAATCAGGTTAAAATTTCTAATGTTCGTGATGCTTTTGATGAGTATATTCATCAAACTGTCCCTTATGATGGAATTTTTATCATCACATTTTTAGACAATAAAATCTATAAATCTAGTCCAAGTGCATTGCCTAAAAGCTTACAAGCTAATCCCGATATCTTCAATCAACTAGCGAGTCTTGATGTGTCAAGACAAGGACAATATACCACCCGAACAGATACTTTGATTTATCGATCTCATGCGATCGCCACCGAAGAGGTCGAAGCCATGCTGATTATCGTGCAATCGATGGAGGGAGAAATCGCCGAAATTCGCGAAGCCGTTGTTGTTGCTATTCAAGTGTCGTTAGGCGTATTTATTGGATTTGCCATCCTCATGTGGTGGGTTGCAGGACGCACCCTCAGTCCCCTACGAGTGCTCAGAGAAACCGTAGACTCGATTAGTGAGAGCAATCTGGCTCAGCGTATTCCGGTCCGAGGCGATGATGAGTTAACCCAGTTGACCGTACGCTTTAATGAAATGCTCGATCGCCTAGAAATGGCGTTCACCAGTCAACGAGACCTTCTCAATGATATTGGTCATGAATTACGGACTCCGATTACGATTATTCAGGGTCATTTAGAGTTAATGGGACTTGACCCCAACGAACAGCAAGAAACCATGGCAATTGTGGGAGATGAACTCGATCGCATGAGTGGCTTAATCAATAATTTGTTGCTGCTTGCAAAGTCAGAACGTCCCGATTTTTTAAATTTAGAGGTGATTGATCTACCTCAGCTGATGGAAGACGTTTTTAGGAAAATTACAGCCTTAGGAGATCGTCATTGGCGCCTTGCAGAACGACCGAACGTGAAACTCGTGGGCGATCGCAAGCGTTTAACCCAAGCTCTCATCAACTTGGCGGACAATGCCACAAAACACACGAAACCCGGAGATGATATCATTTTGGGGTCTGGGCGGGAAATGGACTGGATCTGCATTTGGCTAAAAGACTGTGGATGCGGGATTACAGCCGAGAACCAAGCTCGAATTTTTGAGCGTTTTGAGCGCGGCAATGGAATCACGTCCCAAGAGGATGGCTCAGGCTTAGGTCTGGCGATTGTACGGGCGATCGCTCAAGCTCATGGAGGTCAGATCCAGGTTGAAAGTATGATAGATCAAGGTTCGACCTTTCGTCTTTATCTGCCCCTAGAAACATCTTGACGGGAGCGATCGTCTTGAAAACAAGCCACAGGTCAATCTCCTTTGGTCTTTTATCTCATGTCTTTTGTCTCTTGCCAGATTGTCCCATGCCTCGCATCCTGATCGCCGAAGATGAACCGCGAATTACTGCCTTTTTAGAAAAAGGATTTCGCGCTCATGGTTTTACAACAACTGTTGTCAGTGATGGCGAAACAACGGTCGAACTGGCCGAAGGACGGCATTTTGATTTGCTCGTTCTCGATTTAGGGATTCCGAAAAAAGACGGATTACAGGCCATCGCCGAAATTCGTGGCCGGGGTGAACATATCCCCATCGTGATTCTCACGGCTCGAGATGACATTGACGATAAAGTTTCAGCCTTAGAAGGGGGGGCGGACGACTATCTCACGAAACCCTTTCGTTTTGAAGAACTTCTAGCCCGAGTTCGTGTTCAACTGCGTCATCAAGACCGCGATCGCCCCCGTACGGCCATGCAACTAACGGTAGGAGAAATTTCCTTGGACTTACGCACCCGTCGCGTTTATGTCGGCGATCGCCTCATTGAGTTGTCAGCCCGAGAATTTACCCTGATCGAAACCTTCCTCCGCCATCGCGACCAAGTTCTCAGTCGCACTCAACTTCTAAGCCATGTTTGGGGCTATGACGCTGAACCCATCTCGAATGTGGTGGATGTCTATGTGGGCTATCTACGCAAAAAACTCAATACCGATCGCATTGAAACCGTCAGAGGCTGCGGCTATCGTTTTCGCTGATGGGAGGCGATCGCCTGACGCCAACTCACAATGAGAAACAATGGGAAAAATGAGAAAATTCTCATCCTACTTTCATCTGGGCTTCATCCTCATCAGCGATAACAGATGGGTTGGATGCAACGACGATAGTCGACTGTTCTCGATATGGCTTTTCAAACCCAAACTCTGAGTGTTGGTGATCCCGCTCCCCTTCTGGGACTTCCGACTCCCGACAATGATTATGTCATTCTCCGCGATGTGGTGGGCAAGCCGACGATACTTCTGTTTTATGGCCATGACGCTAACCCGAAATGTCAAGAGATTGTGCGTGGAGTCCAAGGGGCGATCGCCGATTTTGAGGCATTAAACGCTCAAGTGTTTAGCATTAGTCTCGATGCACCCGAAGCGCGGCAACAGTTCCGAAATGATCAACAACTCAGCTTCACTCTCCTCTCCGATGTGAACGGTCAAACCAGCCGTCAATATGGAGTTCTCTACAACCAGGAGAGTGACGATCCCGAGCAAGGTCCCTATGCCATTTATAGCCGCACAGCGGTCTTGCTCGATGCCAATTTAACCATTATGGGTATCTATAGCCTGGCTGACCCTCAACAGGCGATCGCCACCATTTTAGATGACATTCGCCAAATTCCCCAGGAGACTCCCCGCGAGGTGATCCAGCAAGCCCCCGTCTTGCTCATTCCCCGAGTGCTTCCCCCAGATATCTGTCAACATCTGATCGAGTTATGGGAAGGTGATAACAGTGAATCCGGCTCGATGCGACGGGAAGGCAATAAAACCATTGGCGTAATCAACTATTCCCACAAAATCCGCCGCGACCATTTCATCAAAGACCTGGAGTTATTGCGCTATCTTGACAGCGTGATGAAACGACGAGTCTTTCCTGAAGTGAAAAAGGCCTTTTCCTTTGACGTAACTCGTCGGGAAGACTATCGCATCGGTGGTTACGATTCGAGTCGCGGTGGCTATTTCCGTCCCCACCGGGATAATACCACTGGCGGCACAGCCCATCGGCGCTTTGCCATGTCTCTCAACTTGAACACAGGTGAGTATGAAGGGGGCTATCTGCGTTTTCCTGAATATGGCGGCCATCTCTATCGGCCAGGCTTAGGATCAGCCGTGATTTTTTCCTGTACCCTCATGCACGAAGCCACGGATGTGACCGCAGGACGACGATTTGGGCTGTTTTCCTTCCTCTATGGAGACAAAGAGGCTCAAGAGCGTCGTGAGTATGAACTCAAGGCCCAAAATAACTACCAAAATATGGTCAAAATTAGTCAGGACATCCCGGACGTTAAAAAACCCTTCGCCTCGGTGGTGCCGAACCCCGAAAATCTGGTCAACCATTCGTTGCCTGATTGTTCGTTGCCTGATTGACAGAGGGCAAGGGTCAGAGGACAGTTAGAAATAACCATTATCAACAATGGACAATTGTTGGCTGCTCACTGTTAACGATGAACTGGTCCATGTCCCTACTGTTGTCATCTTTCGATATCTGGAAACCCCATCACCGTAGTAACTCCAGTGATGATCTCTTGGCTCAACTGCACGATCGCGGTGGCTTACCCGAACCCTCACGACTGTTGCGACGGCTTCCGGTAGACACTCGGCGGGCCTCAAGCCAACTCCTAGAGACTATTTATCACCAGCGGCCTCGCTGGGTGGTCTTGGGGGGAATGGCGGAGGGGCGATCGCGTCTGACGGTGGAACGCCGGGCGGTGCAGGGGTCACGGAGTTACTGCACCCCTATCAATGTCTGGGATCTCGTGGCGGGACTCCCCCATACGGATGTGAGTTATCACGCGGGCCGTTTTGTCTGTAATGCTACCTATTATCGGGTTTTGTCGGCGATCGCCGCCGCGAACTTGCCCACTCAAGCGATATTTCTTCATGTTCCTGCGTCTCACGAACCGGCCTGGCCCGCCATCGTCGAGGAGGCCCAACAGGTCTTACAGCGGCTGGCCTCGTGGACTCCCACCGTCTATCCTCTCGCCTCGGCGGCGGTTAGCGATTTTGCCGCAGTTTCGGGTTAACAAACTCGTTCAAGCCTTCCCCCAACAGAGATAAGCCAATCACCATTAGGGTCATGGCTAAGCCGGGAAACAGGGCCGTCCACCAAATCCCTGTGGGTAAGGCTTCGAGGGCTTGGCGTAGGTCGTTGCCCCATTCTGGGGTGGCTTCGGGAAGTCCTAAACCGAGAAAGCCTAATCCTCCCAGGATGGCGATCGCATCAGCCGCATTCAGGGCAAAGAGAACTGGAACCGTCTGAATGGCGTTGAAAAAGAGATATTTCGAGAGAATGCGCCAAGTTGAGGCCCCCATGGCTTGCGCGGCTTCGACATATAACTCAGTTTTAATGCTGACGGTGTGGTTGCGCACCACGCGGTAATACTGAGGGACATAGGCAATACTCAGAGCCAGGGCCGCATTAAACAAGCCCCGTCCCACGACAAACGCCAAGGTAATGGATAACAATAACCCCGGTAGGGTATAGATGACATCCATCACAAATAGCAAGAGCCGGTCAATTTTGCCCCCCAGATAGCCGCTAGCCAGTCCGAGGGGGACTCCGGTCAAAATACTGAGTAACGTGGCTAAAACCACCACTTTTAACGCCGCTTGGGAGCCGTATAGGGTGCGGGCGAAGACATCGTAACCTAGGCGAGTGGTCCCAAACCAATGCCCCCAGGAGGGGGGCTGGTGGATGGGATGATCAAGGAGTTCCCTCGGACTTTGGATCAGGCCTACTCCTTGCAAGAGGGGGGCGGTGAGGGCGATAAGGATAAAGATACCGGTGATGACTAGCCCCACCCACATCAACCGAATTGAGAGATTGGCACGTTTGCGAGGTGCGACAGGGTTGAGGGAGGGGTTGGGGGCGCTCGTCATAACGGAAGGCGGTTATCGCTCAGAATCAACAGGGGCAGCCTCAACGCCATCTGTGGTTGCAGAGGCCTCCGGTTTGGGGTTTCGATAGCCAAAAAAGTCAATGCGATAGTCGGTGATGCGAACCCCGGTTTCGGCTTCGATGCGTTCAATTAAGTCCGGGGGAAGTTCGACAAACACATCGAGAATTTGCTGACTATCGAGACAATTGACATGGCTGTGAGGGTCACTAATGTTACCATAGAGGCGGCCGTCGGAGCGTTCGATACATTCGATAATGCCGTGACTCGACAGGGCCTCAAGGTTTTGATACACCGACGTATAGCCGATTTCTTTGCCGGCGCGGCTGAGTTGATCGTAGATGTCCCGGGCGCAGACATGATCCTGAACCTCCCAGAGAAGTTCGAGGATGAGTCGACGCTGGCGACTCAATCTCATTCCCAGGGCTTGGCAGCGATCGAGGGCGTCTTGGAGAGAGCGTATGGGGTTTAGTGCGATCGCCTCATGTTTCATCAGTCTAGGTTTGGCTTGCTATCAACAGGGAGAGGGTGACGACTCTTGGCGAAATGAACATTACCTCAAGAGTCGGCCGGAGTTAAAAATCTATCTTATGGAAGGGGACTTTTATGTCCATCTGTGAACCATTGTAACGTACTGACTTTGGGGGAGTTGTGGCCAGCTGCTACAGGACTCGCTGAAGTAAAACCCAATCAACACTCCGGACAGTTTTTAAAAGTCAACAGTAGAATGCGGGTTTCATCCATCTTTCACAGTGATCTAGCCAACGAGAAACCAAGGGTTTTAGCGCTTGCCCAGAAAAATGTCCGGACTATTGACCCAATACACTAGGGTAGAAAGGGATAGAAAACCATCCTACTCTACTATTTTCAAAGGCTGTACTGTTCATGTCCACGAATGAGATTCAACTCGACGCCACGACAATTGAAACCCTAGATTTAAGCCCGGCCCGGGAGGCGATCGCCCAACAGCTTAAGGGCGCAATAGCTGATGCTGAGCAGTCTCTACGGTTTCAGATTGATATTCCTCGTGATCCGAGCGATCCTCGGGAATTGTCAGAGATTCCCGAGATTCGCCTTTGGTTTATCCGTCTCGATGCGGCCTATCCCTGGCTTCCTCTACTCCTCGACTGGTCCAGTGGTGAATTGGCCCGCTATGTCGCGATGTTGGTTCCCCATGAGTTTCATCGCACGGAGGGCATCCAATTCAACCCAGAAGCCCTGGAAATCTTCTTGATGAGCAAAATCTTCGTTCTGGCGAGTTGGCTCGAAGAACAGGGTTGTCCGAGTCGCTCTCGCCTCAAGGCGATGTCGCAGCTTCTTGGCTATGAACTCGACGACGGCCTCTTTGATTTGCTGTTGGGACCGGGGTGATGGACTCCTAACAAATCTTGGATAATGTCTCGATACCCACCTGTGTCGTCCCTGGACGAGTCCAGCGTCCTTGAGCGGTATCACGGTCGATGTCATAGACCATGACTCCAAATTTCCCGTCATAGCCCCAGTTGGTGACCAACCAGTCACCACTACGCAGGCCAATTCCCTGTAACTTGGGGCTACCGCTGCTGGTGAGTTGATAAATCTGTTCCTTCTGGCCAATGGCCAGACTGGTGGTGTAGGGGGGTTGTTTTTTGGGATAAGTTCCCGATACCTGATAGAGTCCCCCCACCTCTTGAGAGGAGACTCCCGTGGCTTGTTCAGTTCCAAATTCGGGAAACAGTTGCGGGGTTGTCCATTGTCCCTCTAGGGTTCCATCGCGGTGAATCCGATAGACAACGACACGAAATGAGCTATCTAAACTCCAGCCGACACAGAGGCGGTTGTCATGATAGAAGCCGAGGCCGGAAAAGTTACTGCGATCGCTCAACCAAAAGATTTGATACACCGACCCCGTGCGAGAGATCTGTACCGTCCCGCTATAAGGGGTTCCGGCCATGGTTTTGGCCTGTGCGATCGTCCAAGTTCCTTCAGGAGTCATAATTCAAACGGTAAGATCAGGGGAAGTGGCAACAGGTAACAGACCATCAGCAACGAGGGGAAGGTTAGAGACTTCGAGAACCTACCCCATTTTGTATTGTGCTTTTGGGTTTACCCGTTGGCCGACTTCTAACTAAACACCTTGTCTAAGATAGATTGCGGGTCAATGTCCGCCATTTTACCCGTTGCTGAGACAATTCCTTGAGCGCGATCGCCCCCAGGGAGGAGTTTCTTTGCATCTGTCGGACCAAACAGAGCGTAGGTGTAGGTTTGAACCGCCACGGCCAGGTGCATCGGCGCACTGTCGGTACAAAGCATCAAATTGGCGGCGGCGATGGTGGCGGCCAGTTTCCCGATATCGGGAGGGGAAATCGTTTTTAGGCCCGGGACAGCGTCCGTTAATTCCCGAATCAATGCTCCATCCTCGGGGCCACAGACCGCCACAATGGGGAGATTAGGCTGTCGCTGTTGCATTCCCTGCAACACCTTGACCCAGTTTTCAACGGGATAGATTTTATCGAGTCCCTTCTGTTGGGCCAACTGACTAGCACCTCCATGAACGAGGACATAGCCACTTTCGGCCACGCCAAGCTGCTGTTGTTGCTGTTCAGACCACTCGACGTCTTCTTTGAGTAGAGTCACCTCCATGGGAGGACAGGGGGCCTCAATTCCCAGGCCGCGCACCAAGTCGTGATACATTTCGGCGGCGTACTGTTCGGGTTTGAGGGGAACGGGATGGGTGAGAAAGAGACGACCGGGTTCACCATAGCCAACGCGGCGGGGAATCCCCGTCAGCCAAAGCAGTAGGCCCACCGTCCAGCGACGACCGAGGGATAAAACGGCATCATACTCGCGATCGCGGACAATTCCCATCAGGTTTCCCCAATCGGCGGGGCCATTGCGATCTTTGAAGTCGAAGGGAATCAGGTTCAAGGAGCCATCATGGAAATACTTATTGGCCCGATAGGCTCCCTTGGCGCGGGGTTCGACGACGACACTCAGTTGAGAGTTGGGGGAGTGACGTTTGAGTTGTTCGAGGGTGGGGAAAAACAATAACTGATCACCGATTCCCCCCGGAACGAGGGTCAAGATTTCTTTCATAGCGTGTTTTAAGACTCAGCTGCGCGAAGGGCGTGACGAATGGGGCAATGTTAAGCCGGCTGGATGAGGGACGAGCACCAGGGCGATCGCCTCTGTTGCAACCAGAGTTAATGGTAGTGCGATCGCCCCAATGTCGTCTAGCCAGGGATTCAGGCTTGAGGGCCATCTCGGCGGGTTTTGCGAGCCGGGGGGGTCTGGCTAATGGCGGAACTGCGGCGGCTACCTCCGCCTCCTTGGGGCGAGCTAGGAGGCGAGGAAGCTTTGGCCTGAGCGGGTTTTGCCGCTTCCGTTGCCCCGGCTGTTGCCCCCTCGTTGCTGTGGCTGTTGAGCAGTTGTGCCAGAGTGGTCATGAGTCCTTCGAGTTTTCCCTCTTGGCTGAGGCTTTCGAGTAAGCCGAGGCCACTGGTGGAGAGCATCAGCTTACTTATATCCTGGGAGAGATTGCCGTTGCCGTTGTTGCCATTGGGAAAGGCATAGATTTTGGCATCTCCCAATACCCCTGGTTGTGGGGCTAAGGCTTTGGCAATTTCGGGGAGGCGGTTGAGTAACTCGGGGGCGATTTCCCGAATTAGCTCGGCGTTGCGGTTGGCATCACTCAGGGCGTTCTCAGCCTGGATTTTCGCTTCAATCCCTTCGGCTTCAGCCAGGGCGCGATCGCGTTCAGCCGCCGCCAAGGTCCGAATCGACTCCGCTTCCAATTCTGCGGCTTCTCGGGCGCTCTCGGCTTGGCGACGGCGGCGAAAGACATCGATTTCGATGACGTTGTTATCGGCAATCCGTTGTTTCTCGGCGGCTTCTTCGGCGGCCAGGGCTGAAAGGCGTTGTTTCCGTTGCGCTCGTTCGAGTTCGATGGCCGTTTCCACCGCCGACTCGGCCTGGGCTCGCATGGCTTCGGCTTCGAGGCGTTCTTGGGTTTTCTTGGCGATGGCGATGGCGGCCTCTTGTTTGGCGAGTTCCGAGAGTTCCTCGGCTTCGGAGATTTCCACCTGAGCTTTTAAGCGGTTGGCGTCAATGGTTTTCTGACGGGTAATTTCAGCCATTTCCGCTTCTTGTTTTTGTAAGGCTTGGGCTACCTTGAGTTTTTTCTGTTGTTCTTCGATGGCGATCGCCGACAGAATTTGCTTTTCTTGTACCGCCTGAGCTTTGGCGATTTCTTCTTCTTCAACCGCTTGCCGTTGCAAGATTTTACTACGCTCTTGATTGGCCGCTTCTCGGTCTTTCGATTCTTGAATCTCCCGCGCCCGTTGCGCTCGCATGGATTCGACTTCAAGCTGTTGCTGAAGTTGCGATTCTTCTTCGTCTCGCTCGATTTCTAATCCTTCTTTACGAGCGGCGAGTTCTTGTTGCTTAATGCCGACTTGAGTGCGAAGTTGAAATTGCCGCCGCTCCTGCTCTGTCTGAAGTTCAACCTCTTCTTTTTGCTTGATCGATTTCTGAATGGTCTCCGTCCGCAGCCGCACCCCTTGGGCATCAAAAAAGTTATTGGTGTCGTAGGTATCGCTTTCTTCAACTTCAGAAATGGCGATGTTATTAAGAGTTAAACCCACTTTTTTGAGGTCTTGCTGAATTAAATTCAAGACTTCATCGGCAAACCCCAATTTGTCGGAATCAATTTCTGCTAGAGTTTTACGTTTTGCAGCCGCACGAATCGCATCATCTGCCCGAGTTTCCAGGGCTTCTTTAATATCCGCCGGGGAGATATTTCCATCCCGAGACAAACGCGCGGCGGCGGTTTTTACATCCTGTTCATCGTGGTTAACGCAGACATAAAACGTCACCCGCATATTGGCCCGTAAATAGTCTTGGGTGCGAACAGCGAGGTTTCCGGTGCGTTCGACGTTGATGGTAATCTCCCGCATGGGAACTCGCGTCAGTTCATGGAAGCCGGGGAGAACAATACAGCCTCCATAGAGAATGACGGAGTTTTTCTTGGCTAAAAAGCCCCCAGTTCGCACAAAGGCTTCGTTGTTGGGGGTAATTTGATAGACGCGGGTGTAGGCCCAAAAGCCCAATAAAATGAGAACGATAATCCCTACGATGCCGACGGCGGTTCCCCCGAGGATCATAGACCCGGCTTGGGCATACACGACGGGGGGTTCGGCGTTTTCTAAAACATTGTCTTGGACGTTTTGGCGAATGTTGTGATAATCGTTCTCGCCAGCGAGGTCGGCGATGATGACGGGTGGGGTTTCTGAGGGGTCAGGGTGGGCCGCTGTGGGCGGTTCAGGAACCGGTGGGGGAACGGCGGCGGATTTGAGCGGGAAGGCGGGTTGAGGAGGGTTCACCTCGACGGTGGTGGTGGCTGAGGTGGGGGTGGAAAGGGTTTCGAGGAGGGTTAACCAATACAGCATAGTTGAATGTGATTTAATGTTATTTTGTGTGATTTTGCGTGATTTTGTGTGATTTAATGTCGTGTGGGAGAGTCGTTAAGGGGTATTTGTAGAGCCGAGCCAGCGATCGCCGTCGATGGAGTTATGAGCGATCGCTAGATAGTAGTCGGGACAATGGTCGACAATCAGAACGGTATCTCCCCGCTGGGGGACAATTTCGGCGTCGTCGGGAATCACGACATTGACGGTAACCAGGTTTTTGGCGGGATCAACCACGTCGACTTGGCCCACTTTACGATCGCGTTGGCGGGGAAGTTGAGGAGAATTGACGGTTCCTAAACATCCCACTAGGCGATCGCTGCTGGAGTCTTCACTAAAACTGGCGAAAAACAGGCGGCCCAAGGGTCGGGCGATCGCACCCCCGAGAAAGACACTCATCCCCCCGGTGACGAGGAAAACGCCGATATCTAAAGGCGTTCCTGGAACACCGAGGGCTACGGTAGCCACCCAGCCAAAGAGGCCCCAGAGGCTTAAGTCGGCGGCCAGGAGGAGCATTAGGGGAACCTGGCCGATTCCCAACCAGCCTAAAATGGGGATATCAAAACCATCGCCGTCGAGGTCATCTTCACCACCGATGGAGATGGAGACGACAAACAGGGCGATTCCTGAGATGAGAAAGATCCAATAGGGGAGATTGGCGAGATCAAACATTGTGGCACTCGAAAGGCTCTCCCACAGAATAACCGCCCTACAATAGAAATGTGGGTATAAGCTAACAAAATTCACGATATGCAGCTCAAACGACTGGGACATGTGGCCATTTGCGTGCAAGATATTCCCAAGGCGGCCGCCTTTTATGAAAATCTGGGGATGACCCTGGTTTGGAAGGATACGGACTGGGCCTATCTCAAGGCGGGAGAGGACGGGTTAGCCTTGCTGAGTCCCAATTATGACCAGGCGGGTCCTCATTTTGGCTTCATCTTTGGCGATCGCCACGAAATGGAGTCGGCGTACCGTCAACTCAAGGCTGATGGGGTTCACGTCAGCGAGGTTCACGAACACCGGGATGGAACCGCCTCGTTTTATGGTCGCGATCTCGATGGAAACTGGTTTGAGTATTTGTATGAACCGGCTGCTGAGAGTGCATAGTTCCTCGTGAGAGGTCAATTCAGTGGTTGCAACAGAAAACCCCGGTTTATGGGAAACCGGGGTTTTTGTGGGGTCTGTAGAATTGGCATAACAGGGATGATGTCTGCATTTCGGCTAGTCTACAACGCGCAGCAGCCCCCGTTTGAGTTCCTCGAAAACTTTGTTAATGATGGTTTCTTCTTCGCGGCTGAGAGCAGATTTGGAGAGCAAACTTCTCATGAAGATCGATTGATCGGCTCGGGTAATCTGATGAGATTCAAAAATGCGGCTGGCAATTTCTTGAACATTAGAATCTCGATGTTGCACCTGTGTGGCAGTCATACGCTAATCTCTCTACCCAGTTCTGTTCAATTTCTTTCATCTTAACAAGAACTTTAAGTTGGCTCTGCGATCGCGCTTACCTGTTCGTTGTGACGGCGATCGCATTGGGGTCTAGTTTGCGTGAAAACACGATTAGTAATAATACGTCATTGAAAACACGTAATTTAAAACAGGTGACTCCAAACAGGCCACTTACCAGCAAACAGGACAAACGGGTAAGCCAGGGGCAAACTTGAAGGAAATCTTGAGGTTTCAGGACGATCGCCAAAATTGAGGGGAAACGACACCCCCCTCGGGTTTAGCCGAAGAGTCATGTCAGCTTTTAGGCGTGGTCATCTCGAACAATAGGGATTTCAGCCCGTCAAAGCCTGATAGAAAAACCAAACTGAGATGATGTTTAAAACAGTTTTTGATCTGTCTTTCCCGAAACTTTAAAACTGTTGAGAAAGTCTATAGTTAAAGCATACTAAATATTGCACATCACATCATTATGGCTGATCTTCTAGTCACGAGCACCCTTGATCGCGGTGTAGGTTCCCTACGCGAGATGCTGCAACAGGCGCAACCTGGCGACACCATCCATTTTGCCGCTGACCTTGCCCGTCAAACCATCTCCCTCGATAGCACCCTCGAACTCGACAAAAACCTAACCCTCGACGGTTCCGACGCCCCCGGATTGACCCTCAGTGGTAACAACCGCCATCGAGTTTTGGACGTGACGGGACGGGGAACCGCTGTGACGCTGCGATCGCTCACCATCGCCGACGGACGCGCTGTGAACGGAGAAGGGGGCGGACTGCGATCGGGACTCGAAGCGGTAGTTAACCTGGAAAATAGCGAATTTCGCAACAACGTCGCCGAAGCCACGGGAGGCGGCGCGATCTACAGCGGCTATCGCAGTCGTCTCACCGTCAACGACAGTCGCTTTGTCGGGAATGATGCCACCGCTGCACGCAACGAACACGCTGGGGGGGCTATTCTGATTTGGAGCGAAAGCGAACTCACCGTTCGCAACAGTGAATTCACGGACAACCGAGGCGCTTATGGCGGAGCCATTAACAACCTGCTCAGCCAACTCACCATCGAAAACAGCATCTTTCGGGACAACCGCAGCGACAACTACGGCGGTGCGATCTACACCGACGGTGCGAGCGCCAATGACGGCAGCAGTTCCGGGATGATTTCCATCCGCAACAGCCAGTTTGAGGGTAACCAGGGTGCGGGACAGGGAGGCGGGCTGTTCGTGTTTGTCTATCCGCCTGATCGCGTGGTGATTGAGGATAGCGTGATTGCCGATAACCGCGTCATCCCCAACAGTTCAGGAGAAGCCCTTGGCGGCGGCTTGCGGATAGGGAACGGCGAGTTCACGCTTAGGGATACGGCGATCGCGGGCAACGTGGCGGAACAGCAAGGGGGCGGACTTTGGATTGGTGAGCAGGCTCCTGGAGCGATCATCAACACACTGTTTGCCGAAAACCGCGCTGAGAGTGCCTCGGAGACTCAGGGACTCGGTGGGGCGATTCTCTTCTCTAATGGCTCGAACCCCGTGGAGATCACGAACAGCACTTTTGCTGACAACCACGCTGGATTTCAAGGGGGGGCATTCTGGGGTGGCGGAACTCACGTGACGCTGACGAATACTATTGTTGAGGGTAGTACGGGCAACAATCCCTGGAATAATAAGCAGCATACGGGGTTTGTCTTCCGCGATGGCGGCGGGAATTTTCAGTTTCCGCCCAAGAATCCCGATGATTCGACTGATGTGAATGTGACCAACTCGGTGACGATTGCCGATCCGCTCTTGGAACCGCTGCAACGTAATGCGGCGGGGATTCCGGTGGTCATGTTGCAATCGGGGAGTCCGGCGATCGATGCTGGGGTGTCGGTGTCGGGGCTGACGGGGGATTTGCGCGGCGCACTCCGTGATGGGGCCATCGACAGTGGCGCGTTTGAGTTTGGAACAACGGATCCCGTCACGTCTCCGGTAACATTTATCTTCACAGAGGGGCCGGATGAGATAGCCATGACGGATGGGGATGATTTCGGCGACGCACTGGCTGGAAATGACATGATCATCGGATTGGGGGGCGACGACACCCTCGCCGGCGGCGCGGGGAACGATGTTCTGGCGGGAAACACGGGCAACGATATTTTAGCCGGAGGTGACGGCGATGACCGTCTCTTTGGCGGACAGGATGCGGATCTGCTGTTTGGGAATCGGGGGAATGATCGACTCTTGGGCGATCGCGGCAATGACACGCTGTATGGTGGCCAGGGGGCGGATACGCTACTGGGTGGGGATGGTGATGATGTCCTCAGCGGTGACGTTGGGGATGATCTGCTGATTGGCGGTGAGGGGGCCGATCGCTTTGTGTTGCAGGTGGGACGAGGTCACGATATTGTTGAAGACTTTGAGGTTGATCGCGATCGCCTACTCCTTCAAGGTGGTTTATCGTTCGAGTCACTGCAACTCCTCGCCGAGGGTAACGACACGCAGGTTCGCGTAGCCGCGACTGGGGAGGTGTTGGCGACTTTACGCGGTATTGTTCCCGAGGCGATCGGGGCGGCCCAGTGGGAACTGGGTTAATCCCCACAGAGTGAGTTCTCCGTTCAACATCACTTAAGGCGTTACTCATCTTCAGAAAACGTAGATAAATCCATTTTGTCATAGGCTTCAAAGGGCTGATGAATCCAAGGATTATCCTCTAAATAGCGAACATAATAATCAGGAGTAAAGGTCGTACAAGCCTTACACCATAACACCGCTGTTCTCAGTTCTGAAATGTGCTGACCATAATGGTCATACAGCCAAGCCAATACCGCTTTGAGGGAATCTCCAGAATCGACTAAATCATCCACAATTAGCAGTCTTTGTCCCAGTTTGGGGGTGGTCATGGAGAGGGAACGGGAGACAATTACCTCCCCTTGTTCTCGTCCTTCTGGACCGCCATAGGAGGCTGTTGAAAGAATCGCTAGGGGACAGTTAAAGATACGAGAGAGGGTATCTCCCACCCGTAATCCTCCTCGGGCCAAACAGATGATTTCGTCAAATTCCCATTGGGATTTATAAATTTGTACGGCCAAACGTTCAACGGTGCGATGATAGTCTGACCACGACACATACAACTCGGACATGGTTAATACGAGATAAGGAGGGTTAGTTAGGTGGGGGGGAAGGTTTTGCAATAGATGCGATCGCACCGTTCGGTCTCAACTCCAGTGGCGGGGAGATAGTGGTGGCGTTCGTAGAAGGTGACGGCTTCCTGGAGAATGCTGGCGGTTTCGACCCAAATGGTGTGAAAGCCTCGTTGTTGGATTTCGGCTTCTAATTCTTGCAGCAGAAACGTCCCTAAGCCACGACCTCGAACTGAGGGGATGAGATACATTTTACGCAATTCCACGGCGCGATCGCCCCGAGACACTGGGTAAAATCCAGCGGTTCCCACAAGGGTGTCTCCCTGGTGTACCACCCAGAAGCCGCCTCCGGTTTCGAGATAGAAGCGTTCGACTTCCACCACATCGCGATCGGCCCCTTCAGGTTCCCAGGGGAGACCGTATTCGAGGAGAATTGAGGCAATGAGACGGCCCGCTGGGATGCGATCGCCGGCGGTCCAGGGACGAATGCTAAAGTCTAAATACTCTCCCTTAACCATCAGTTTCTTCCAAGGCAAAGGCCAGTAACTGATGCACTAACTCGGGGAAGGAGATCCCCGTCGCCTGCCACAATTGCGGATACATACTGGTGGCGGTGAAGCCGGGGAGGGTGTTGATCTCATTGAGGAAAATCTCCCCCGTCTCCTCCTGATAGAAGAAGTCCACCCGAGATAAGCCAGACGCATCCACGGCGGTGAAGGCTTGGGCCGCTAACTCACGAATCTGTCGGGTAATCGTATCGGGGAGAGGTGCGGGAATCAATAAATCGGCCTGGCCGGCTGTATATTTGGTCTCATAGTCGTAGAAATCACTCTGAAAGCGAATTTCACCAATCACCGAAACGCGGGGGTTGTCGGTTCCCAGGACGGCACATTCGACTTCCCGCGCGTTGGCAACGGCGGCCTCGACGATGACGCGGCGATCGTAACTGGCGGCACTATCTAAGGCCGCTTCAAACTCACTGCGCGATCGCACCTTGGAAATTCCCACAGAAGACCCTAAATTAGCCGGTTTGACAAAACAGGGATAGCCCAATGCTGCATCAATCTCATCGCAGAGTTTGGGAAATACGCAGGGATTGGACCAAATCTCATGACGGCGAATCTCGCGATAGGCCACCTGAGGAAGTCCCGCCTGGGCAAACGCTGACTTCATCGCCAGTTTATCCATTCCCACCGCCGAACCGAGAACCCCGGATCCGACAAAGGGAACTTGCATTAACTGTAATAGGCCTTGAATCGTGCCATCTTCGCCATTGGGGCCATGGAGAATCGGGAACCAGACCGTCATCGCGGCGGCTTCTGGAGGAAAGGACCAAAGCCTGGCGTGATCCCCCTCGGATTCTGGGTTCAGTGGCTGTCGCGAGTCTAAAACTTCCTGGGCGACCTCGGGGCCATACCACTGTCCCGTCTTACTGATATAAAAGGGATAGACGTCATAGCGACTGGTATTATCAGCGGACAAGAGCGCTTTGGCGATCGCCCGGGCTGACGAAATCGAGACCTCATGTTCCCCGGAACGTCCGCCAAATAGCAGTCCCACCTGTTGTTTTGTCATATCCTCAAAATCTCCACTATGAAAACGCCTTGGCTCACCGCGATAATTGTACCGGCTGTTCTGGGACTTTGCTGGCTTCCCAATCCCCCGTTGATGGCCAACCCGCCCTCCTCTGTATGTTCCAACGAGAACCCAGAACCTCCCTCGTCTGAACGTCGGGATGCGGTCATCCCCCGCCATGACCTACGTTTCGAGATTCCCCGCAACTATGAGATAATTTGGGACGATGACCCCCGCATGGCCGATACACTCCGCCTCTCGATTCGTAATCCGACGGATGTGGCTTTTCTCGACTGTGCTAGAGACCATGGTCCTAGGGGTGCGGGCCATCAAGTCTCGGATGTTATTGTCGAGATTAAACCGCGTCCGAGCCATGTGCAGCAGATTGAAGATATCTTGGACCCCGCCATCTCTCAAAACCGGGACTTCACCCGAAATACGATCGCCGGAGAGGAGGCCATCACCTGGATACAAGAGTTTCGCGCTAACCATATCACGTACAATGCCGCTCTGTTACATCCCGATGGTGAGCATCTGATTCACATTTTTGTGGGCGATTCTGGAGGCGCGATCGCACCCCAGGAGGTGGACGTGCTAGAAATGGTCATCGACTCCTTCGCTTTTCCGCGAATCTCCTGGTGAGGGAAAGGCCCATGAGAAATGCCAAATCTGTTATAACGGAGTAGGTGGTTCAAGTAGGACAGAATGGCTCCCAACCCCAAGATTATGCAAGCGGTAGAAGGACTCGACTACCGCGTCACGGTCGGCGATGTGGCCAGTCAAGCCGGACTCGATGTTAACTTAGCGCAAAAAGGACTGCTGGCTCTGGCCTCCGATGCCAACGCCCATTTACAAGTCGCAGAAACTGGCGATATTGTCTATGACTTCCCCCGCAATTTTCGCAACATCCTGCGAGGGAAGTTTTTACGGCTTCGGTTAAGGGCCTGGTGGGACAAGATCTCGAAGGTTCTGTTTTATCTAATCCGGATCTCCTTCGGAACTTTGCTGATTGTCTCAATTATTCTCATTTTTGTGACCATCACCATCATTATTGTTGCTCTCAATTCTAGCCGTGATGATAATGGCGGTGGGGGCCGCAGTAGTAGCCGGGGAGGCGGAGGCGGACTGTTTTTTATCCCCCGCTTCTGGATTGGGGACCTGTTTTGGTTCTATGATCCTAACCCTCAACGCCAGCGCCAACGCAAGGCGAAAGCGGGCCGAGATGGTTCGGAGTTGAATTTCTTAGAAGCGGTGTTTTCTTTTCTGTTTGGGGATGGAAACCCCAATGCTGATTTGGAAGAACGCCGCTGGAAGGATATCGCTCAGGTGATTCGTAATCATAATGGGGTAGTGGTTGCTGAGCAAATTGCTCCCTATTTAGATAATTTGGGAAATCAGTTTTCTCGGGAAACGGAAGACTATATGATTCCGGTGTTATCGAAGTTTGATGGACTTCCTGAAGTTAGCCCTGAGGGGAATTTGGTCTATCGGTTTCCTGAGTTACAGGTGACGGCGACGCAACAGCGCCGTAAACCCGTGGAAACCTATTTAACGGAATCGCCCTGGACCTTTAGCCAAGCAACATCTGGGCAGATTTCGATGTCCATTGGGTTAGGGGCGGTCAATGTGATTGGTGGAGGCATTTTAGGGGTTCTGTTACAGAATCCTGAAGTTCAGGA
Organism: Phormidium willei BDU 130791; assembly: GCA_001637315.1. Lineage (GTDB taxonomy): Bacteria > Cyanobacteriota > Cyanobacteriia > Cyanobacteriales > Geitlerinemataceae > Sodalinema > Sodalinema willei. The sequence continues at coordinate 69,778 of LSZA01000003.1, read as the reverse complement.
AATCGTCGCGGAATTGGGCGGTTTGGTGGCTTTTGTTGATGCGATTTACTGGCTCTTGATTGCTTACGGAATTGCTTTTTTAACGGTTCCTCTGGTGCGCTATTTCTGGATTCAACGGCGCAATCAAAAGGTGCAACGGCGCAATGCTGAACGTCAGGAACGGGCGCTGGAGTTTGAACGCCTTGAACCCCAGTTGCGACCCAAACTCGATTATGCTCGTCAGTTTGCCCAGGAAACGGCGATCGGGACTGATGACCTCGCCTATACCACAGAAAAGGATATTGCGCAACAAGAATTTGAGCAGTCGGATAAGATTGATCAAGAGTGGCGCGATCGCCTCGATTCCGGGTCATAGCGTCGGGGGGTAGCCTGGAGATGTGGGGGAATCCCCACCGCTTCAGGCGTTTTTTTGTGGCAAGTTTAACTAAATAGGCATAAAATATAAACAAGTGCAACGATATTTGAAGATTTATTGATTTGCACGATGCAATGATGCAATTAGAAGGATTCTATGACGACTAACGTACCGATTAACAACAACCCAGCCCCAGATCTGTCTCGCCGTCAGTTACTCAACTTTCTGACCGGCGCAACCGTTGCCGCCGCAGTGGGCGGTGCCGCCTATCCAGCCTTGCGTTATCTGGTTCCCCCGAAAGAGGGCGATGGTAGCGGGGCCATTGTGGCCAAAGATAAACTCGGCCATCCTATCCCGGCCCAACAGATTCTCAGCCAACCGGCCGGAACCCGCGCCTTGATTGCAGGCTTAGATGGCGAACCTACCTATCTGACGGTGGAAGCCGACGGACAGCTTAACGCGATGGGGATTGTCGATAACTGTACTCACCTCGGCTGTACTTTCCCCTGGAATGCCACAGCGGGAGAATTCCAATGTCCCTGTCATGGATCTCGCTATGATGACCAAGGCAACGTGTTGCGGGGGCCAGCCAACCGACCCTTGAAAATTGCTCATGTCGAGGTGAAGGGCGATCGCATCTGGCTAGCGCCCTGGACTGAAACCGATCCCCGCACCGGAGAACGTCCCTGGTGGGTGTAAGACGGCATCAATTGGGGTAGATAAAGTGAGCCCAGAGATCCCCATCTCGGCCACATTTATCTAACAAGAAACCATTGGGGTAGAACAATCGCGCCCCATAGGTATCCCGATACCCCGTTAGGGCATTGCCCCAAGGGTCATTGACAATCAAACCTGAAGGCGTATAGCCAATCACCGTCACCACATGACCCGTGGCGGTGAAATAGCCCGGTAAGACCACCGGACGACCTTCAGCAATCTCTTTATCAATTTCAGCCCAACGCCGCCGGGTACTAAAGGTGGTGCGGAAGCCATAGGCACGAATCACCTCCGATAAGGCCCCGTGGTCTGTTTGCCCGCCGATGCCATAGCGACGTACAATCCACTGAAATAACTCATCCGAGAGAAGTCGCCGTACTGTCGGCCGTACCCCGTAGTAGTACAAGACCATGGCCGCCGAGGTGGGGTTACAGGTGGCCCAAGAATACTCGGGATTGTCCCGTTGCGAGAAGTACGGCACATTCAACTCCTTACGACTCGGTAGGGTCGAGGGAGGTGGCGCTGGGGTTGGGGTGGGCGCTGGGGGTGGGGATAACTCAACCCCATCTGCCCCTCGTCGCACCCAGACATGATCCAGAAACAGATAACCCGTGTTGCCATATCCGGGTAATTCTTCCGTTAACGCCACTCGCACATGATTGGAAACGGGGTCGGTGGCGTAACTGCTGACCCCATAGACACGGCCGAGGGGCAAGGTGACTTGGTCATCACGGCTGAGTTCGCTACTGGGGACGGGACGGCGTTTGAGGATGGTTTGCTGACGCATGGTGACTGTCAGGGCTTCTGGGTCATAGGGGAGGGATTTCCCATCGCGAACCAGTTCCACATGTTGCCAGAAGACATAGCCAATGTTGCCAAAGCCGGGGATGGATTCGGTTAGGGTTACTCGGAAATGACCGGCGATGGAGGCATAGCCGCGAATGCCAAAGGTTTGTCCTTTGAGTAGGCGGGCTTTGATGTTGGCGGGGAGGCTGGCTTCGGGTTCGGTGGAGGTTTTGATGTGGGTGTTGCGGGTGACGAGGAGTTGGGCTTGGCTGGGAACTTCCGGGAGATTGCTAACTTGGAAGACGAAGGGGCGATCGCCTTTGCGTAATTGGACATGGGGTTCGTAGAGATAGCCAAAGTCGCCAATGGGATTGAGGGGTTGAGTCAGGCGAACTTGCAGATGGCCATCAATATAAGCATACTGTTCAACGTCGAGTTCTAAACCCGCTTGCAGTTCCAGGAGTTGCCCAGCATCGAGACGGTTGCTATCGAGGGGGGCTACTTTAAACCAGGTTTTTTCCAGGATGGTTAGGGTTAAGGGGTCTCCGAGGGTTTCTGCGTCGGTCGTAACGGTGATGTAAAGAATTTGGTTATGAACCGTAGCCCCGTTGGCATTGGTTCCCCGCAGGCGCAGCCAACGCAAGCCTTCATCTTGAAATCCGTTGTTTAGGGCGACTTGCCAGGTTCCGTTACTGGTGTTTAGGGTGACCGGAAGGGAAAACTTATCTTCGGCGACGACGGAGATCGATGTGACTTGGTTGCGATCGAAACGTCCTGTGAGTGTGGTTGGGGTTTTGACGAGAACCTCGTTTGGACCGGTGTAGTTTAGGGTTGGGGCAATGAGAAACGGTTGTCCAGTCTTTTGGAATTCAACATAGTCTGGGGAGATATAGCCCGTTTGACCGAAGCCGGGGAAATTCTCGGTTAGGGTCAGTTTGAGATAGCTGGCTTCCCATTCGTAACGCTCAACGCCGTAAATTCGGGTGGCGGGAAGGCCGACTTTCTCTGAGTCGGAGAGGGTGGTCCTATCGGCGGGCCGTTTTTTAAAGTCCGTTGGCCGTAACACGGTCATGACCACTTGTTGGCTGTTGTAGGCCAGCCAAGTGGAATCCTGGCTGAGACGGACATGGAGGTTGTAGAGAAAGCCGCTGTTGCCGAATCCGGGAATGGTCATGTCATCGACGAGGCTGACGCGATAATGACCGCTGACACAGGCGTAACCGGTGATGAAAAAGATTTGTCCTTTGAGGAGTTCGGCTTGCTGGCTTTCTGAGAGGAGGCTGGAACTCTCGGGAATTTGTTTGATTTTGGTGTCATGGGTTACCCAGAGGAGAAGCGTTCCGGGGGGCGGTTCGGGGAGACTGGCTTCGTTGAAGTAGAAGGGTAAGCCGCCGACTTCAAGCTTGGTGTGGGGTTCGTAGAGATAGCCAAAGGTGCCGACGGGCGATCGCCGCGACTCCAATTCTACCCCGAGATGATTTCCTTCTAGGGTATAGCGACGCAGGCGCAGGGTTTCTCCAGCTTCGAGGCGAATTTTTTGGTGTTCATCCAATTGGTTACTTTGGATGGGGGCGGCTTTGAACCAGGTGCGTTGGCTTAGGGTGAGTTTGAGGTCATCTGCGGTAATTAGGGGGCTAGTATTGACGGTGACATAGAAGACGCGATCGCCGACGACGGTATTCTGGCTATTGGTCCCCTTGAGACGAAACCAACGAATCCCGGCTTGATTGAACCCGCGATCGAGGTGAACTCGCCATAGTCCCTCACTAGCGTTGACTGTAACGGGGAGGGGGAAGCGATCCTCCGCCGCTACCGAGATTTTGGCAATTTGTTGGGGGTCATAGGTTCCCTCTAACACTGTTGGCGTGTTGATGAGGACCTGTTGGGGAGTGAGATAGGTTAAAACACCCATAGCAAAGGGGAAGAATCAAAGGCTTGCTACATTCTAACCCCCGAGTCTTCCCCTTTCTTGTAAATCTCTATCCAAATTCTTCGCCGTACAAAGCCCTAGCTAAAAGCTTGGCGGGTGGTGTAGCGAAGCGCGATCGAGGAACGCAACCTACAAAATATCTGCTACAATTTAGAGATGCTTAACATGACGTGGGAATTTAAGCTAGAGCCAGTGGCCCCTCATGGGCATCCGGGATTGTGGAGTGGAGGTTCGCAAAGACCTCTCAACCCGGATTCATCACTGCCATAACTGCGGGTCCATCAAACCCCGTGATGTGGCCAGTGGACAAGTGATTTGTACCCGTGGGCAACGGGGAATCAAAAATGCCTGTGGAGGGGAGGCGGCGGGGGCTGGGGTGACTCAGTCTAGCTGGCACCTGTTGAAGCCGGAAATCTTTGGGGCGACCCATCGCGAAGCGTTCGGGAACCGAATGGGAATCTCCCGGCATAGCCGCTCTTGGTTGCTGGGAGAGGATGTCAATGCGCCGGTTAATTGGGTTGGCGGCTTCCCTTAGGTTGTTACAATGGCGTTACATACGGTTTTGAGAGTATTCTTTATGGCTCAGTGGGTCGCGAATTGGCGGGAGATTACAGGAAGTTCGGTTCTGATTCCCGGAAATCCTAAAGGAATTGTTCATTTCCTTGGCGGGGCCTTTGTCGCTGCTGCACCTCAAGTTACCTATCGCTTCTTGTTGGAATATCTGGCCCGGGAACGCTATGTGGTGATTGCGACTCCGTTTGTGAATACCCTTAATCATGGGGAGATGGCCCAGGAGGCGTTGAATCGTTTTGAGCAAACCTGCGATCGCCTCTATGTGACGGGTCAACTGCGTAAACGAGGGTTGCCGGTGTACGGGGTTGGTCATAGTATGGGCTGTAAGCTCCATCTACTGATTAGTAGTTTGTTTAATGTGAAACGGGCGGGTAATGTCTTGATGGCCTATAACAATTATCCGGCCCGGCGTTCGATTCCTTTTGTTGACCAGCTTTCTTTGCTGACGGATGTGGAATTTACCCCATCTCCTGAACAAACCCAAGAGTTGATCGCTAGTCACTATGGGGTCCGACGTAATTTATTGATTAAGTTTCAAGATGACACCATCGACCAAAGTTTGATTTTGCGTCCTGTATTGGAGGGGATGTTTCCCGATTGGGTGAGTTTTCGGGTTCTTAAGGGGACTCATCTGACTCCTATTGCTCAAGATATCCCTTGGGAGGTTGGACAATCCTTTTCTCCCCTCGATGCAATGGCCCAATGGGTGAAACAAGGGGTTTATCGCGATTTGAATCGGCTGACGCGGGAGGTTGGATTTTGGCTTGATCCGACGACGGTTCGCTGAGAGGAGAACCGGTTGTCTTGGATGAATCGCTGTTTTCGATTTCTGTACGTCAATCAGAAATAAAATTGCCCTGCTTAGATGTTTGGCTTTGCGCGGCCCGCACCGGGGCCGCGAAGCCTTGCCAACCTTGAATCAAAAATTTGGTGCGCTCTGATTAAGGGGTGAAGCTTTATTTGTTGATTTCATTATAACAAAACGAATCTTGAATGTCAAGGGCGATCGAGCCAAAAAAACAAAAACGCGCCCTCCGAAGAGGACGCGTTCAGGGATTGGCAGCTAGAACGACAAAAGCCGTCAATAATTTGGAGTTAACCCAAGGCTTCGGCACCGCCGACGACTTCGAGAATCTCTTGAGTAATGGCGGCCTGACGCGCTTTGTTGTAGGAGCGAGTCAACTCAGAGATGAGGTCATTGGCGTTGTCGCTGGCGTTGTTCATGGCCGTCATCCGAGCCGCCAACTCACTGGCTGCCGATTCTTGTAAGGCTCGTAGAATCTGGTTGGTGATATAGAGCGGTAGCAATGCATCGAGAATTTGCACCGGATCTTGCTCAAAAATCATATCTCGGGGCAGTTCTGCCGCTGTCATGGGAGCGGGTTCTCGCTGCACTTCAAAAGTGCCACCACGACTGGTGAGGCGGAAGATTTCGTCATCCTGGGCGGCGAGGCCCTGAGGATCGAGAGGAAGCAGGGTTTGCACCACCGGCTTAGAACTGACGAGGGAGACAAATTTGGTATAGACTAACTCCACCCGTTGTACATTATCCGAGAGATAAAGAGCGCGGGTTTCGTCGTTAATTTGTCCGGCTTCTTCAGCGGTGGGGATTTGTGCCAGATTGGCGAAGGTCGCCGTAATCGGGGCTTCCCGACGCTTGAAGTATTGAATGGCTTTGCGGCCGATGAGGATGAAGGTGACGTTTTTGCCTTCGGCCTTCAGTTCAGCGGCGCGGGCCTCGGCACGACGGATAATGTTGGCATTGTAGCCGCCACAGAGACCGCGATCGCCTGAGACAACCACCAGGGCCACCGACTCCACCTCTTGCTGTTGGAGTAGAGGTAACTCTGCGTCTTCAAATTGCAGACGGTTTTGCAGGCCAAACAGGACTTGGGCCAAGGCATCCGCAAAGGGACGAGTGGCCAAGACTTGTTCTTGAGCGCGACGAACCCGCGCCGCTGCAACAAGACGCATGGCCTCAGTAATTTTTCGCGTATTTTTAACAGATTTAATGCGATCGCGAATCGCCTTTAGATTAGCCATAGGAGAAACGGTTGAACAATAGTGGCACTAGAGGGATTGAGGGTAAGGGATGGCCGGCCACCCTCACCCTGCAATCAAGTTCGCGATTACGCAGACACCAAGAAGGTCTGTTTATATTCTGCGATCGCCTCTTTGAGGAGATTTTCCGACTCTTCTTCCAATTTCTTGGTCGAGCGAATCAACTCACCAAACTTGGGCTTGCTGCTGCGCAGATATTCCCGCAGGCCTTGGGTGAAGCTAGTGACTTTCTCCACCGGAATCTCATCGAGGAGACCATTGACCCCAGCGTAAACGATCGCCACCTGTTCTTCGAGAGGCAGAGGAGAACTCTGAGGCTGTTTGAGCAACTGGCGTAGGCGTTTCCCTCGTTCGAGTTGGTTGCGGGTCGCCGCATCCAAATCAGAAGCGAACTGGGAGAAAGCTTCCAGTTCATCAAACTGAGCCAATTCCAGTTTCATCTTCCCAGCCACCTTCTTAATGGCTTTGGTTTGCGCGGCCGAACCCACACGGGAGACGGAAATACCGGGGTTGACCGCCGGACGTTGACCGGAGTTAAACAGGTCAGAGGAGAGGAAGATCTGTCCGTCGGTAATCGAGATGACGTTGGTGGGAATGTAAGCCGAGACGTCACCGGCTTGGGTTTCAATAATCGGCAGTGCCGTCATGCTACCGGCACCGAGTTCATCGCTGAGTTTAGCGGCCCGTTCCAACAGACGAGAGTGGAGATAGAACACATCTCCAGGATAGGCTTCACGACCGGGGGGACGACGCAGCAGCAGGGACATCTGACGATAGGCTTGAGCCTGTTTGGACAAGTCATCATAGATGACCAGAGTGGCTTTACCGTTGTACATAAAGTATTCGGCCATACTCGCCCCAGTGTAAGGCGCCAAGTATTGTAGGGTAGCCGGGTCTGAGGCGTTGGCGGCGACAACGATGGTGTAGTCCATCGCGCCATTTTCTTCGAGGACGCCGATCACCTGAGCTACCGTGGAGGCTTTTTGACCCACCGCCACATAGACGCAAACCACGTCTTCACTCTTCTGGTTGAGGATGGTATCGATGGCGATGGCGGTTTTCCCGGTTTGACGGTCACCAATAATCAACTCCCGTTGACCGCGGCCGACGGGAATCATGGCATCGATGGAGGTAATCCCGGTTTGTAGGGGTTCACAAACGGATTTCCGTTCAATAATCCCCGGTGCACCGGATTCAATGAGGCGAGTTTCGTTCGTCTTGATGTCACCCTTACCGTCAATGGGACGACCTAAGGCATCGACGACCCGACCAATCATGGCTTCCCCGACGGGAACCTGGGCAATTTTGCCGGTGGATTTGACGGAGGACCCTTCTTGGATCTCGCGGCCTTCTCCCATCAACACGGCGCCAACGTTATCTTCTTCGAGGTTGAGGGCAATGCCAACGGTTCCGTCTTCAAATTCGAGGAGTTCTCCGGCCATGGCTTGTTCGAGGCCATAGACCCGGGCAATTCCGTCTCCAACTTGGAGTACAGTTCCCACATTGGAGACTTTGACATCTTGGTCGTAGTCTTCAATCTGTTTCTGAATGATGCTGCTAATTTCGTCTGGTCTGATAGCTACCATAATCTTGTCTCGCTGTTGAACGCTTCTTGGATAAAACTGTGATCACGAACGTCTAGACGCACTCGCGGCCAATGGCGGTGGCGTTAACTGAGGCTCAGAGCTAGACGACGCAGTTGACCCCGCAAACTGATGTCAAGCACTTGAGAGCCAACGCGGATCATCACGCCACCGAGCAGGGCCGGATCGACTTCGATCTCTAACTCGACATCACTGGCGTTGGTGAACCCTTTGACGCGATCGCGAACTTGCTCTTGTTGCTCATCGCTGAGTTCGACGGCTGAGGTGACTTCAGCCAGAGCAATGTTTTTCAGTTCTCGTAATAGGACTTGATACTGAGAACAAATCTCTTTTAAGAACAGAATACGACCGCGATCGACGAGCAGGCACAGAAAACGGAAACTGTAGTCATGCACCTGGCCGTTAAACAGTTGTGTTAAGACGGCTTTTTTGGTCGCCGGCTTGATGATGGGGTTGGTGATAAATTCCTGGAGTTCCTCTGAACTCTTGAGGGTGTCGAGGATTTGAGCCGTATTTTCGCCGATGGTATCTACCAGGTCATGTTCGCTGGCGATGGCCATCAAGGCTTTGGCATAAGGCTCGACAATTTCGGCGGTTGCCATTTGTCCTGTCATCGCTGACCTCCAATTTGGCTAATGCTGCGATCGATAATTTTTTGTTGGTCTTCGGCACTGAGGCGATCGCGTAAGTAGGTCTGAGCCTTTTCTACGGCCAAACTTACCGCACGTTGACGTAGCTGAGCCATCGCGCGGCTTTCATCAGACTGAAGCTCCTGAGCTGAGGAGGCTTTCAATCGTTCGACTTCAGCGCGAGTCTCGTCCATAATTTGGGCTTTAACCGCTTTAGCCCGTTCTTGAGCGTCTGCTACAATACGCTTAGCCTGAGCCTGAGCCTGTTCGAGGTCAGCGTTAGCTGCTTTGAGCTGCGCTTGAGCCTGACTCGCTTTTTGCTCAGCGTCTTTAATGTCAGTTTCAATGGTGTTGCGGCGATCGCTAAGGATTTTTCCGAGGAATCCTCGTCCGAAGTAGTACAGAACACCAATGACAATGATGAGGTTAACTAGGTTGGTGCCGAGTGGGTCTGGATTAAACGCAAAACCTCCTTCGGCCTCAGCCAGCCACACAAAAGTCTCCATGATTCTTAAACCTTAATCGCTTAAATGTTACGTCGCAGATTGGTCATCGCGGTCTAGCCACGACCCAATCTTTCAATCGAGACATCGACCGTCACTCACAATCGTTCATAACCACAATTGTCAGTCACCGTCTCCGACTCGCGCTCGCTCGCTAACGTTTCACGAGTTCAGAACCGAGGATCTTTTCGAGAATTTGCTGACTGAGTGCATCAACCTGTCGGTCAATTTGAGCAAAAGCCGCCTGTTTCTGCTGTTCAATCTCAGCCGCCGCTTGTTCTCGTTCCTCATTGGCTTGACGTTGGGCTTCAGCGATTTCAGCGTCAGCGGTTTTGTCAGCCTCATCCCGAGCCGCATTAATAATCTCTTGTGCCTGTCGGCGACTTGAGGCGAGTTCTTGCTCGTACTTCGCCTTCTTGTCTTGAGCGTCTTTTAGACGCGCCTGTGCGCTTTGTGTTTTACCACGGATGTAGTCATCTCGGTCATCGAGGGATTTCGTCAACGGTTTATAGAACACCGCATTGAGAATCCCGACCAAAATCATGAACTGAACAGCCATCAGGGGCAAGGTTGCGTCGAAAGCAAACAACCCGCCCTCTTGAGTGGCTTCAGTTGCCAGTACGATTGTCCAATGCATAATGTTAGGTTTGTCCTTACCCTCCTTGTCGTGCATAGGGGGTGCAGAAATCCCGTGTTCGTGGACTCACGTCCTTGAACTGGCTCTGAACCCCCTATCGTCAGAAAACTGATTAAGCGAAGGGGTTAGCAAACAGCAGCACCAGAGCAACCACCAAACCATAAATGGTCAGTGCTTCCATGAATGCCAAGCTCAGCAGCAAGGTTCCGCGAATTTTGCCTTCTGCTTCGGGTTGACGAGCAATCCCTTCGAGGGCTTGTCCAGCTGCATTACCTTGACCCAGTCCGGGTCCGATTGCAGCGAGTCCTACTGCGAGAGCAGCAGCGATAACAGAGGCAGCAGCCGTTAAAGAATCCATTGTTTACTCCTTTTTTCAGTCTAAGTTAAACGTCAAACGACAAAAAACTGTCGATTTTTTGAGTTGTCCAGAGTCCGACTGAGGATTCTCCATCGGAGAAAACCCAACGGTCTCGGTTAATTGTGTGGGGGAGTCGTGTCTTGCCGTCAACCCCCACGGGACTGTTAGTGACTAATCATGGTCACCGTGTCCCTCCATGGCTTCACCGATATAGGCAGCCGCAAGAGTGGCGAAAATCAACGCCTGAATGGCACTGGTAAATAATCCCAGTAGCATTACGGGCAATGGCACGAACAGCGGCACCAACAGAACCAAAACCGCTACCACTAATTCGTCCGCTAAGATGTTACCAAAGAGACGGAAACTCAGGGAGAGGGGTTTGGTAAAATCTTCCAGAATGTTAATTGGAAGAAGGATTGGTGTTGGCTCAATATAGCGGGCGAAGTAGCCTAACCCGCGTTTGCTGAATCCGGCATAAAAGTAGGCCAAGGAGGTCAGCAAGGCCAATGCCACCGTCGTGTTGATATCGTTGGTGGGGGCCGCCAGTTCACTTGCAGGTAGCTCAATGAGCTTCCAAGGAACAAGCGCCCCAGACCAGTTTGACACGAAAATGAATAAAAATAACGTCCCTACGAAAGGAACCCAGGGGCGATACTCTTTTTCTCCAATCTGGGTTTTGGCCAGATCCCGGATAAACTCCAGGGCGTACTCCATAAAATTCTGAAGTCCGCTGGGAACCCGTTGCAGGTTGCGGGTTGCTAAAATTGAGACGATCGCCAACACGGCGATCACGAACCAAGAGGTCAGAAAAACTTGTCCGTGAAGTTTGAGGCTACCGACTTCCCAGTACCAATGTTGGCCGACCTCCAAGTTAGCCAAATGGAAAGTGTTAACGGTATGTAGCACGTCGAGCATGTTATCTCATCAATTGACAGGTTGCCTGGAAGAGTTTGAGTCCGGCGCGAACGTCGTCAACAGGACATGGACGAGAATCGCTACTTTGTACGTCATAAACCCAAAGAAGGTGGGGAGAATTTGCAACTGCTGAACTTGGGTGGCGATCACCATTAGCCCGATAAACAGTGCCATCCGTCCGTTCCCCAACCGAACCTTCGTCCGACCGAGACGACCAACATCTCTCGCCATCATGCGTAAATAGACTGTGCCAACGATCGCCCCAATTAAATAATTTAAGGCCAGATCACGGGAGTACAAATACCAAAGTGAGGCAACGACCGCTCCAGAAATGGCTAATGTCACGAGGTACAATTGCTTCTGAAGCTGGAAATACTCCTCATCTGAGGATTGGCTCTCCTCAGCAACGGTAACCGTTTCCGGTTGCACCGCAGGCGCAGAAACGCGAATCGGCTGGGACGAGATCGGGGCAACTGTGCGGCCAAACTCGTCATCAGATCGACGAAAGCGAGGACGGGTCGTCAACGGCGTGAGGTTGTCTTGAAAGCGTGGCTGCATAGTGCAAAAAACACCTACATCGAGGTCACGCCGTACCGATGGGGTCAATGACAGCCGATGAGGTTTGACTCATTGGACTCAAAGGTCTTGCTTCAAACCGTCATGGGATGTAATCAACCGTTTCGGGCTGACGAGAAGGAGCGTCTGGACTAATCCAAACCAGAAGCAATCATATCACGGTGCGGTACGCCAACCGCCGTCGACTTTGCCCTAGATGTTGAGGGTCAAGGTAAAGTTGAGGGTCTAGCTGGCCCCAAGCGGCCATGGTGGTTCCGGTTCTGCATCTAGGTTGTGCTAGCTGGGGTCAGCAGCAGCAGTTGCTGTTGTTGCAGCGATCGCACCGAGTCCAGGTCAAGGCTGAGTTGATCACAAAGGTCGCCAACGGTCGTCTCGTGATACTCACAGGCCTGCATCAAGGCAAACTCTGCTTCAGAGAGATCCACAATCTGATAATCGTAGTTAAACAACGATTGACTCGGCCAACCTTGCAAACAAGGATGAATCTCCGGGATGGCTTGGCGTAACGTCTCATCGTCTTGCCAGTTCCAGTGTTCGAGGGGAGGACGAGAGAGGAAAAATTCGTAGTGAGTCAGTTCCGGGTCTAGGAGTTCGACGAGGCGATAATAGTCTCGTTCGGGCAACTGCTGCGATCGCGCCAGTAACTCAGCATCCGAGCCAATCAAGCGTTCAATTTGCCAATAAGCGGGATTAGAAAAGCCCACAAACGAGAGTCCCGAAGCATCAATCAACCCAAAGAGGGTTTCGATATTGTAATCGACCTCCTGAGGATGGAGATACATATCGGCGAAATTAGCATCGCGGTGATTTTCTAGGGACCAGCGGCGTTTGTCTTCGACCACCAAGCGATTGGTATCCGGGAGAGCCTGAAACAGTTGACGGCCTAGGCGTACCCCTTCCTTGAAGTTGTCGTGATCGCCCCCTTGTAACAACCCTAACGCCTGCTGAGCCAAATAAATCTCCCGTCGTCCCAACTCCGCATAGACGAACACGTGCATCAATCCCCCAGGCTTCAACTGACGGGCCAAGGCTTGAATCCCGGCGACGGGGTCAGGCAGGTGATGTAGAACCCCAACACAGTTAATGTAATCGAAGCGGGTGTCGAGCTGGCCAATATCGTAAAGACTGAGGTTTTGGAGCGTCACCCGTTCCGCTCCCGAACGGCGACAGCGTTCGCGGGCCACGTTGACGGCTTCCTCACTGAGATCAATCCCCGTCACCTGGGCCTGGGGGTTGAGGTGAACCAGATATTCCGTTCCCACCCCGGTTCCGCAGCCAGCATCGAGAATTTGCACATCATCTCGTGGCGGTTTGCGTCCCGTGCAGAAGTTGTAGGCAGCTTGCCAATGCCAGCGCCAGTTATACCCAGGGGGAGGAGTATCGAGTAATGGTTCAGGTGGAAAGGGATAGGTATTGTAAAGTTGGCGCACTGCCGCGCTAATCTGAGACCGATCTGTCATAGAGAACTCTTAAAAACTATCGAATTAACCCAGGCAAGCGGTAGGATTTGGGATCAGGGGGGCGATCGGCGATCGCTCAAACGTTACAAAACTTTGCGTTTTCTCATATAGAGACCCGCGATCCTTTATCATGTCGCGGTAATTAGAATATTGACCGCCCGAGTTCGCCACCTGATTTTGACATACTTCTTAACAGTGCGAACTGAATAAAACTAGAGTGTTTTAAGCCGGATAACAAGACTAGGATAAGAAGAAGCCTTTGCCTCTCCCTTGTCCCTCCCCGGTATCCTGTCGTTCTTGTAAATATAACTCATGAGTGTAAAAGCAAGCGGTGGCACCACCTTAGTGCGCCAGCAAATCTTCAAAACGGTTCCCGTCTCAACGATCTCCCAAGCCGAACAGCAGGATCGTTACCTGGGACGGAACGAACTCGGTGAACTTGACACCTTCTTCAAATCCGGAACCAAGCGAGTTGAGATTTCGCAAATTCTCACCGCCAAGTCAGATTTAATCGTCTCCCGAGCCGCCAACCGCATCTTCACCGGCGGGTCTCCCATGTCCTTCCTCGAAAAGCCAGAGCCAGTCATGGCCATGGCAGGAGCCGCCTCAGAAACCTTAGAGACCGTTAGCTACGTCGAAGAAGAAGGCAGCGTCCTAGACGGCATCAAAAACCTCTTCTTCACCCCCAGTGCCGGAGCGGCCCCAGCCGGGTTCCGAGCCATCAACGTGGCCCGTTACGGTCCAGCGAACATGACCAAATCCCTGCGGGATTTGAGTTGGTTCCTGCGCTACGTCACCTACGCTCTCGTCGCCGGAGATCCCAATATCATCTCCGTCAACGTGCGAGGTCTGCGGGAAATCATTGAGAACGCCTGTTCCTCAGCGGCGACAATTGTGGCCATCCGGGAAATGCGGGCAGCCGCCGTCAATTACTTCAAACAAGACCGCGAAGCTGCCGACCTGGTGCAACAGTACTTTGACGTGCTGCTGAGCGAATTTGAAGCGCCGACCCCTTCTGAAAAAGTCCGGAAAGGGCAATCCTCAGATCAACAAGGGCTAAAACTGCCCCAAATCTATGCCAACGGAGCAGAGCCTCGCTCCAAATTCGCCATGAAGCCAGGGATGTCCTTCAGCGAAAAAGATGGCATTGTCAAAGCCGCCTACCGGCAAATCTTTGAGCGGGATATTACCCGAGCCTATAGCCAGGGAATCTCCTACCTAGAGTCCCAGGTGAAAAACGGCGAAATCTCCATGAAGGAGTTTGTGCGCCGTCTGTGCAAAACCCCGCTTTATCGGCAACAGTTCTTCCAACCGTTTATCAACAGCCGCGCCCTAGAACTGGCCTTCCGCCATATCCTCGGTCGTGCGCCGTCCTCCCGAGAAGAAGTGCAAAAATACTTCTCCATCATGTCTGAAGGCGGCCAAGGAGCGCTGATTGATGCCTTGGTCGATTCTCAGGAGTATTCCGATTACTTCGGCGAAGAGACCGTTCCCTACCTGCGTGGCTTAGGGCAGGAAGCCCAAGAATGCCGCAACTGGGGTGCTCAATTCGACCTGTTTAACTACAGTGCGCCCTTCCGTAAAGTTCCTCAGTTCATCACCCTCTTTGCCGACTACGTGCGGCCCCTACCCGATCGCCACCCCTATGGTGTCGGCAACGATCCCCTCGAAATCCAATTCGGGGCAATTTTCCCCAAAGAAACCCGCAGCCCCAAAAATGCACCGGCGCCCTTTGGCAAAGATACCCGCCGCATCCTGATTCGTCGCGGTGCGGGTATCGAGAACCAACTGAGCAATCCCGGTGCGCGAGGTCTCAACCCCGGTTCCTTGGGTCCGAAAGTCTTTAAGATGTCTCCGGTTCCCAGCTTCACTATTGCTCAGGGAAGTAGCGTTCAGTACAACGAAAGCAGCACCCAAGCGGTCATTGGTGCCGCCTACCGGCAGGTGTTTGGTCGGGACTTGTATGATGGACAGCGGTTGAAAGTCTCGGAGATTCGCCTGGAAAACGGAGACATCACCATGCGTGAGTTCATCCGTGACTTGGCGAAATCGGAAATCTTCCGCAAGATGTATTGGACTTCTCTCTACGTCTGTAAAGCGGTTGAATTTATCCACCGTCGTCTGTTGGGCCGTCCGACCTACGGTCGTCCGGAAATGAACCGTTACTTTGATATCTGCGCCAAACAAGGCTTCTACGCCCTGGTGGACGCGATTATGGATAGCCCCGAATACCTGGAGTCTTTCGGAGAAGACACCGTTCCCTACGAACGCTATGTCACTCCCGCCGGACAAGCGCAACGCTCCCTGCGGGCCGGCAGCATTGGCGACACCGGAATGTTGGTCAAACCCGAACCCGAGGCGCCTCGCTTTGTGCAGTTGGGAACTCCCAGCGACGCCGGAATGCGGACTCATCCCGATGTGAACTTCCGGATTCAGCAGGGTGTCAGCAAACAGCGGCAACAAACCAAGCTGTTCAAACTCACCAGCACCATCGACAAGACTCAGGTGCAAACGGTTATCCGCGCCACCTATCGGCAAATCTTCGAGCGCGACATTGAACCCTATGTCACCAAGCGCGAGTTCACCGCTCTCGAAAGCAAGTTGAGTAATGGCGAAATTACCCTCAAAGAGTTTATCGAGGGCATTGGTTGTTCAGAACTCTACATCCGCGAGTTCTACACGCCTTATCCCAACACCAAGGTCATCGAGTTGGGAACTAAGCACTTCCTCGGCCGTGCGCCTCGGGATCAGGCTGAAATCCGCAAGTACAACCAAATCCTCGCCTCTGAAGGGATTCGCGGTTTCGTCAGTACGATGGTCAACTGTCCTGAGTACATTGAGGCCTTTGGTGAGGATATTGTCCCCTATCGTCGTTTTCCGACGTTACCGGCGGCTAACTTCCCCAATACGGAGCGTCTCTATGACCAGCTCACGAAGCAAAATGATGATGTGGTGGTTCCTAGCTTTGTGCCTTCGGTTCCCTATGGCATCAATTCCTAGAAGGGGTCGGTGGGAGTTGTGATATAACCAAACCATGGCTCCCAACCGTTGTCGTTGGGGTTCATCTACTTCAATCAACATAAAAAAAGATGGGGGTTGACTCCCATCTTTTTTTATGGTATGCAACTGAGGTTAGTGGTCGGGATTGGCGGACTCTAACTCATCGGTTGAGACCGTATTTTGTTGGCGGATGAGTTCGAGTTGACGGCGGCGAAAATCATCGGCAGCATTGTTGAGACGACCTTCTTGTCCAGAACGGAATTGTTCTAGGGTTTGACCGCCGCTTAAGTTGCTACGGTGGATGATGTCTAACATATCCAGGCCGCCTTCCCCTTGCATGGGGTCGCGATCGCCGGTGTTGGCACTATCGCGGAAAGGGTCATTAGAAGGGACATCACGGGAGCTTTGGGCCTGGGCGCTCGTCGCTAGAACCAGACTGCTGGCCAAGGCGACGAGGGTGAGGGAAGTGCTAACGAGAGAACGTAAGGGATTCATAAATAGATCCTCCTAAACGGGGATTGACGAAGGGAATCGAGACTTAGGCGAAGCGACGGCGGAGTAGGGGTTGAATTAGGGCTAACGCCGCGATCGCAAAGACAAACAACACCAGCAGAGCCGCGCCGAAGCTAATATCAGCAAAGGGTGCTTCCATGACGATACTGCCGAGGCTCCAACTGTCATGGAGATAGAGATAGCGAATTGGCTCAATGGCGTAGCTGAGCGGGTTGAGACTGGCGACTACTTGTAACCAGGCTGGCATAAAGGAGAGAGGGGCCAGGGCAGTACTGGCAAATAGAAGCGGTAAGTTCGTGACGAAAATGGCCGCAATCAGTTCCACATGGCCTGGGAGCGCAAAGGCTAAGCCGAGACTGAGGCCCGTCACCCCTAGGATGAGGAAAAAGAGGAACAGGGCGATCGCACCCAAGCCAGCCAATCCCGGAAGTCCTGCCCCCATGACGGTTCCGGCGGCCATAATCACGGCGGTTTGCAGGAAACTGAGACTGACAATATAGATGGTGGAGGCGAGAACAATCGAGAAGCGGCTAGAGAGGGGAGCCACCAGCAGGCGATTAAGGAATCCGAACTCGCGATCGAACATAATCGGTAGGCCCGCATTGAGAGCGCCGGCGAAGGCGGTAAAGACAATCACCCCAGCCCCGAGGAACTGAAGATAGTTTTGACTTTCGGCAAACAGGCCAGCGGGTGCATTTTGGAACAAGGCCCCAAAGAGAATCAACCACATCAGCGGTTGAATAATCCCGGCCACGAGGGTTGTGGGCCGGCGTTGTAGTTGAATAAACAGACGCCGGGTGAGGGCTAAGGTTTCTTGGATAAAATCCGCCAAAGCATGGTCGGCGACGGCTTGCGCGGCCAACTCAGCCTTAGGGGTGGGCGTGTTAACGGTTGTACTCATAGGAGAATTGATAATTGCCATGACGAGGGTCTTCGATTGTCTCTATTGTGCCATTGTCTTTGAAGGGAGAGAGCAAACGACGTGCCAGATGGCTCATTAGCGAGATGGCGATCAATCAAGTGATGGGCGATCGCCGCAATATACAATCAACTACAGGCATTCATCAATTCCAACAAGACCCCTCTTGCCATTCAGACAACTGAGCCTCGATCTCCCCAATTCTCATAGTGTCAGTCCCCAGGTGCAGGCAGCGATTGAGCAGTTAGCCTGCAATCCCCAAGCCGATGCACGGGGCGCCATCTTCACCCGCCAGGAGGTGGTGGAGTTTATCTTGGATCTCGTTTGGTAACAATTTTAATAATCGAACTGAGGAGGCGATTGGAACAGCACAAGATTTGTGGACGGCTTATCGTGAAGGAGCATTTGGCAAGCAGCCTCGTCCCTTTGTGGGGTGGCTGATGATCGTTGAGGATGCCCCAGAATCCCAAAAACCTGTGTCAAGTTCATCGCCACACTTTGCCGTATTTCCAGAATTTGAGGGAGCCTCGTACCTCCAGCGATATGATCTGCTCTGTCAACGACTTATGCAAGAACAGTTGTACACAGCGGCCACTGTTCTTGCCACAAAACGAGCTGCTATCAATTCTGGAAAGTTTTCGCAACTATCGTCGATGACTAGCCTGAAGGCATTTGTCAGCATCTTGGCTGGTCATATCGCGGCAGCCGCCGCCCGCCTTGAATGATAACGTCATCCAAGGCGCTGCATTGGGACGGCGACTCAACTCACACTAACCTTCAACTCAAATCCAAGACATCACTCAAAAACGGTTGCCCCTGACCCGATAAAGGATCCGCACCGGTCTCGAAAATGCCATCAACCTGGCCGCCAAACAAGACCCCTAAACCATTGTCACCCCGGAAGCCAGCTTGAGCCGAATTGACAAAAGCGACAAACTTCCCAAAATTGATGGGTTGTTGCGTGTCAATAAAGAGACGAACCACGTCATTGGTCTGCATCCCCGTTAACGGGTCAAACACCCCATCTTCGCGTTCAGTTAGCCCCTGAATACGAGTGTCCACTTGAGCGGGGGTTTCCGGCTCCATGAACGGTCCTAACGTGAGTAAATACTCCGCCAGGGCATCCTGTTCCGAGCCAGGGGTTGCCGCCGTGGCTGCACCCGCCTCCGTCAAGATATCCGGTAACTCCACCACATTGGCAAACGCCGGATTCTGAGCCACAAAGTCATCGAACGGATACCCATCGCCGCCTTCAGCCAAGAAATTGAGGGTCACTAAGCGGATGGGGCGATCGCCATCGCCGAAGACCTCACCGCCAATCACCAACGGATCAACAATATCACCCGACTCATCCACGATCGCCGCCGATCGCACCCGCTGGCCCGGAGGTAACGTAGCATCAAAACTAAACGAGAGACCGCCAACTTGAGGGAATCGTCCCGGTGTCTGACCTGGCGCACTTTCAGCAACCCCATGTTCGAGAACTTGCCGTACCTGCTCAGCGGTGAGGGTCAAGAGGGTCAATTCATTATTAAACCGCAGCGAGTTTTCAATATCCAACTGGGAAATCTGGCCCGTTTCCTTACCCGAAAGAGGATTAGCTTGCGGAGGAACCAAATCACCACGATCTCCGATGACTTCACCAATGGCAGCGCGAATCCCACCGCCATTTTTCAGAGAGACCTGAACCGTTGGGTCAACCTGCTGAGCCGCAAAGAGATTAGCATCAGCCGTCAAATTGCCGAGGGTTGTTTCCTCCGTGCGAACTTTCTCGCGGCGACCTTCAATAAAGACGCTACTGGTGCCGAAAATCTGCTGATCCTTGGCCGTAACAACCCCTTGCACAGCATCGGTCAGTTGACGCACCACAGCTCCCTTGCGTCCAGGAGCAAACGGGTCTTCACCCGGAGCCGCCTGACTCCAAATCTCACTCACGCCTTGAGCATCACTGGGAACGGGGCCGCTTTCATTGGGGTTAATACTCCCAGGGAGTAGCACGCCATTGTCATCAAACTCCAGCACCAGACGACCGACATAGGAATACTCGCCATCAGTGCTGACAATCACCGCCGGTTCGCCATCGGCGTTGTTACTGAGAACGGGATAGGCCAGTGTCGCCGTATCGCCGGCCCGTAGCCGCGTTTCCGGATTAGCGAGAATGCTGTCTGAGCCACCGGAAATGGCCACATCCACCCCTCGCAGTAAGGGAATTAGCTCTTGTTCGAGTTGGAACTGCTGCAAGTGACTGACGGTGACAATTTTATTAATTCCCTGTCCGAGCAGTTGGTCGATAGTGGGTTGAATGACATTAGCCAAGGCCGCCATGTCATTGCTGTTGGGGCCGATGACTGCCACATCTCCCGTGGAGGAAATCGTTTCCACAATCGGGGTTGTAATGCCGACGACGCCGATGCGATCGCCGTTGCGTTCAATAATCGTCGCGGGCGCCAGTTTAGGCGCGGCCCCAGCAGCGTTTAAGTCATCAGGCGTTGACGCAAACGCCGTACTCGGGAGAATCTCAGAGGTCGCTAACCCGTCTAAATTGCTGTTCGAGAAGTCTAAATTAGCTGAGAGATAGGGGAATTGCGCCCCCAACCAACGCACATCCTCTGGCCCATCGCCCCGGATATCGGGACCAATAATTTCGGCAAAGGTACTGGTTCCAGCGTCAAATTCATGGTTCCCGACCGCCGAAGCATCAAAGCCAATGACATTGGCATTGGTGATATCAAAGCGGCCCACCCCTTCTCGGATATCAGACAAGTCAACGCCAAACAAATCGCTATAGACCCCTTGTAGCGTCTCACGAACCGAGCCATCTCCAGCCGCTGCAAAAAACGGTCCCGGTAGATAGTTGTCGCCAGCAGAAAGCAGAATCGAGTTCACTCCCTGATTTTGGGCCTCGAGTTCCAATCCTTCCACCACAGCCGCAAAATTGGGCGCATCTTGGATCGCTCCCACACCGCCTTCTAAGTCGGACGCATGAAGAATCTGCCAACGGTTCGAGGAGGGCATGATAGGGGATGTGGGGGCTTCATCGGAGGCAACATTAAAGAGTGTGGTGGTTCCACTCACTTCATTGGCAACCACCACCAGAGGATTACCATTGGGGCTATCTTCAGGGGTGATAAAAATAATGCCCTCAGCCCCTAAATCTCCTGCTGTTCCGGCTTCAGGATCACCATTGAAGTCGCGGTTATTGAGGTAATTGACAAAAACGGGATTATTGGGGTCGGTAATGTCATAGGTCATGATTCCGCCCATGCGTTCTAACCCGACAAAGGCATAGGAACGTCCATTGACTTGACCAATCGCCACGCCTTCGGGTTCTGGCCCCTTGTTGTCACTGCGGGTATCAAAACTATTTTCGTCGTTGTCGGAGTTGAAGTTATCTGGGAACTGTTCAGCGGTAATGCGTTCAAAGTCCGAACCGGTATCAGCAATCAGATTTCCTTGGGTATCCCAAATGGCAAAGGAACGAGCGCCAAAGGCAAAGAGTTTGTCGTAGGCCTCGGTGGCGGTGACTTGTCCCCGCAGTTCTCCATCGGGGTTGGCTTCGGTGTGGATATTGACGTATAACCCCACTTCGTCATCGGGGTTGGCAGCGAGAAGACTGGGAATAAAGGCACTGAGGGCTTGGTTGGTGGCATCGCTGTCTTGCCAGACGCCGCTGAGGGTGGTTGAGCCATCCTCGTTAATGGTGGCGCTGAAGTCGGGATCTTGGGCGGGGTCGAGAATTCCTAGGGCCACGGGGCCATTTTCACCGGAATTGGCGGCGTGAAGATGAAGCCGGGTGACATCATCGGCTGTATCTGGGGTTTGGGGAGTTTGTCCGAGAATGGGGCCAAAGTCCAATCCTTCCACTTTCAGGTCATAGCGCAGGGCGGTTTGGTCGTCCTTGAGTTTGAAGACGGCCCGGCCGCTGGCATCGGTTTCGACGGCGGGAACTTGGGATTCACCGCTGAGATCGGCGTCAAAGAAGGTTCCGTCGCTGCGTCCGTTCACGGTGGTGATGGTAAGGCGACCGAGGTTTTCGTCAGCTTGTACAGTCCAGAAATCCGGGAACGCGTCGGGATCGAGGGTGATGTCTTTGACGCGGGCTTCTTCACTGAAGCCATCGTAATCGCGGGCATCTCCTTCGTTGGCGGTGACGATGAAGGTTTGCCCGTTGGCTTCGTAGACGGCGATCGCATCGGGTTGATACATCCCGACGAGGTTGGGGTGGCTGGTGATGTTGATGGCGTCGTCGCGATCGCTGGCATCGAGACCATTTTCGGGGCGGCTATGATCTTTAAAGCCAAAGGGAACAATGTCTTCAATCCGGGCTTCGGCGATGTTGACAACGGCGAAGGCATTGTTTTCTTGTAGGGCGACGAAAGCGCGATCGCCGGCTGGGGCCACGGCGATATATTCGGGTTCGACGTCTTGGGCGACGCTGGCGTTGGGGCCAAAGACGCGCAGGCCAGCGTTGAGGAGTTCTGGGCGGCGATCGTTAAAGGCGGTAAAATCGGCGGTGCGGACTGTGGCGTTAGCGACACCGGCACTAATATCAATGACACTCACCGAGCCTTCGGGGTCGATGGTATAGTCATCGTTGGGTTCCCCTTCGTTGGCCACTAAGATGGTCTGACCATCGGGGGTAAAAGTGAGCATATCGGGCAAGGGACCGACGGGGACTGTGTTGAGAAGGGTTCCGTTGATGTCATAGAAGGCCACCAGTCCCGGTTCCTGGGTGTTATTATTTTCAACGGCAACGGCTACCAGACCATCCTTAACGGCAACACTATTGGCAATTCCTCCGAGATTGGTGGCGTTAATCTCAAAGAGTTTGCTGGGATTACCGGGGTCACGGATGTCTAAAACTTCGATGCTAGCGCTATTGGCGTTCACGACAAATAAGCGCTGGCTAGCTGGATCGTGAGCGGCAATTTCTGCGGCGCTTTCGTCAAAAATTCCGGTTTCAAAGCTTCCGATTGAGTTGAGTCGAATGGCCATGATGGTGAGATTCCCGCTGATTGTCTGATGGAATTGGAATTAGGCAGCAAAACGGCTAGTTGTTGGGTGCTTGAAACTGCCTCAATTAGAATCTCACAGCTTTGTTTGGACTAAAATTAAGAGTTTAGTAAATCCAGTTTATATTTTGGTTAACGGATGGGTGAATGCGATCGCAACATTTGGTCTGAATTTTACAAAAAATAAGGGATAAAAAGGCAAGAGGCATAACCCACCCCTAACCCCTCCCACCGAGGGGATGGCAAGAGGCAAGAGGTCGGAGATTCTCTCCCAACTCAGAATTTTTCTAGGCAAATCTTCGATTGCTATAATTGCTATAACTGATACAAACCCCTGACAATAGGGGTTTGAAGTTCCAAAAAAATAGGGTGAGCAATGCATTGCTCACCCTAAAAAAGCGGAATTTCAATCTTAGCGGTAGTCTCGACTTTGGATGTCAGCTAAGCGAGCTTCAGGACGCAAAAAGCGATCCATTTGTGCTTCAAAGAAGTCACGATTTTTCTGTAAATGCTTAGGGTTAGGGTCATCTAGGGGATAACGGAGAGCTTGACGTAATGACTGAATCACGGCTGAGGTGACATTATACATAGACCGCTGAAAGGTAATTCCCAATTGAATTAACTGGTCATCTTCTCCCCGACAATGTTGACGATAATAGTCTTGTAAATAGGGGGGCAAGAAATGGAACATATCCTGCATTAACAAGGTTGGGGGAATCCCGGCACTCCCGACGGGGAAGACATCAGCGTAAAGAATGCCATAGTGAAAGTCTTTCTGTTCTTGGGGAACTTGTTTGGCTTGGGCGTTATAGGATTTGGTTCCTCGGAAGGGTGCGGTTCGGTAAAAGACGGCTTCTACATAGGGTAATGCGGCTTCATATAGCCAAGTAAAGGCTTTGGATTTGGGGATAATTTCGTAGCATTCACCCCGAATATAGACGTGATGGTAAATGGGGCGACTGGCGACGGCAAAAATGCCATTAATTAGAAACTCCATGGCTTCGGGAACGGTGGTCATTTTCCCTTCATCATAGAGGTCTGACATTTCAAAAAACACCGGGGCCATGACTTCCCAAAATAGCCCGAGGTTGGCATAGTAGGAGAGTTGTCGTACTTGCTCGATAAACATGGTTGGGAAGAGTTTATAGAGTCCCAACATCAGGGGATTGCCTTTGAAGTAGGCGCGGATGGCGCGATCGCAGTTGGCGATATACTCGTCGCTTTCGAGGTAGTCGTTGAAGCGTCCCCCCATCCCTTGATGCCACAACATGGCTCGCATACAGGCTTCGGCAAACTCCATGTTAATGCGATCGTGCCAGAGGTGATGGAACAGCTTCGGCATTTTGCCGGTTTCACCTCGCTCGATAAAGTCTAAAAGTTCAGGATGAGCCTCGCCTCCTCCTCGCCAAATTCGCAGTTCAGATTGGTCGCCGGCGTAGCTATTGTGACGGTCTAAATAGGATTTGGGGAGGAAATATTTGAAGGCGGGAATGGGATTGAGAAAGACTTGTTCGGCGATATAAAGCAAGTTCCGCCAGTAGAAATCCATGGGAACGGCATAGGCTTTATAGATGCCGATGATTTGCATCAAGTTTTCTGGAGTATCAGGAAGCATTGAACCGCCCGCTTCCAAACGATGAATGATGTCTGCGTAGGGATGCTGGGAGGGAGGAAGGGCGTTTTGGCTGGGTTTGGTGGTGGTTTGGGTCATGGGGGAAGAAGGGAACAGGGAATAGGGAACAGGGAATAGGGGGAAGAGGGCAAGAGGCAATAGGCAATAGGCAAAAGGGGGAAAGAAATTAAGAGGTAGTACCTAGCCGGACTCTTGTGATTGCCTTATTGCGGTTTAGGGTTGGGGGTGTTGGGCGATGAGTTCTGGGGTTGGGGGGAGGGTCGAGGCGATCGCCGTGGCGGTGGGTTGCATCCAACGAATGAGGGCGTTGGGTTGTAGTCCGAAGTAGAAGATGGTGGCCGTTAGGATGAGGGCGGGGACTCGTTCGGACCAGGTGAGGCGATCGTAGTAGGCAAGGGTGTTGTCGAGTTTGCCGAAACAGGTGCGGTTGAGCAAAATCACGAAATAAACCGCTGTTAGCCCGGAGGAAAGGATGCAAATCAGGGTGGGAATGGGAAAAATGGGAAAACTGCCCTGGAAGACGATAAACTCGGCGGCAAAGCCCACTAAGCCGGGGATTCCGGCGCTGGCCATGCCGGCAGTGACCAGTAAGCCACTGACGAGGGGCAAGCCGCGCACGGGGTTCATGAGGCCGTTAAGGAGGGAGAGTTCTCGGGTTCCCACTTTGCTCTCGACAATGCCAACCAGGTTAAAGAGTAGGGCCAAAATTAAGCCGTGGGCAATCATTTGGGCGACGGCGCCGAGAACGCTGAGTTCGGTTCCAGCGGCGACGGCGACGAGGATATAGCCCATATGGCCGATGGAACTGTAGGCGACCATGCGTTTGATGTCTTGCTGGGCGATCGCATTCAAGGACCCATACATGACACTAATGGCCCCAATCACCGCTAATCCGGGTGCGACGATAGACCAAGTCTGAGGGAACATTTGTAAACCAAAGCGGATTAAACCATAGGTTCCCAGTTTGGCCAAAATCCCGCCGAGGAGGATGGCGATGGGGGGAGAGGCTTCGACGTAGGCATCGGGGGACCAGGTATGGAGGGGAACCAGGGGAATTTTAATGCCCAATCCCACTAACAAGAGACTGAGGATAATCAGTTGCGCTCGTTGGGACAGGTTTTGACTGGCCAGGCTGTCATAGTCGAAGTTGAGGTTACCACTGAGGAAAACCACTCCTAAGAAGGCGGCCAGAATGAGGATTCCCGATACGGCGGTGTAGAGGAGAAATTTCATGCCCGCGTAGCCCCGTTTTTCGCCTCCCCAGATGGCGATTAGGAGATAGAGGGGGATTAACTCCAGTTCAAAGAAGAGAACGAACAGTAGTAGGTTCTGAGCGAGGAAGGCCCCGGCGACTCCGGCGTTAACGAGGAGAATGAGGGCGTAATAGAGTTGCGATCGCGCGATATTGGGGACACTACTATAGACGACGATCGCCGTCAGAAAGGCATTTAGGGCCAATAATGGCATCGACAGACCATCCACGCCGAGACTATAACTTAAGCCAATGGCATCGATCCAGGGCAGATATTCGGAAAATTGCAGGCCATTGTTGCTCAAATCAAATTGACTGATGAGCCAGATGGTCCAGATAAAGGCGACCCCGGCCGTTCCTAGGGCCAAATTGCGGGCGGTAGTTCCAGATTTGACGAAGCTAATGAGTAACGCTCCGATGAGAGGAATGACAATAAGGGCGGTTAGCATGATTGGTTAGGAAGGCAAAAGGCAAAAGAAGGGAATAGGGAACAGGGAACAGGGAACAGAGAATAGGGAACAAGTAGAAGGTAGAAGGGGGAATTAGAGGCCCGAGAAGTAGGGCAGTGTAGTTAGGAGGATGAAGATAGCGACGCTGAGGATGATAGAGAAGGCGTAAAACTGCGATCGCCCGTTGGTGTTGTATTTGAGACTTTCACCGCCAAAGACTGTGGCAAAACCGACAAAGTTCACTGCTCCATCGACGATATAGCGGTCTAGCCAGTACACAGCCTTCGAGATGCGATCGACGGCAAAAATGATGGTTCCTTTATAGAGTTGTGGCGTATAAAAGTCATAGGCAAAGAAATTTTGAATGGCTTGAGAGCTGAGTTTAACGGGTTTTTTCCAGTTGGGATTGAGATAGACCACAGCCCCTAAACCAATTCCCACCAAACTCGACCAAGTGAGCAGTACAGCTAGAGAACGATTCACCATGGCCCAATCGGGAAGAAGCTGCCATTGAGCCAACAATAGAGGCAGATGTAAGGTGACGCCAGTCAGGATGGTCATCGGCAGAACCAGTAACCATAAGCCTTCGGAGGAACGACGGGTAAAGTCGGTCAATTCGCCGGCGAACATCCGTCCAAAGAGGCGAGTCACGCTAAAGGCGACGATGGCGTTAACGGCTAAGACGACGGCGAACAGTCCTGGACGAGTTTCCCAGAGCGCATCGGCAATCTGCACCAAGGACCAAAAGCCACCAAAAGGAGGTAGGGCGACGAGGGAGACGCCACCGACCATGAGGCAGAGTCCCGAGATGGGACGACGAGACCATAAACCGCCATACTGGGTGAGGTCTTGAGTGATGTTATTGAGAACAATGCCCCCAGTACTCATAATTAGTAAGGACATCGCGAGGGCGTAGGTCAGGAGTAGGCCGAGGGCGGCTTGAGTGGCCCCAATCCCCACGGCGATGAAGACAATCCCCAGATAGGCACTGGTGAGATAGGACAAGACTCGTTTAACGTCGATTTGGGCTACGGAAATGAGACTGGTTCCGACAGCGGTGGCGGCCCCGATGGCAAAGACGACGCTGGAGCCGAAGGGGGAAAGGGCGATAATAGGTTGAACTTTGATGAGAACCCAGGCCCCAGTGGAGACGACAACGGTATTACGGAGGATGGTGGCGGGGTAGGGGCCTTCCATGGCTTCATCGAGCCAGAGATGGAGGGGAAACTGGGCGCATTTGGCGATGGGACCGGCAACGAGGGCCAGGGCCAGGAGGGTGGCCACGGTGGGGTCGAGTTCGACGGTTTCGGCCCAGATGGCGAGTTCGCTGAAGTTCCAGGTTCCTGAGAGGGGTAACAGGGCGACGACGGCCATGAGTAGAATGAGGTCGCCGACTCGTTTGGTGAGGAAGGCATCGCGGGCGCCGCTGACGACGAGGGATTGGTTGTACCAGATGCCGACGATGAGATAGGTTCCTAGGGTGAGGATTTCTAGGATGACGTAGCTAAAGAAGAGGGAGTTACAGAGGACGAGGAGACACATTCCGGCCTCAAACAGTCCCATGAGGGAGTAGACTCTGGCCCAGCCCCAGTCCATTTCTAGGTAGGCGATCGCATAGATTTGCGC
Source organism: Phormidium willei BDU 130791 (assembly GCA_001637315.1). Classification (GTDB taxonomy): domain Bacteria; phylum Cyanobacteriota; class Cyanobacteriia; order Cyanobacteriales; family Geitlerinemataceae; genus Sodalinema; species Sodalinema willei. The sequence goes on along the minus strand of LSZA01000003.1, from coordinate 42,270 downwards.
CAGAAAATTCAAACCAGTAATGAGAACGCAAGCCCCGAGTGCTACGGTGGAAACTTCTAAATCGAGGTTGATCACTAATCCGGGAGCGTTTAGCCACTCAAAGGAGAGGGCGTAGGGGGGCTGGTTCCAGGTGTCGATCAGGGTGGTTAGACTATGTACGAACGCGATGAAGGTCATGAGAGCGTTGACATATCCGGCGGGACGCGGACCGGTTCGGCGAATGAATCCGGGAGACCAAGGGAGAGCAAGTCCCGCGCCGATGAGGGTATAACAGGGAATGAGCCAGACCGTCTGGCTGAGAAAATCAAGCATAGGAACGTAACCTCAAGGTTTGGGGCTAGGAATCCCACCTCTCGGGGGGGTAAACCGATGACATTTTAGAAAAATTTAATGGTTTCATCATAGACAAACTTCAATGGTTTGTCTATTTGTATAGAGATAAACAAATGATACGCTATATAATAAAATCTTATACAAAGACCGATCAAGTCTGGTTCGGACGGGAGTTGGGATAGGAATTGAGGAATGCTTGAGGGGTTTAGGGATACTGTGGGGGCGATCGGTGTCTCTGGTGCGTAAATGGGAGCTAGGACTGCTATTTTTTTGATAAGTTATTTTTATGGTAGCAGGCGACAGATGAGGGATTTTCTCTCAACTCAGGGTGTCCTAAGACAATCTTTGATTGCGATACAACACCATCTCCGGGCATGGCAAGCCGCATCTTTCCTCCCTGATAGCGACCCTCCATATCCTCTTGCGGCTCTTCGAGACCGGGCTGGAGTGGCTCGATGATAAGGACCTGTGGCAACGAGCGTGCCTCTGTGCCAAACCTTCTTTGACGATTTGTGGGCGTTGATGCGTTAATGCGTTACCTGTACTTCAGCCGTTGGCCGCCGCGTCTGAGCTTGATGCTTGAAGGTCTCAACTTGGATCTCTGACTCAATAGCCGTTGAATTTCCACCATGACAATTGCGGCTTATGCCGTCTTCGTCTTGTCCTATGGATCATTTTTGGGTAAATTTGCTAGTCTAGCTTAAATACGTTTGGGAACGGTAAGTAACAGTGGATATTGAAATTGGACGAGGCAAAAACGCTCGTCGCGCCTACGGAATTGACGAAATCGCCCTAGTGCCGGGAAATTGCACCCTCGATCCGATCCTTGCCGATACCCGTTGGGAAATCGGCGGAATCAAACGAGAAATCCCTATTATCGCCAGTGCCATGGATGGTGTGGTGGATGTGCAGATGGCAGTCAAACTGTCTCAACTCGGGGCACTCGGTGTCCTTAACCTTGAGGGCATTCAAACTCGTTATGACGATCCCAACCCGATTCTCGATCGCATCGCCTCCGTTGACAAAACTGAGTTCGTGCCACTGATGCAGGAACTTTACAGTCAGCCGATTCGCGATGAACTGATTGTCAAACGGATTCAAGAAATTAAAGAACAGGGCGGAATCGCGGCTGTCAGCGTCACTCCCGCCGGTGCGGTGAAGTTTGGTGACGCGATTGCTCAAGCCGAAGCTGATTTAGTCTTTGTCCAGGCAACGGTTGTCTCCACCGCTCACCTGTCTCCAGAGACGGTGACACCGCTGGATTTAGGTGACTTCTGTCAGCGGATGCCCATGCCGGTGGTTCTGGGGAACTGCGTTACCTATGACGTTGCCCTAAACCTGATGAAGACGGGGGCGGCTGCCATTTTAGTGGGCATCGGACCCGGTGCGGCTTGCACCTCTCGGGGAGTTTTAGGGGTTGGAGTTCCCCAAGCGACGGCTGTGGCTGACTGTGCAGCGGCTCGGGATGACTTCTTCAAGGAAACCGGTAACTATGTGGCGGTCATTGCCGATGGTGGACTCGTCACCGGTGGCGATATTTGTAAATGTATTGCCTGCGGGGCAGATGGGGTCATGATTGGCTCCCCCATTGCTCGTGCCAAGGAAGCTCCTGGACGTGGCTATCACTGGGGTATGGCGACGCCAAGCCCTGTGTTACCTCGGGGAACTCGTATTAAGGTCGGTAGTACCGGAACTCTCGAACAGATCCTGCGCGGTCCAGCACAACTTGACGATGGAACCCATAATTTCCTTGGAGCCTTACAAACGAGTATGGGAACCTTGGGAGCGAAAACTCTCCAAGATATGCAGCAGGTGGAAATTGCCATTGCTCCTTCGTTATTAACCGAAGGAAAGGTGTATCAAAAAGCGCAACAGTTGGGCATGGGCAAGTAGGCTCGCTCTTTGAGGATGTCTGCCTGTGAGCCGACCTGACAACTGGCCTCATATGAAGTTAAGTTTCTAGGAGACAGGTTTGCCATTTATCTCTTAGAATAGAATGAGCGGAGACACATGTTTCCGTTCACTCCTCACACCACACTCCGCCCGGACGAATCGTTCGGGTGGTTTCTTTTTTGGGACTGGCCCTGTTCGGGTTGACCAACCTGCACCTGGGGTTATGAATCCTCCCCCAGCCACTGACGCGAGGTGGGGGAATGCGTCGCTATTTTTGGTCAATGGAGCCGGGCGACCCCTGTGGTAAAATCTAGGGGAAAGCGTAGTCTATGGTGATCACTCGCTAGCTCCCACCTGAGGAGACTGTTACGCTCAACATTGCAAACAAGATTAGATAAGGACTTTTGAAGTATGTCAGCAACCGCAGAGGTTTCAGACGCAAGCTTTAAAAACGACGTTTTGGAAAGCGAACTGCCCGTCCTGGTGGACTTCTGGGCACCTTGGTGTGGACCTTGTCGGATGGTGGGTCCTGTGGTCGAGGAGATCGCCCAACAATACGAAGGGAAAGTTAAGGTCGTCAAGCTCAATACCGATGATAATCCTGAAGTCGCCAGCAAGTACGGAATTCGCAGTATCCCCACGCTGATGATCTTTAAAGATGGACAGCGGGTGGATATGGTTGTCGGCGCCGTTCCCAAAACAACCTTGGCGAATACTCTCGAAAAGTATCTCTAGGATGTGGGGGGCGATCGCGCCTCATCCCCGTCCTTCAGGGACTTGTTGTCTTCCCCGGAGTGCTGGGTGGACTCTTCGGAGTTCTCCTGGCACTATTTTTTGGGCAAAATCTGTAAAATAGGATACTGCGCTCCAATTCACGACAGTTATGCCATCTCCTCAACAGATCCCTGGACCCGTTCCCAATCCCACCCCAGAAGAAAGCTTTGAGCGTCTCTCCCAGGATATTTCTCATTTGGTTGAGGAACTCCCGAGTCACGAACATTGGAAGTGGATTTCGCGATCGCTCTCCACCCTTATTAAGCTAGCCCAACAGGATACCGATCGCCTCGACTGGAAAATCGTCAGCCATTCCCTCAAAGACATCGAACGGGGTTTAGACGTCTTCGAGAACTATCGTCATGTGCGTAAAATCGCCATTTTTGGCTCAGCTCGCACCCCAAGCGATCGCCCTGAATATGAACTAGCCCGAGAGTTTGCCCGTCGTCTGGCGGAATATGGGTTTATGATCATCACCGGGGCCGGTGGTGGGATTATGGCCGCCGGGAACGAGGGGGCCGGAACCGAGCGATCGTTTGGCTTAAACATTCAACTCCCCTTTGAGCAAACCTCCAACCCCTATATCAGTGACGATCCCAAGCTGGTTAACTTCAAATACTTCTTCACCCGCAAACTCTTTTTCCTAAAAGAAAGTGATGCCATTGCCCTGTTTCCGGGTGGTTTTGGCACCATGGACGAGGCCTTTGAAACCATTACCCTGATGCAAACAGGTAAATATGGCCCCGCTCCCCTGGTTCTCATTGATCGCCCCGGCGGTGACTATTGGTATGGCTGGCAAGACTATCTCAAAACCTGTCTGCTCGACAATGGAACCATCAGCGAGGAAGACTTGAGCCTGTACAGCATCACCGATAACGTCGACAGTGCCTGTCAGATTATCCGGGAGTTTTACCGAACCTACCATTCAAGTCGATATGTGGGCGATCGCCTGATTATTCGTCTCAAGTCTCCCATTTCCGATGAGGCGCTGGTGCAACTCAATGAGGATTATCAGGATATCCTCACCCGGGGCAAAATTGAGCGAACCGGCCCACTTCCTGAGGAACTACCTCAGGAGAGTTACACCTTACCTCGCCTGGCTCTGTATTTCAATCAAAAGAACTTTGGTCGCCTCTATCAGATGATTCGTTGTCTGAATCGCTTTGAGCCGCAAACGGAGGAACAGCAGCATCCTGAGAGTAAATAGCGCAATTTAACGCCCAGTTTCAGCAAGGGTCAGGGAAGCAGAGCCTCCCGTTGGGCATTTCTTGGCTTCAATTGACTTCAGCCAAGGAACGAGGAGACAACAAGACGAATCACGAGACGTCGGCGAGAAAGTCTGAGAGGCGATCGCGTTGTAGGCCTTGGCCAATAAACACTAAACGCGTTTGTCGGTGTTCATCACCTTTCCAGGGGCGATCGAAGAAGGATTCAAACCGTTGTCCGACTCCCTGCAACACCATCCGCATCGGTTTGTTGGCGACATTCACAAACCCCTTAATGCGATAAATCTCCTCCTGTTCGACCAACTGCTGAAGTCGTTGGCTCAAGGCTTTGGGGTTCATAGGGTGATCGAAGGTCAGACAAATTGAATTGATCTCATCATCATGATCGTGATCATGGTCTCCATCATGATGACTCGGGCGACTGTCCAAATCATCCTCAACCGCTGCATTGAAGCCTAACAAGACACTCGATTCAATCTCCCCCTGATGACAGGGAATGAGTTTCACCCCTGGACGAACCTGAGACTCGAGCCAAGTTCGGACCTGTTGATACCGCTGACTGGGGACGCGATCGCATTTCGTTAAGACCACCAAATCCGCACAATTGAGTTGATCCTCAAACAATTCCTCAATCGGCGTCTCATGTTCGAGACTATCATCAGCCTGACGTTGAGCCTCTAACGCTTGTCGATCACTTACCAGGCGATTGTCTGCGATCGCCTCACAGTCAACCACCGTGACCACACCATCCACCGTAGCCCCGGTCCGAATTTCTTGCCAACGAAACGCTTGTACCAGAGGTTTTGGTAGAGCCAACCCCGAGGTTTCGATGACAATACTATCGATGCGATCGCGACGTAACAGCAATTCCTGCATCGTCGGCAAAAACTCTTCTTGAACCGTACAACAGAGGCAGCCGTTGGCCAACTCCAAAATATTGGAACGGTCCTCCCCGTCCTCATCACAGACTTGACAAGAGCGTAACAGCTCCCCATCGATGCCCACCTCACCAAACTCATTGACCAAAACCGCAATGCGGCGACCTTGGTTATGTTGCAAGAGATGACGAATCAGGGTCGTTTTTCCGGCCCCCAAAAATCCAGTAATGACGGTGACAGGTAGTTTCGCTGGCATAAAATCTCAGTTAATCGCTAGAGTGAATGGCTGACGTTAGGTGTCTTTGCTCTCACTATAGCGGCTTTAGGGTCAACGGCTCAAACCTTGACGCTCAGGGAGATTTGTTAGAATTAAACTGAGATTCAACGGTAATCGACCCATGACTCACCCCACTGACTCATCTCACCCCGCCATGTCTGGCCCCCCTCACCGCCTATCCTGGGGTCGCCGTTTGCTGCCTCGTTCCCTAGCTCTAACGGCGGCTCTGCTGGGGCTACAAGGGCTGACCGTGCCGCCCAGACTCCCCCAGGGAGTTATGACCTCCAACGCCGTTGCTGCCCCCCTGAACGCCGTAGACAGCCCGCCTCAAGTGGCTCAATGGATTGAGAATGAAATCTATGCTCTACGTCAATCCCAACGACGCTGGATTGAAATTGATTTGACGGGACAACGGCTCACCGCCTGGGAAGGCGATCATCCTGTTTATGCGGTTTTTGTCTCCACCGGGACTTATGGAACACCGACCCCGACAGGAGTCTACGAGATTTACGTCAAATATGAACAAGCTCCCATGAGCGGTCCGGGCTATCATGTCCCCGATGTGCCTTATGTCATGTACTATGACGGCAACTATGGCATTCATGGAGCTTATTGGCACAATAACTTTGGAACGCCCATGAGTCATGGCTGTACAAATGTGGCCCCAGATCATGCGGCTTGGTTATATTCCTGGGCCTCCGTTGGCACTCCGGTGGTGGTTCGCTACTGATGTGGCGATCGATGTTGCGGCGGGTTGGGCAAGGGATTAGCCACCGGTTCAAGGGGAGACGTGATCTACGCCGATGGCTTGCAGGAACTCCTGTTTATGCTGAGGAGAGACCAAAACACGCTTGTTAGGATGATAGCGGATTTCCAGGCGATCTAATGATAGGGCGGGTCCGGAGCGTTTTGAGCGAGACGGGTAAACCTCTTCGATGCGATCGAGGGCGATCGCCCAGCGAAAGGGACCTGAGCGAATCCGCAACAGGTCCGAATCGATTGTATAGAGGGTTGTCAGAAGCAGCCAAACCGGCAGTCCCAGGGTTACAAAAACCAGAACAACCGCCGAGAACATCTTGAGTAGATGTCCCGACAGAAGTAAGGGAAAAACAGCGATTAGAACCACGATTGAACTCAGAGCTATGAGCCAATAAAGCCAAGGGTCAATAGCCGAGCGAAAGATCATCATCAACACCTCTTCTGGACTTAAGGTTGAAGCTTCCCCTAGAGTAGTCGAATGGTTGGCAATGCACCACCTATCGAAGTAGGGCTTCTAACTGTTGTTCTTCCCAGAGAGACTGATACAATCCCGCTTGTTCCATCAGTTCAGTGTGAGTTCCGAGTTGAGCAACGCGACCGTGATCTAAGACTAAAATGCGATCGGCTTTGGCGGCGGCGGAGAGTTGGTGAGAGATAAATAAGACGGTTTTACGCTCAGCCCCGGTGGATAACTCCTCTAAAATGCGACTGGCGGTTTGGTTATCGACGCTGGAGAGGGCATCATCGAGGATTAAGACTGGAGAATCCATCAATAAGGCCCGGGCTAGAGCCGTGCGTTGTCGTTGTCCGCCGGAAAGGGTAATACCTCGTTCTCCGACGACGGTGTCATATTGGTTGGGGAAGTTGAGAATTTCCGGGTGGATTTGAGCCAACTTGGCGGCGTGTTCGACTTCGATTTGCTCGGCTTGGGGTTTGCCGTAGCGGATGTTGTCGCGGATATTGGAACTAAACAGGAAGCTGTCTTGAGGGACATAGGCGATCGCCCCTCGCAAGTCCTGTAGCCGTAGCTCTGTGACGTCGTAACCATCGAGAAACAGGTGTCCCGGTTCAATTTCTAAGATTCGCGGAATGGCGTTGGCTAGAGTCGATTTCCCGGAGCCAATCGAACCCACAACGGCGATGGTTTCTCCGGGTTCGATGTTGAAACAGATTTGATCTAAGGCCGGTGTGCTGTCGCCAGGATAGACATAATGGAGGTTGCGGGCCTCGATGCGTCCGAGAACTTCTTCAGGCGGGAGGGCGATCGCCCCAGGACGGTCTTGAATCCCCGATTCACTGGTAAAAATGGTTTCGATGCGATCGATACTCACCTCACCCCGTTGATAAATCGTTAAGGTGAAGCCCAATAAGGCCGTGGGGAACACGAGCCGCTCGACATAGAGAATCATGGCCACAAAATCGCCGACGGCGATCGCCCCATCGGCAATATCTCGCGCCCCAAATCCCAATAAAATCAGTAAACTAGCCCCGGCTAACCCCTGTAACAATGGAAACAGAGTCGTACGGGTTCGAGCCAAAGCTAAATTACTCTCAAATAGCCGTTTATTCTGTTTGGCAAAAGCCCGCCGTTCGTTCTCCTCCTGGCCATAGATTTTAACCAGGGAAATGCCGCTCATATCCTCCTGAATCAACTCACTCAGGCTCGATAGCTTCTCTTGCACGTCCCGCTGTTCATCTCGTAGGCGGCCACTAAACACCCAAACCAGGATAAACATGACCGGATAAATCAGCATCGATAGCAACGTCAACCGCACACTAATCGACAACATCACTGGCAAGGTTAAGAGATAGGCAAAAATGGTATTGAGTAGACTCAACACCGCAAACCCGAGCAAGCGACGGAGATTATCCACATCACTGGTGGCCCGGTTAATCAAATCTCCAACCCGGTTGCGGGAGAAATACTCGGCATCCATATAGAGCAGATGTTGAAAAATCCGCTGTTTCAGGTCAAATTCCACCTGGCGGCCAATGCCGAACAAGAGCATCCGGGACATGACCCGAATCCCCCACATCATCGATGCCAACAGTGCAATCAGCCCCACATAGCGCATGATGCGGTCCATGCTGAAGGCCACTTCCAAGTCATCAATGCCGTCACGAATTAACCAGGGAATATAAACCCCTAACCCGTTGACGATAAAGAGGGTTAGGGTTCCTAGGGCGACTTGTTTCCAATGAGGTCGCAGGTAGGACAGGAGTTGTTTAAATTTCGATCGCTGCATCGATACCAAAATGAGAGGAAGAGGTTAACGGCTGCCCCAATTGTAACGAAACTTTAACGGAGTCCCGAGTGATTACCTGGGATGATTACCCGGGATGATTACCCGGGATGATTAGCCTAGGTTAGCGGGAATCATCGGAGATAAACCCTGGTAGGGGAATCTCCCCTAATCCCAACTCCTCCAACTTCAGGGCTTTAACACCGCCGGATTCGAGACGGCGTAACAGAGTCCGTAACTGAATCCAGACTAGGATTGCCGATATGCCCGCGATGGCCCCTGAGAAGCTATAGGCGAAGCCCGGAGGCATCGAGAAGAAGAGCAGCGATCCCGATAGAAAGCCGGTTGCTCCCAGGGTAATGCCCAACAATGGCACTTTTAGGCGACTGCCTTGGAGTAACACCAAGAGGCGACTCGATCGCCGTTTGGACCAATCTTGGAGGGTGTCGACGAGGGTTCGGTAGAAGGCATAGCAACAGACGGCTGCCATGACGAGGCTAGCTGCGATGAGGACGTAGGGGGGGTCAGAATAGAACATGAGGGTTAACGCAGGGGCGAGGGATTATCTTGGAAGGCGCTTAGGGGAACATCTCGTAGCCATTCCGAGGCCACTTGCGAGGCCACTTGCGAGGCTCGTTCGGCGGAGAACTCGGTGAGGGAGGTGATGGCGGCATCCCAGATGCGATCGGGTTTGATATCGTCTTTGATGAGATTCCACAGCCGTTGGACTTCTTCGGTGTGGAGGCGATCGCCTTCAGTTAGGGCCAACAGTAGCTGCTGCCGTAAAAAGCGGCCTTCGTCAGACATGAGATATTGCAGACCCAATTGGGCTGTTGGAATAATATCAAAGCTTTCGTCAGTCCGGGCAATTTCAATCAAGTTTTCGAGGCGTTTCCATTTAAACTTGCCATCTTGGAATAGCACATCCAACAGACGGCGACGCAGTTGGGGCGATTCTCCCCGTAGTAATTGCTGGGCAATGTAGGGGTAACCCAAATCCACAATTTTAAAGTTGGGGTCTAGGCTCAGCGCTAATCCTTCTTGAGTGACGACCGAGCGAATAATCAGAGCAAACTTTGCCGGAACCCGGAAGGGGTATTCGTACATCAACTCGGAGAAGCGATCGGTAACCGTTTTGATATTAAAGTCGCGCACACTTTGGCCAACAATATCTCCAAGGACGAGTTCTAAGGCAGGAACAATGGGATAAATATCGGTTTCAGGGGCGAGAAATCCCAGTTTAACAAAGGCATGAGCGAGGTCTTCGTAATCCTTGTTGACCAGATGCACAATGGCATCGACTAAGGTTTCCTTCATCCAAGGATCAAGTTGATCCATCATGCCGAAGTCGATGAATGCCATCTGATTATCTTTGGTGGCAAATAGATTTCCCGGATGAGGATCAGCATGGAAAAATCCATGTTCGAGCAGTTGTTGCAAACCACTGATAACTCCCACTTCGATAATGGCTTCAGCGTCGATTCCGGCTTGACGCAGATTCGTTGTTGTGGTGAGTTTGTAGCCGTGAATCCACTCTAGGACTAAAATTTGGCGGCTGGAGTATTGCCAATAGATTTGTGGCACTTTGACCCGAGGATTGTCACGGAAGTTGTGGGCGAATTTTTCGGCGTTATGCCCTTCGTTGATGTAATCAATTTCTTCAAAGAGTTTGACGCCAAATTCATCGACAACCAAGGTCAGATCGTGACCTAAATTGAGGGGTAGAAAGGGGCTGAGGAGTTTCGAGCCTAAACGAATTAGGTATAAGTCCCGAGTTAACCGAGGGAGAAGGTTCGGGCGTTGTACTTTGACGGCGACTTCTTGGCCGCTGTAAAGACGGGCGCGGTAGACTTGAGCGAGACTGGCGGCGGCGATGGGACTGGGGGAAATATCCTGGAAGGCTTCATCGACGCTGATCCCTAAGTCTCGTTCAAAGATAGCAAAGGCGACGCTATTGCTGAAGGGGGGAAGTTGATCTTGTAACTTGACGAGTTCTTCGAGAAAGTCTTTGCGGATCAGATCAGGGCGGGTTGACAGGGCCTGTCCAACTTTGATGAATGTCGGCCCAAGATGAGTCAAAATTTTTCGCAGTTGCTGCGCTCGTTTTGATTTGTGAGCGGGTTCTCGCTTCAACCAATGGTCTAACTGAAGCCCAATGATAAATCCAGCAAAAAGCCAGATCACGACAAGCGATCGCCAGATGGCTTCCCAGGGACGGCGTTGGTAGTAACGCGCGATCGCGTCTGCGTCATAACGCTGCAAGTGACTCAGAGGGTGGGGATTCACGCTAACTTACTCTATCTCCAAAATAACGAATTGGGGCTGGCCAAGATCGAAACTGGGATGGCGTTTACCTGAGATTGTGCTAATTCGGTCTTGACACGTTAACAATTGTGCCACAGTTGGAGCCACCTTGGGATCGCTCCAACCCCAAGTCGCCGGTTTTCAGGGGCTTGAGTCGTTGAGTTCTGAGACGGTGAACGATGATAATATTTGCAATTTTCGGCTTGGGTCGCCTCAAGACTATCTCTCTTGCCAGTTAATATCTCCCGTAACTTATTCGACTTGTTCGTCTGAAGACTGAAGTCGTCCGAAAATTCCAGGTGTTTTAAGGATTCTCGAAATTCATAAAAACCTTGATTTTTGGAGAATTCAGATTGACCTATCCCTTTGCTTTTACAAGTTAAAGACTTAAGTCATCCAATCTAATATGGTATTTTTATTGGGTTGACCATGGCAACTGTAGCAAAATGGTAGTAGAGTTGGGTGGTCACGTTCAAAAAAAGCATTTTTAGGATAGAGTTTGATCGCCTAAGATTGTTATCAAAACTAGAGCCATCCTTCAATCTTTGCTTTAGAGTCGGAGAGCGATCGCCCTTGGGCGAGTCTTTCCCTACCCGAGTTTTCAGATTTTATGACTGCTGCTGATCCATATCACAACACCTCGACTTGGACAAGCCTGTGGGATTCCCCGGAGGTGATCATGGTGATGGGCGTGAATCTCAGTCTAGCCATTTTGGGGTTTGTGCTGGCCTTTTACCTAACACGACTGCGCGGTCGTCTAGCGCGTTTGAGTCATTGGCTGCTGACAACCGAACAGTATAGTCGTCAGTTACTTCCCCTAGCGAGTCGTTGGCTTGAGGAACAGCATCAGATGACTCAACAGACCCGCGATCGCCTCGAACAGACTCAACTGCGATTGCAAGTGTTGCAACAATCTCTGTCTGTCATCGTTTGGATTTTGCGTCGGCGGGGACGCAGCCGTCAATAAACGCAGCCGTCAATAAATTTTGCTAAGACTTATCTCATCGAGTCCAGGCCAACCGTTAAACTGAAAAGATGGTTCTTCTAGCCTAAAACCTTGTCCCTTACTTCTGTGACCTTGCCAGCGATCTAATGAGTGCATCCCCTCGTCATCCCTCCCGGCCCGAGACCCGTTTTGGGCGCGATCGCACCCCGGCCAATGCAGATTATCGGCAACTCAACGTCGAAGATCTCACGCCGATGATGCAACATTACGTCGAAACAAAACAGCAGTATCCCAACGCCCTCCTACTCTACCGAGTCGGTGATTTTTTTGAGTGTTTTTTTCAAGATGCCATCACCGTCTCCCAGGAACTTGAACTGGTTCTGACGAGTAAAGATGGTGGTAAAACCATTGGGCGAGTGCCGATGACCGGGGTTCCCCATCATGCCCTCGATCGCTATACCACGATGTTAGTCGATAAAGGCTTTGCCATCGCCATTTGCGACCAAATCGAAGATGCGGCGGCCGCCAAGACCGAAAAACGTATGGTCGAGCGTCAAATTACCCGCGTGCTAACCCCCGGAACCCTCGTCGAAGAGGGGATGCTCAGTGCCAGCCGCAACAACTTTCTGGCCGCCGTGGTCTTAGTCAAACAGAAGTGGGGGTTAGCTCACGCCGACATCTCAACGGGGGAATTTTTCACCACCGAAGGGCGAGGCGTCGAGGCTTTAAGCCAAGAACTGATGCGGTTGCAGCCGTCAGAAGTGTTGTTTCCCTCCTCAACCCCCAATCCCGGTCGTCTGATTCGCGCCGGAGACTCGGGTGACGAGATTCCCGAAAGCCTACCGCGCCAGTTTTGCTATGCCCTACGTCCGCCGAGTGCCTTTGAAGCGAGTAACAGCCGGCAACGACTTCTACACCGCTATCAGTTGCGATCGCTCGAAGGCTTAGGCTGCGACCATTTGCCCATGGCCGTACGAGCCGCCGGAGGACTCCTCGACTACCTCGAAAATACCTTCGAACAAGATGTGAGCGATCGCCGGGCCACAGCCGCCCCAGGTAGCCGCAAACTGCCGCTGCAACGCTTACGCAGCTATGCCATCGCCGATTATCTCATTCTCGACTCTCAAACCCGCCGCAACTTAGAAATCCTAGAAACGGTTCGGGATGGAACTCGTTATGGCTCATTGCTCTGGGCCATTGATCGAACCCGTACCGCCATGGGATCGCGAGCAGTACGACGCTGGTTACTGCAACCGCTGCTCAATCAAGCCAACATTGAAGCTCGACAAGAGAGCATCGCCGAGTTACTCGCTCATCCCAGCCTGCGAGAGAGCCTACAAGGGGGCTTAAAACAGATTTATGACCTGGAACGCCTAACCGGGCGTGCTGGGTCAGGAACCGCCAATGCACGGGACTTAGTGGCGATCGCCGACTCGATTGTCAAACTGCCGGAACTGGCGGCCCTCGTGGCTGACGCTCAATCTCCCTATCTACGAGCCGTGGCTAAAGTTCCCGAAGCCCTCGAACAGGTGGGCCAGCGACTCCATAACGCCTTAGTTGAGAATCCTCCCCTACATCTGAAAGAGGGGAACCTGATTCGGTCAGGAGTCAACAGCCAACTCGACGAGATGCGGGAAATGGTCGGTGGCGATCGGCAATGGCTGGCGGACTTAGAAACCCAGGAACGGCAACGAACCGGCATTAGCACCCTCAAGGTGGGGTTCAATAAGACCTTCGGCTATTACCTAGCCCTACCACGGTCCAAAAGTGATCTCGCCCCCGACGGCTATATTCGCAAACAAACCCTAACCAACGAAGAACGCTATATCACCCCGGATCTCAAAGAGCGGGAAGCCCGAATTCTCACGGCCCAGGATGATCTCAATCGTCTCGAATATGAGATTTTCCTCGAACTACGAGCCGAGGTGGGCGCCTTAGCCGAGGAAATCCGGCAGGTGGCGCGAGCCGTAGCGGCCCTAGATGTCTTAGCCGGTTGGGCAGAACTGGCTAATGATCAAGGCTATTGTCGGCCCAAATTGGTGGCCTCTCGGGAGATTTCCATTATTCAGGGTCGTCATCCTGTGGTCGAACAATCCCTTCCACCCGGATTTTTTGTTCCCAATTCCGCCGAGTTAGGTTGGACAGAGACCGCGACTTCAGCCGAGGAGAGTCCGGAGCGATCGCACCCTGATGTGATTATTTTGACGGGGCCGAATGCCAGTGGCAAGAGTTGTTACTTGCGACAGGTGGGGCTGATTCAACTGCTGGCACAAACCGGCAGTTTTGTTCCCGCTGAGGCGGCGACCTTGGGGCTGTGCGATCGCATTTTTACCCGCGTCGGAGCTGTCGATGATTTAGCCACCGGGCAATCGACGTTCATGGTGGAGATGAACGAAACGGCGAATATCCTCAACCATGCTACAGCGCGATCGCTCGTGTTACTCGATGAGATTGGTCGGGGAACCGCCACCTTCGATGGTCTCTCCATTGCTTGGGCCGTTGCCGAGCATTTAGCCAGTGACCTTGGCGCTCGTACCATCTTTGCGACCCACTATCACGAACTCAACGAACTCGCCTCGATGTTGCCCAATATTGCCAACTATCAAGTCACGGTGAAGGAGATGCCTAACGAGATTATCTTTCTGCATCAAGTTCGTCCAGGAGGTGCCGATCGTTCCTATGGCATTGAAGCCGGGCGTTTAGCTGGGTTGCCCCCGTCAGTGATTGATCGCGCTCGTCAAGTGATGGGGCAAATTGAGCAACATAGCAAAATTGCCCTGGGATTGCGTCGGGGCGGCTCTGGGCCATCATCAGGGGTCGGTGAAGCGCGAGGACGCTATTCAAGTCAACAGCGAGGGGGAGATGAAGAGTCTCCCCGACTGCAACAACTCGATATCTTCGGTAATCGTTCCCCTTTGAATTGTCAACCTAACAGTAAGTTGCAATGATACACCGCAAACCTCACCGTCTGTCGCACCCACCCATGTCTCTATTCTGGGGATTGGGAATCCTAGTCTTAAGTGTCGGGACTCTGGCCTCCCCGGCGTTGGGCGAGTTTGTCCCGCCTGATCGCGGCACTCCGGGGCGTTTAGAGGGAGCCGGAACCCGGTGGAGTCCCAGTCAAACGGAACCTCGGGATCAGCCCTTGTTTGATACGGTTAGAGGCAGTTGTGCGTCGAGTCCTGATGTGAATGCCAGGCCGTTAACTCTGTTGGTTCCCCCGGATATTTTGGGGATTACTTTACAGGAGTATCCTCGCTTTTTTGTCTATGTGCCACCGTTACCCGAAGAAGCAAGGTTAGAGTTTGCGGTGACGCAATGGGAGTATCTCGACGGTGAACAGGGCGAGGAGATCCGCGATCGCGAGGTGTATGTGGGTCAAGTCTCGCCTCCGGAAGAGGGTGGCATTTTGCCGTTACAGCTACCCCAGCAGGATGACGAGGGCAACTCGGTCACGCCTCTGGCGGTGGGCCAGGATTACACCTGGTTTGTGCGTATTCTTTGCAATCCTGAGTCTCCCACGAGTTTTGGTCCGGATATTTGGCGTGAGGCTTGGGTGACACGGCTGGCCCCCACTCCTGAGTTTGCGGCTGAGTTAGAGGATGCTTCTCTATCGCAACAGGTGGGACTGTTGGCGGAAACGGGGGTTTGGTATGATGCGCTCGATCGCCTGGCTGAGTTGCGATCGCGTGCAGATGAAGATGAGTCCAATGTTGAACAACGTTGGCAACAGTTCTTAGATTGGGTGGAATCTCAATAGTCGAATCTCAATAGCCACCCTGAGACGGTGCGTTCCGGCAGCTTACAACTGATCGGTGCATCCCCAAACCTGTTGCAAGCCGGAACACACCCTACCCCCTCTTGCCTTTTCTTCCCCTGTTCCGGTGTTCCCTCTTTCCTACCCCTCAATCGACTCCTTCAACCGATACATTACCTGTTCTTGCTGCTGGGCCTGGAGTTCAGGAAACATGGGTAGCGAGAGAACTTGGGTACAGACGGCTTCGCTGACTGGAAAATCGCCTGCAACGTAGCCTAGATGGCGATAGACGGGCTGAGAATGGAGGGGGGTTGGGTAGTAGACCATTGTTCCCACGCCTTGCTCTTGTAGGCGCGATCGCAGGCGATCGCGGTCTTGATGGGGGGCGAGTCGGAGGCTGTATTGATTCCAAACATGGCCGGGGACATCTTGGGGAAGGTGTAAATCCGGTAGAGAGGCCAGTCGCTGTTCATAACGACGGGCCACTTGGCGACGTTGCTGGTTCCATTGGTCTAAATAGCCCAATTTCACGGACAAGATTGCCGCCTGAAGGGCATCTAGGCGACTGTTAATGCCGATTTCTTCGTGGTAATAGCGACGGGTTGCGCCATGTTCTTTGAGCGATCGCAGTCGTTGGGCCAGTTGAGGGTTGTTGGTGGCGATCGCGCCTCCATCGCCAAAGGCCCCTAAATTTTTGGTGGGGAAAAAGCTGAAACAGCCCATAATGCCAAAACTTCCTACCCGTTGTCCCTGCCACGTCGCGCCGGTGGCCTGGGCGCAATCTTCGATCACCGGAATCTCATAGGCAGCGGCTAACGCCATCAGGGCCGTCATATCTAGGGGACGGCCAAACAAATGGACCGGCAAAATCGCCTTGGGTTTGGGGGTCATGGAAGACTTTAGGAGGCTGGCGAGTTGATTGAGGTCGAGGTTAAACGTCTCAGCTTCGATATCCACAAATACCGGTGTGGCCCCAACAGCGCTAATCATCTCCACGGTGGCGATAAACGTGAAGGGAGTGGTCACGACGAGATCGCCGGGGCCAATATCCAAGGCTCGCAGGGCCAAAAACAGGGCATCGGTTCCTGAATTACAACTCACACAATGTTCAGTCCCGAGATAGTCAGCAAACTCCCGCTCAAAGCGGGTGACTGTTTCACCGCCGATATAGCGTCCCGAGGCCATGACCTTGAGAACGGTGTGGTCTAACGGCTGTTGTAAGCCTTGATATTGCTGTGCTAAGTCCAGTAGGGGAATTGAGTTCACTCGCTCACGCCCAAAAATGTCTTTCCTTAGCATACCGCTCCTGTACCCTGTTAAGTTAATGCCGCTCCTGGGAAGGGAGACTCGCTCTTCCTCGGTAATTGACATATCAAATAGGATTATGCAGTTACATTAAGTTGCTGTCAGCCGAAGATTTCATGGATTTTAGTTGTTTATTTTCGATTGTCTATTTCAAATTATGTCCGATGTCAGACATTTAAAGACGGCCGTAGTTCATGAATGGCTCACCCCCGAAGCAACCGGCGGTTCAGAACGGGTTGTCCGAGAGATTCTCAACCATGTCAATGCCGATCTCTATGCCTTAATCGATTTTGAATCGTCTAACCCCGAGAGTTACCTTTATGGCCGTCGTATTGGCACAACCTTTCTGCAACAGTTGCCGCGATCGCGAGCGGGGATTCAAAAATACCTGCCCCTATTGCCTCTGGCCATTGAACAGCTCGATCTCGGGGATTATGATCTGATTCTCTCATCGTCCCATGCCGTGGCCAAGGGAGTGTTGACTCGTCCACAACAGATGCATATTTGCTATTGCCATACGCCCATGCGTTACATCTGGGACTTAACCTTTGACTATCTGCGGGAATCGCGCTTAGGGCAAGGGATACCGGGATGGTTAACCCGTCTGTTGCTGCATCAACTGCGTCAATGGGATGTTCTCAGCGCCAACCGGGTCGATTACTTTATCGCTAACTCCGGACATACCGCCCGCCGAATTTGGCGTTGCTACCGTCGTCGCGCCGAAGTCATTTATCCTCCTGTAGATGTGGAGCGATTTCCCTTTGTGACCGAGAAAGGAGAGTTTTATCTAACGGTGGCCCGGTTAGTCAGTTACAAAAAGATTGATTTGATCGTCCGGGCCTTTAACCAATTGGGACATCCCCTGGTGGTGATTGGTAGCGGTCCCCAGGCGAGCCGTCTGGAGGCGATGGCCCAAGGGAATATCAAATTTCTCGGATCTCAGCCCAATGGGGTTGTGGAACAGTATATGTCCCAAGCCAAGGCCTTTGTTTATGCAGCGTGTGAAGATTTTGGCATTGCGCCGGTGGAAGCTCAAGCTTGCGGAACCCCCGTGATTGCTTATGGTGCCGGCGGGGCCTTAGAAACCGTACGGGATATTCGTCAATGGGGCCGTGGCGGGACGGGAATTTTATTTACGCCACAAACTGATCTCGCCCTCGTCGAAGCGGTTAAAACCTTTGAGGAACTGCGATCGCGCTTTCAACCCGAGGCGGCGCGATCGCATTCGGTTCAGTTTGCCCCTACAATCTTTGAACAGCGTTATCTATCCTATTTAGAACGCTGTTGTCGAGACTTTCAAACGGGTATCCCCAATGAAACTCATGTCCTGTCTGCTCATCCGTTTACGGTGGACTAAAGCCAGATGACGGATATGGCGTTAGGATCTCGACTGTGTGTGTGTGGTGTGAATGGAAGGAGTACGATGACTGCCAATAGCCAACTGATCTCTGCAAAAGGACTGTGGGCGCTTGTCAAACGGGGAATTGCACCCCGTCTGGCAGACTTGCGCCCCCAAAGGTTCACAGTGGCAGATGCCAACGGTGCGTTAGGAAAACGCCTGTTTGACATTCTGTTTTCTGCCCTGGTTTTGATTTTATTTTCTCCGGTGTACTTGATTTTGGGGTCTCTAATTCTCTTGAGTTCTCCAGGTCCGATCTTCTATGTTCAAGAACGAATTGGCAAAGACCGAAAACCGTTTGGTTGCATCAAATTTAGAACGATGGTCTCCAATGCCGATCAAGTGTTAGAGGAGCTTCTAGAAAGCTCTCCACAAATTCGGGAAGAGTTTCAGGAAACCTTTAAACTCAAGAGCGATCCCAGAATTACCTGGATTGGTCGTTTTTTGCGGTTTACCAGTCTGGATGAATTTCCCCAGTTTTGGAATGTTCTTCGGGGGGATATGAGTGTGGTGGGTCCGCGCCCTCTGATTCGGGAAGAGTTGCCAAAGTATGGACGCTACATGGATAAAGTTTTGACCATTCGTCCAGGAATTACTGGATTATGGCAAGTGTCCGGACGCAATGATATTCCCTATGAAAAGCGGGTCAAGATTGATGTGTATTATGTCAACTGCCGCCATGCTTGGATGGATTTTTGGATCGCCATCAAAACGATTGGTGTGATTATTTTCCCCAAAAATAATGGCGCTTATTAGACTGGCGACTCGCCTCGGGACTCGGGGCGATCGCTCACCCGAGATCCCCTCGGTTGGGATTGACTACGGTGAACCCAACCCCCACTCCCTCGGGATGGAGTCTCATCATGGCGCTGACCCCCTGACTCTAAGCTGTTGGGTCTTCGGTAGGCCCCGACCTAGAGGCGTCAGCTAAACCGTCTGCCCAACCCAGGGCAGACTCAGGCAAGATAGGCTACAACGGACGAGGGAGTCTCCCAACGATACAGACTTGAGGATTACACAATTGTGACCGAATTGAAACGAGCATTAATTACCGGAATTACTGGGCAAGACGGGTCCTATCTCACTGAACTGCTGTTAGAGAAAGGCTACGAAGTTCACGGGATTATTCGTCGAACCTCGACGTTCAACACCGATCGTATTGATCATGTGTATGTTGACCCTCACAGTGAAGGAGCGCGGCTGTTTCTCCATTATGGGGATCTCACCGATGGGACGACCTTACGGCGCATTCTCGAGGAAGTTCGCCCCCATGAAATTTATAACCTGGGCGCTCAGTCCCATGTCCGGGTGAGTTTTGACTCTCCTGAATATACGGTCGATACGGTGGCGATGGGAACACTACGACTTCTCGAAGCGATCCGAGACTATCAACAACGCACCAGCAACGAGGTGCGTTTCTATCAGGCGGGGTCTTCGGAAATGTTCGGGAAAGTGCAGGAAGTTCCCCAGAAGGAAGAGACTCCGTTCTATCCTCGCAGTCCCTATTCTTGTGCCAAAGTCTATGCCCATTGGCAAACGGTGAACTATCGTGAGTCTTATGATTTGTTTGCCTGTAATGGCATTCTTTTTAATCATGAGTCGCCACGACGAGGTGAGACGTTTGTCACCCGTAAGATTACTCGCGCGGTGGCCCGGATTGTAGGCGGAATGCAGAAAAAGCTGTTTCTGGGTAATTTGGACTCGAAACGGGATTGGGGCTATGCCAAGGACTATGTACGAGCGATGTGGTTGATGCTTCAGCAAGAGTCGCCGGATGATTATGTGATTGCGACGAATGAAACCCATTCGATTCGAGAGTTTCTGGATTTAGCCTTTGGCTATGTGGGCCTCGATTGGCATGAGTATGTGGAGTTTGACCAGCGCTATTTGCGTCCGGCGGAGGTGGATTTATTGATTGGGGATTCGTCTAAGGCCCGAGAGAAGCTGGGCTGGACGCCTTCGGTGAATTTTGG
This sequence comes from Phormidium willei BDU 130791, assembly GCA_001637315.1. Classification (GTDB taxonomy): domain Bacteria; phylum Cyanobacteriota; class Cyanobacteriia; order Cyanobacteriales; family Geitlerinemataceae; genus Sodalinema; species Sodalinema willei. The sequence continues at coordinate 22,203 of LSZA01000003.1, read as the reverse complement.
TGAGCTGGTGGCGTTGATGGTGGAGGCGGATTTAGCGGCGCTGGGATTGCCCTCGAAGCAAGCCAATGGTGAGAGTCCGAGCGATCGCGCCTTTATTCGTCACGATTCGACGAATACGGTAGATTAAACGAGATGAGGTGGGGCGGGTGTTGTGCCTGCCCTGGGAAAATGGCATTTTGAAGATGGCATTTTGACGCTGGCATTGAGAGTCTAAAAGGAAGAGGTTATGGCGGGTTTATCGTTGGCAGACAAGCAGATTGTGGTGACGGGCGGGGCGGGATTCCTCGGTCGCCAGGTGATGGCTCAGTTGGTGGCAGCTGGGGCCAGTGAGGGGAATATTTCGGTGCCGCGATCGCGCGATCGCGACTTACGACAATTAGACCATTGTCAGGAGGTGGTCAACGGTCAGGATATCATCATCCACTTGGCGGCTCATGTGGGCGGGATTGGCCTGAATCGGGAAAAACCGGCTGAGTTGTTTTACGACAACTTGATGATGGGAACGCAACTGATTCACAGTGCTTATGAGGCGGGAGTTGAGAAGTTTGTTTGTGTCGGGACGATTTGCGCTTATCCGAAATTTACGCCGGTTCCTTTCCGAGAAGATGCTCTTTGGGATGGCTATCCTGAGGAAACGAACGCCCCCTATGGAATTGCCAAGAAAGCCCTGTTGGTGCAACTGCAAGCCTATCGTCAACAATATGGGTTTAATGGGGTGTATCTACTGCCGGTGAATCTCTATGGCCCGGAAGATAATTTCAATCCCAGTAGTTCTCATGTGATTCCGGCCCTGATTCGCAAGGTTCATGAGGCTCAACAACAAGGCCAGACTCAACTGCCGGTTTGGGGAGATGGTTCGCCGACGCGGGAGTTCCTCTATTCAACGGATGCGGCTCGCGGGATTGTTATGGCGACTCAGGATTATGATGATCCTGATCCGGTAAATTTGGGCACCCATGAAGAGATTTCCATCCGTGATTTGGTGGAAACGATTTGTGAGTTGATGGAGTTTCAAGGGGAGATTGTTTGGGAAACGGATAAGCCTAATGGCCAACCCCGCCGCTGTTTGGATACTCAGCGAGCTAAGGAGCGTTTTGGTTTTGTGGCTCAGACGGGGTTCCGGGAGGGCCTGCAACAAACGATCGCCTGGTATCGTCAACATGCGGCTGAACTGGATTAGAGGCGTTAGTTGGGGTCAGGATTGGTGTCCCCAGTTGCGTCTTCTGGGGGTGCGTTTTCTGGGGTTGTGTCTAACCCATCTAAGACTGGGCTATCAAACTCTAACTCAGATTCTAGTCCGGGTAATTCTCCCTCCGGTGAGGGTTCCGGTTGAGATAGGTCTGATTCGGGGGTGATGGGGAAATCGCCGAAGGGGTTTTGTTGTTGGTTGCGCTCTAGGGGGTTTTCTTGACTGGGATTGATGCCAAGGGAGACGCGATCGCCACCAATGGATCGCAAAAGGTCAAGCACTTGTAACACATTGTCATATTGAGCCATGGGATGACCGAACAGGACCACCAGTCCCTCAGGGTTTTCGGTTTGATAGGCCAGGAGCCGTGCGGGGAGTTCGTCCATGGTGACGGGGTCGCGATCGACGTAGATGCGACCAATGGGATCGATGCTGACTCGGAACATTTCCCGCATCTGCTGTTCGCCGGTGGAGGCTTGGGGTAAACTTTGCTCGATCGCCTGCTGACGGCTCAATCCCACTGCCCCAAGGATGAAAAATGTCAAAATACAAAAGATGACATCCATCAGCGGCAGAATCTCAATATGGGCGTTGTCCTGAAGGATCTCGGTTGGTTTAATTTTCATCGAAATAGTCGGGTCGAAATGGCCAAGTCAAACGAGCCGAGTCAAACTAGCCTGGGAACACCAATTTATACTCAACAATAACCAGCGTACCGATGACGTGAATTGTTTTTAAGTTGAGGTTGGGGTGTATGGGTTAGTTTGGGCTGTCTTTGTTATTGTCTGGATTCTCGTCTGGATTTGTATTGGGGTCTTTCTCCGGCTTTTGGTCAGGGTTAGGATCGGACGGATGGGTTGATGAAATTTTAGGGGGTTTAGACCGATTAGAGTGATCGAGAGATTGACGTTGATGTTGAGCCCAAAATTGGCGATAGCACAGTTCTAGGGCGTTACCACTTTTGCGAAAGACTTTGGATTGGTTGACCACAAATCCCTGAAACAGCCGATAGAAGCTGAGGCTGATAATGGCGACAATCAATCCCGTGGCGGTGCTAATGAGGGATTCGCCAATCCCCTGGGTGACGCCTTCGGTGGCGGTCGTTCCGAGATCACCGATGCTAATCGACCCGAGGGATTCGATCAAGCCTAAGACGGTCCCGAGTAGGCCGAGTAGGGGGGCGATCGCAATGACCCCTTCCAAGATTTTATCCCCCCGTCGCATATTGGCGAGTTCTTCGTCAGCGGAGGCTTCTAGGGCGAGTTGGAAGAGTTCGGGTTCGGGTTCTTGAAGTTGCAGTGGTGCATAGAGGAAGCGGGCGATGGGACTCGATCGCCCCTGACGGGCAATTTCTGCGGCTAAATCCCAATCCTGTTGTGCTGTTTCTAAGACGCGATTGACCAGTTCTCGCTCTTTGGGAAGGACACGAGCCCAAAACCAGAGGCGTTCAAAAATGGTGGCGATGGACAAAACAGACAACACCAATAGCGGAATCATTGCGATACCGCCTTTATCAAACAGTTCTAGGATATTCACCCGTTCTACTCCTGCGTTCTCAAACTCTCAAGGGTTGGGGCCAGGTTCCGGCGATGAGGCCAGGTCAGGCTAGACATTTAGACACTTTAGCCGAGATTCTAGCCAATCCATTTTAACCGCCTGAACGCGATAAAATTGGGGGGGCGTTTCAAGAAATCCTGGATGGTCTGGCTCAATCTCCCGAAGCAAATACGGCAACATTGGTCTGAGTGGCAAGGAGTTCTCATGGCTGGGCCGGGGGTTGCGCTTATTCTACTGCTTTTCCGGACCTTGGGCCTGTGGCAGCCGTTGGAATGGGTGGCTTATGATTATTTGTTCCTCTTGCGTCCTGAGAGTTCCCATGATGACCGCATTTTGATTGTTGGTTTGACGGAACCCGATATTGAACGCTGGGGTTCGCCGATTAAGGATGAGACGTTAGCGACGCTTTTGGAAACGATTGAAGAGGCGAACCCTCGGGCGATTGGTTTAGATTTTTACCGCAATATTCCCGTTGAACCCGGACACGATCGCCTATTAGATGTTTTTGAGCGCTCGGATAAGATTATTGGCATTGAGAAGCAGGTCCCGGATCAGGTGGGTGGGGTGATTGGTCCACCGCCGGTTTTAGCTGAGAAGGGCCAGGTGGGGGTGAATGATGTGCCGGTTGATGGTGATGGACGACTGCGACGGGCGTTATTGTTTTTAACGGATGAGACGGGCCAGTCTTATCCGAGTTTGGGGTTTGTTCTGGCTTGGCTGTATTTGCAACAGGAACGGGGGTTTGATCCAGAGGCCCAAACTCATCCGGAGTATCTGAAATTGGGACAGCAGGTGTTTTATCCGTTTGAGGCTAATGATGGGGGCTATGTTCGGGCTGATGCGGGAGGGTATCAGATTTTGCTCAATTTTCGGGGTGGGCCGGGGTTCTTTGAGATGGTCTCCCTATCGGATGTTTTGGATGGACGGGTGAGTGCGGAGGACATCCGCGATCGCGTGGTGTTGGTGGGTCCTTTGGCGCCGAGTCTTAATGATTTTTTCTATACGCCTTATAGTCAGATGATATTGGGGGGAGATTTGGATCGACCCCATCGCATGGCAGGGGTTGAGTTTCAGGCTAATTTAACGAGTCAGATTATTAGTGCAGCGTTGGAGAATCGCTCTCTGATTCGGGTTTGGCCGTCTGGGTGGGAAGCGGCGTGGATTCTGCTTTGGACGTCGGCTGGGGCGATGCTGTGTTGGGGGTTGCGTCGCCGTCGTGGCACGGTACTGGTTCTGGTTGGCACGGCTGGGGTGTTAGGGGGTTTGGGCTATGGGGCGTTTTTGGGGGGATGGTGGATTCCTGTGGTGGTGCCGATTTTGGGGTTGGTGGGGTCGGCGATTGTGATCACGGCTTATGTGGCTCATTTGGAACGGGAAGACCGCCAGTTGATGATGCACCTGTTTGGTCGTCATGTGACGTCAACGGTGGCGGAGGAGATTTGGCGACAACGACATCAGATTTTACAGGAGGGGCGCTTGGTAGGGCGCCAGGCGACGGCGACGGTCTTGTTTACGGATATCAAGAATTTCAGTACGTTAGCCGAACAGATTGATGCTGAACCTTTGATGCGTTGGCTTAATGAGTATATGGAGGGAATGGCTGAGGTGGTGTTACGCCATGAGGGGGCGATTGATAAGTTTATTGGTGATTCAGTGATGGCGGTGTTTGGGGTGCCGTTGTTACGGGAGGAGGAGACGGAAATTGCGGCGGATGCGATCGCGGCGGTGCGTTGTGCGCTGGATATGGGTTATAAACTCCAGGAGTTGAATTTACGCTGGCAAGAGGAGGGCCAACCGATTATTTCGATGCGGGTGGGAATTGCGACGGGGTCTCTGGTGGTGGGCAGTTTGGGCAGTTCTCAGCGGGAGGATTACACGATTATTGGTGACAGTGTGAATGTGGCGTCGCGGTTGGAGAGTTTTGATAAGTCGGTGGATGGGGGACTCTGTCGGATTTTGATTAGTGAGTCGACCTATCGTTATGTTCAGGGGCAGTTTGCGATCGAGTTGCTTGGTAATGTGTTGTTGAAGGGCCGACAAAAACCTGCGAAGATTTATCAGGTCTTGCTTGAGCCAGGGGTCTTAGATGAACAATGACCGACCACCAGCGTTGGCGATCGGTCATTGTGTGGAATACCCCCAGGGGAATTCGAATCCCCGTCGCCTCCGTGAAAGGGAGGTGTCCTAGGCCTCTAGACGATGGGGGCGTATTCGTGGTGTCCGTGAGTTTCTCAACTCAACACCTTTACTATCCTAGCCCCGAGTTTTGAGAATGTCAAGGGGTTGCCGGATTTTTTTTGGCGATGAGGCGCTTAGGTCTGTGAGGATGAACTTGCTGACGTTGTTGGATGATAAGACCCTCGGAGCGTTTTGTGGGTTGTTTGGGTTCAAAAGGTGCTGGACGACGGGTACGGAAAACCTGATCATTCTCCGCAAAATTGAGTCATCATAGTTATATAATACCATAGAAGAATACAGCAGAAGAGCCTTATGAAGAGCTTTTGCTGCTATCTATCGTTATATAAACAGTAAGCCTGGTTGAGTGATGAACTATCGTTGTTAAAATGAACAGTCAACGTGCAATTATTCGGATCGGGATCGGTTGCTTCTCGGAATACCCACTCATAATTAACCCAGTCTGTCTGCATTTCGGGTTCTCCTAATTCCTGCAAAAGCTGTTCTAAAACCACTTGAGCGTTCATTCCTTCTTCAAAACGGGCTGCAATCTCTTTAAACTCAGCCGCAGGAGCAGGAGCGGTAATACCGACAGCAACACAGCGAGGATTGTTGTCTTCACAGTCCCTAATTTCATCAATATTTAAATTATCTAACTGGTCTTCAGAGAACTTGGCATAGAGAAAGTTGCCATGCTCATCTCTCCATAGATATGAGGAATAAATATCGTTTATTTTCCCCGGACGACCCACAGTTGTAGCAACTTCATCGTAGCTCATGCCGGGGTCGATTTGCTCGTTATAGCTTTCTACACGATCGCTCAGAGGTGTTTCTTCGATCTTGGGAATTGATTCGTCAGTACAGTCATAATCTAATTGATGTACCTCGCCCAAACCGGTTGTAGAGAGTTGTTGCAGGCGATCTCGATATTCTAGCAAAGTTGTTTGACTGTTAGGGTAATCTGGGATGATCTTATCAAGAATCGCGATCGCGCCGTCCCAATCCTCCATACAGATAGCCTGATTGAGTTGGTCAGTGGTGTCATAAGCTTGAGTTGGCGATTCCGTACAACTCGCGAGACTTCCCAGTAAAATGCAGCTACAAATTTGTTTCCAGTTCATGATTATGTTTTTAGTCATTGATGGTTTGGCCGGCTAAACCTTGAACTTTAGTTATTCTACTTTTTTGCCTTATTGCGGGTTTTATCGGAAGCAAGATAGTCCCAAATTTAATAACTCATTATTCCCGAAATGAGCTAATAAAGTGCAGGTATCCCGTTCTTCACGAACTTGCCACTCCAATGCAACCGTTTCCCATCGAGATGAGGGTTCTCCCAATTCCTGTACGATAGATTGTAAAACCACTTGAGCGTTCATCCCTGAATGGAAGCGTTCTGTAATACGCTCAAACTTCTCTGGAGGAGAGAGCATCTCACAACTCATACCGTCATCAGATTCAGCATTTCTCTGACATTCCGACGCAGGATGAATTGACAGATTCACTAATTGGTCATCAGAAAATTGGGCAAGCAAGCCCCCTATTTCGTTCCAAGCGTAGGAAGAATAAATCTCAGAAATTTTCCCGGGACGACCGATTGAGGAGGCGATCGCATTGTAGCCTTGACTTAGGTCAATTTGCTCGAAATACCGTTCGATGCGGACAAACAAAGCGGGGCTTTCTTCGATATCAATCTCGATAGTGTTCGTTTGGCTAAGAGTCGGGGAACAATATTGATTTTTTTGTACTTCGCCCAAACCTGTTGTAGAGAGTTGTTGCAGGCGATCGCGATATTCTGCCAAGGTCGTTTGACTGTTAGGATAATCTGGGATGATATTATCGAGGGTCGCGATCGCGCCCTCCCAATCCTCGATACAAATCGCCTGATTGAGTTGCGCTGTGGTATCGTGGGCTTGACTGGGTAAGGCAACCAAACTCGCCAAACTTCCCAGTAAAATGCTGCCACAAAGTTGTTTCCAGTTCATTGTTGTGTTCTTGGTCATTGATAGTTTTGCTAGCTACAACCCCGAAAATGCTAATTCTGCGATCGCATTTGTAGCCGCAGATAGACAAGTCGCTATATTCTAGTATTAAAATCAGACAAAAGCTAAGATTCTGGCAACATTCCGCAGCTAAAACTTGAACCAATAAATTTATCATTAGAAAACTCAATGTCTATGGTACAAAACGTCTCTCCTTCTTGGAATTGCCAACTGTACACAACCTTTTCCCGTTGGTATGAAGGTTCTCCCAATTCTCGCACAATCGCTTGTAAAACTGCTTGAGCGTTCATTCCTGCTTCAAAACGCTCAACAAGACGTTCAAACTTAGCTGGAGGGGATATGCGATCGCACTCATTATTTTCTTGACAGTCTATTATTTCATCGGCTGACAACTCCTCCAACTGGTTGTCAGAAAACGTGGCGGCTAAGTAAGTGCCATTCTCAGCAATCCAACTATAATAATAATCGAGATTAGAAATTATCCCCGGAAATTCAACGAAAGTCGTGATTTCCTCGTAACTCCGACCATCACTATCGAAAGGTTCGCGCGAGGTATGGATGTAATCCCACAATTCTTCATCGTAGTATCTCCAAACGCGGCGGGTTAGCGAGTTTTCATCTTGTGGTACAGGATTAGGATTGGGTGATATTGGGTGTCCTGGAGAACAGTATTGTGCTTTTTGTTCCTCGCCCAAACCTGTTGTAGAGAGTTGTTGCAGGCGATCGCGATATTCTGCCAATGTATTCTGACTATCAGGATAATCTGGGATAATATTATCGAGAATCGCGATCGCGCCTTCCCAATCCTCGATACAAATCGCCTGATTGAGTTGGTCAGTGGTGACGTGGGTTCGATCATCGGGCGCTCCCGTACAACTTACCAGACTTCCCAGTAAAATGCCGCTACAGATTTGTTTCCAGTTCCTGATTGTGTTCTTAGTCATTAAGAGTTTTGCCGGCTAAACCTTGAACTTTAGTCATTCCGCTTTGTTGCCTTATTGCGGGTTTTATCAGAAGCAAGACAGTCCTAAATTTAACAACTCATTATTCCCGAAATGAGCTAATAAAGTTTAGGTATCCCGTTTTCCACGAACTTATCACTCCAATGCAACAGTTTCCCCTCGGGATGAGGGTTTTCCCAATTCCTGTACGATAAACCATTTCTTCATTGCTAGTGAAAAGAAAGGGTAAACCAATTTCTTGGAATTTGTTTATCTTTACAGTATAATACGAATCGAAGCTTTTGGTGGATAAATTAAGTGCTTTTTGGAGAATCTTCAATTTCCTCGATTAAGTGGTCTTAATTGACGTCGTTGTAGTGGTGCGATCGCAGTTTTGCCACAGTCGCATCGAGCCACAGGATATAGTCTGCGTCGTAAAGCTGCTGGAGGTCTGAGGTTGATTGAATCATTGTTAGGCGGGGGGCGCACTATCCCGATTATAGCAGCAGGCCTACGGGTCAAGATATACGGTGAAATGGGTGTCGTCAGGAACAAAAAACCGCCGATGCGTTTATACTATTATTTAGGGTGGTAATCTGGGACGGGAACCCTGGCGATCGCCTAAGAAGTTAGCAAGTTTAGAGCAAGATTATTTAGGAGTTCATAATGGATGAAATTATTAGAAAACTAGCAGGTATTGGCTTACCAGCGGTAATTCTTCTGATTACCATGGCGACAACAGGGTTGACTGGAGCCGCTGCCATAACGGCTGCCTTGGCAATGTTAGGACCGGGTGGAATGATTGGCGGAATTGTCTTTTTAGGAATTATTGGACTGGCATCAGACGCATTAGCTAAGTATGGTTTAGAGTCGGTTTTGGTTGAGATTTATAAGACACGCCTACAAGATGGAGAATCTAGCTCCAATCTCTACAAAGAAATCGCTTGGCTGCCCATTTCGGATGAGCTAAAGTTGGTTTTAAAGGATAAAATCGCTCGTGATTCTGGGTGAAATCAAGATTCAGTTCAATGACTTTCTAGGATTGCGATCGTAGTTTGTCCACTGTTATTATTGAGCCGTAGGATATAGTGTTCATCCAATCCAGTAAATGTTGTTTTGTCTTTGGCTATTTGATTTGATAAACATAAGCATCCTCAATCAGCATTCGATCAACCATATTATTGACAATACGTCTTCCTGAAAAATCTAAATTAAATTGACATTGCAACTGACGCAGCCCTTCAATCAATTCATGTTTAGGGCTAACCGCAACAAGAGAAGTCCAATCAATTTTTAATGCCGGTTCTACTTGGCGAAATACCTTTAAGATAGCCTCATAAGCCTTCAGCGTTCCTCCAGTATTACAAAGAGGCGACGTGAGCATTAATTGCCACAACTCTCGTTCTGACTCGTAAATCCAGAGTGCTGAATCAATTGAAAGTCCAGCCTCATTGAGGGCATCGAGAAAGCGTTTCCCTTCTTCTATTTCGTAGTTCAATAATGTTGCTGTAGCCATTTTAACACTCCATGATCTGGATCAGTAATTGCCTGGTAAATCTCCGAAGCTTCCTGTTCGGTATGTTGTTTGTAGCGACTTTCTTCTGTCCAGTCTTTAACGATTGACCAGTACCTTGTAAAATAATTATTTTCATCGTTGTCTATTTTTTCGTTTAATTGAGCGTCTAAGCGTGCCACTTTCACCAGTTTAACTAAATCATGGCTGTAACTATCTAAAACCGTTTTCTTGTCTGGAAAATCATACTGTTGTGTTTGTTTAGCAATACAAGCCTTCAACGCATATTCAACGATGTAGCCGCTCAGGTAGTAAGCCCCCGAGTACTGGTGGTTATCGAGTAAAACCTTGACTTCATTTTTTCGAATATCTGCTAATTGTTGTAAATCTTGCCTGTTCAAAAGACGATTAATCTCAGTCTACACCAACATATCTCAGGATTTTAGCAACGATTTTAGTGATTTTGCGATTTTCTTAATAAAGTATTACGTTTTCAGAGTGCTCCTCCTTCACAAAACCGAACCAATTCGCTACCCTTGACGGTAGAACAGCGTTATACTTCAAACTTGAAACCTCGATTTTTCTATCGATGACATCCTTAATGAAACCACTAAGCAAGTTGAAACGTGGGTTTAACCAGAGGTAATGGCTTCCCTTCCAAACGACTCGACTCAACCAGCAGTTCCAACAGGTCCTGAGCATTTTTAAAGGCGCCTTCATAGCTATCACCATTAGTGACCGGCTGCATGACATCTTCAAATTCCGGTAAGAAGACAACGAAGCAGTCGTCTAATTCTGACCATTGAATGACAATCGTATATCTCATAAAATTATTCTTATTTTTGGTTTTTATTTAATAGTTTTAATGCTTTGGATACTTGTTTTTCTTGATAACGCTTGGCATCTTTTCCATCATTACCAAAAATAATTAGAATCACAGATAAACTAGGATGCTTCCATTGAGTATGGCTTCCTTTCGCAGAAACTTTAAAAAACCGGCTTTAGCCAGTGACTTTTTCAAGTCTCGAATCTTCTGGGGCATTCTTTAGTAAAGTTTACGAGCATATAGCTGGGTTATTTAAATAGGTATGACCTATACCACCATTCTAACAACCGGGGGAGCGAGAAACCGGGTGTCTTCAAGACACTCGGTTTCTGGAGGTCGCCCCAGGTTAATCTATCAGGCGCTTACTTCGCCCCAGCCGGCATCCCTAAGATGTCCTCAATCTTGGGCATCTCCTCAAGGGGAATCACACGGCCCTCATCCTCAAAGCCAACCAGCTCATTGAAGTTGAGATAGCGGTACAACTCACCCGCAAAGGGGTCGATTTTATCCTTCATAATCTCCAGATATTCCTCCTTCGTCGGAATGCGGCCGAGTAGCGCACAAACCGCCGCTAACTCCGCCGAACCCAGATAGACTCGCGCCCCTTTACCCATACGGTTGTTGAAATTACGAGTCGAGGTGGAGAAGACCGTGGCCTCATCTTCAACTCGGGCCTGGTTGCCCATACAGAGAGAACATCCCGGCATCTCCGTGCGCGCACCCGCCGCTGCGAAGACCCCATAAACCCCTTCCTCGCGCAATTGCTTCTCATCCATGCGCGTGGGGGGACAAATCCAAAGCCGCACCTTCACCGGGCCAGCCCCTTCCAACACCTTGGCTGCTGCCCGGTAATGGCCAATGTTGGTCATACAAGAACCGATGAAGACCTCATCAATCTTGTCATTGGTGCATTCCGACATCAACTTGACATTGTCCGGGTCATTGGGGGCGGCGACAATGGGTTCGGTAATCTCGCTGAGGTTCACCTCTAGGGTGTCCGCATACTCAGCATCTTTATCGGCCGACATTAACTCCGGATTGGCTAACCACTCCTCCATCTTGGCCGCGCGGCGCATCAGAGTGCGCGCATCCTGATAGCCGCGAGCCACCATGTTTTTCAACAGCACCACGTTCGATCGCAGATACTCGGAAATGGTCTCAGTCCCTAACTTAATGGTACAACCGGAACAAGACCGCTCCGCCGTGGCATCGGTCAACTCAAAGGCTTGCTCAACTTTCAAATCGGGCAGTCCTTCCATTTCCATAATCCGCCCGGCGAAGAGGTTTTTCTTGTTCTCTTTACCGACGGTGAGTTTCCCGTCCTGAATCGCCACCCAGGGAATGGCGTTGACGATATCCCGCAGAGTCACACCGGGCTGTAACTCCCCAGTGAAGCGCACTAACACGGATTCTGGCATATCCAAAGGCATCACCCCTAACGCCGCCGCGAAGGCCACCAACCCTGAGCCAGCGGGGAAGGAAATCCCCAAGGGAAAACGGGTGTGGGAGTCGCCGCCGGTTCCAACGGTATCCGGTAGTAGCATCCGGTTGAGCCAGGAGTGGATGATGCCATCCCCTGGACGTAGAGAGACGCCGCCTCGGGTGGAGAAGAAGTCGGGCAGGTCTTTGTGGGTGTTGATGTCCACCGGCTTGGGATAGGCGGCGGTGTGGCAGAAGGTTTGTAGGGTGAGGTCGGCGGAGAAGCCGAGACAGGCGAGTTCCTTGAGTTCATCTCGCGTCATGGGGCCGGTGGTGTCCTGGGACCCAACGGTGGTCATGACGGGTTCGCAGGAGGTTCCAGGACGCACACCGGGAAGTCCGCAGGCTTGGCCGACCATTTTCTGGGCCAGGGTGAAACCTTTGTTGCTGACTTCGGGGATTTCGGGACGGGCGAAGAGGTCGGTAATGTCGAGGCCCAAGGCTTCGCGGGTTTTGTCGGTGAGACTGCGACCAATCAATAGGGGAATCCGTCCGCCGGCCCGCACTTCGTCGAGAATGGTGTTGGGTTTGACGGTGAAGGTGGTCAGGAGTTCGCCGTTTTTGGTGATTTCGCCTTTGTAGGGATGGATGGTGATGATATCCCCGGTTTCCATTTGGGTGACGTCACACTCGATGGGGAAGCCACCGGAGTCTTCGGCGGTGTTGAAGAAAATCGGGGCGATACTTCCGCCGAGGATGAAGCCGCCGGAACGTTTGTTGGGGACGTAGGGGATGTCATGACCGATGTGCCATAACAGGGAGTTGATGGCAGATTTGCGGGAGGAACCGGTCCCGACGACATCCCCGACGTAGGCCACGGGATGGCCGTTTTCTTTGAGTTTGGCGATGGTTTCAATCCCCTCGGGCATGAGAGACTCCAGCATGGAGAGGGCGTGCAGGGGAATGTCGGGCCGGGTGGTGGCGTGGGGGGCTGGGGAGAGGTCGTCGGTGTTGGTTTCGCCGGGAACTTTGAAGACGGTGACGGTGATGGCTTCGGGAACTTTGGGTTTGTCGAGGAACCAAGCGCCGTTGGACCAGGCGTCGACGACTTGTTTGGCGTAGGGGTTAATGTCAGAGAGGGCCAAAACGTCGTTGAAGGCGTCGAAGACCAGCAGGGTGGTACTCAGGGCGGTGGCGGCGGCGGCGGCTAGGTTGCTGTCGCGGGATTTGAGCAGTTCAACGAGGGACTGCACGTTGTAGCCACCGACCATGGTCCCGAGGAGGGAGATGGCGCCCTGGTGGGAGATGAGGGGACAGTCGATTTCTCCTTTGGCGATTCCGGTGAGGAAGCCGGCTTTGACGTAGGCGGCTTCGTCTACGCCGGGGGGAATGCGATCGCGCAACAGAAGCATCAGGAACCCTTCTTCGCCCTCGGGCGGGGTTTTGAGGAGTTCACAGAGTTCTGAGGTTTGTTCGGCGGTGAGGGGAAGGGGGGGGATGCCCAGGGCTTCCCGTTCGGCGGCGTGTTGGCGATATGCGTCTAACATTCGGTTGGGTTCTCCTTATCTTTCAAACGACAATACCCGTTTGATGCGGTTGTAGCGGTCAAATCGGGGTAATGATTCTTAAAATCCTACGGTGAGTGGGGGGATGACCGCTAGGGTTTTGAGGGATTCTGTTTTTAAGGTAACGAATTTTGTCCTGCTTGGGATGGGCTGGATGTGGGGATGTCTTGACTTTTGCGGGTTAGGGTGGGGGCAACTTGGCTGTTTTCCCCCAGGGGAGGGAGAAGAGGTCGGAGGGGGTCATTGGGGCTTGGCGACCTCTTCGGCGAGGTCTTCTAGGTCTTGACGAACCTGATCGGCTGTGTAAGATGGTGGTAATTTACTGTCAAAAAAACGATGACAAAGTATGTTGTGGTTAAGGGAACTTCGGGGATTGGAAATCGAGTTTTTGCGATCGCAACGGGCATTTTATATGCTCAGTTGAGTCAGCGGCAGTTGGTGGTGGATTGGCGTGATGGCAGTTATTGTAATTCGGGGGAAAATTTGTTTTTTCGCTATTTTGATTGTCCGGTAGCACAGTCAGTGGAAAGTTTACCGCTGACGGATTCGATCTACCCGGTGGTTTGGATTCATCGACTTCATCGTTCTTTGGGGTCTCTTCGTCAGGAGTTGGGACTGAAAGGTTATGCGGATATGTCGTTTGATGTGTCTCGATTAGATTATGATGAGGATATTATTGTTTTGTCGGCTTATACTCACAAAATTCATGCTATGCGCCCTTTATTTACGGGGGATGCTCGGAGATTTGCTAGGCTTACAGGTCCTGAAATTTTGAAATCTATTTTGCAAGAAAACCTTTTTTTAAAAGATGAAATCGCTCAGAAAGTCGAAACCTTCAAGCAAGAACACTTTGAGGGGCATATGATTGGGGTGCATATTCGTTATTCAGATATGAAAGTTCCCTTACCTGAGGTTGAGTCATATCTACGCTCAGTTGTCGTATCGGTTCAATCACGATATTCTAAGTTTAAGATTTTTGTGGCGACGGACTCTCAGGAGGTTTTGTTGTCTTTTGAAAAGAAATTTCCGAATGTTATTTCAATTCGCAAATGGTTTTCTGCTTCAGGTAAACGATTGCATCAAAATCCTGAAGAATGCCAGGATTTAGTGCAAAATGGAATTGAAGCATTAATGGACTTATATCTATTGGCTGCTTGTGATAGCTTGGTATTTGCGTCCCGCTCGTCGTTTAGTTTTTTGGCAAGTCTTTTGATGACAAATCCTAATCATCGATGCTATGATATTGATAGAAATAAATCGCTAATCAAACGGGTTGAGTTGAAGCTAAAGCGAATCATTGGCAGATAAGAGTTGAGATTAATTAAACGATGGTATATGACCTTATTTCTTTCATGATAACCGTAGCTACGATGGTGGGTGCAGGACTGGCGTCTCAGGCGATCGCAGTCTCCCAAATCAACATTGACTACGATTCCGAGTCTTTTGAGCAAGAGATCTCTCAAGGAGATATTCGTGTTCGCGTCGATTATCGAGCGGGAGAGCAGATTGACGATCGCCAACTGTACTATATTTTATATTACCAAGATGAAGCCCAATTACAAGATACTCCTGAGTATCCAATGATGCGGGGTGAAGTCCGTTTTCAAGACTTAGATAATAATGACCGTCCAGAAGTCATCGTCGAAACCTACACGGGAGGCGCTCATTGTTGCACGGTTCACCAGATTTATCGTTGGACTGGACGTGAATTTGAGGAGTTTAGCCTCGGCCCTGCTGATGCGGGCGGTGGGATGTTTCAAGATTTAGATAATGATGGGGATCTGGAATTTTTAAGCTTTGATGGTAGATTTCTCTATCGATTTAGCTCCTATGCGGGGTCTTTCCCTCCGTCTAAGATTCTTTCATTGGAGGATTTTGGGTTCGAGGATGTGACGCGTGAGTATCCTCAAGAACTGCGATCGCGCGCCGAGGAAATGCGCTCTGTTTTCGAAGGACGAGACTATGAAGTCAATGGTATTTTAGCCGGATATGTGGCCCAAAAAATCTTGTTAGATGAATTTGAGGACGCTTGGGCGTTTATGTTAGAGCATTATGACCGCCAAGACGACTGGGGGCTAGATATTCGTAATGAGGATGGCGAGGTGATTGGTCAACATCCTGACTTTCCCACGGCGTTACGCGCGTTTTTAGTGGATTCTGGCTATTTAGAAGATTAGCCAGTTGCGAAAATCAGGTTAGGTTGAGTAAGTTTCACGAAAATGTATTGACAAAATAAAGAATTTATAGTAAACATAAAAACAAACTAGCCTAGAGATATTTGCCCACAGTTTGCAAGACCCTGTATCACTTGCTGAACTGTCTATCTCTTGCTGGCTTATTCTGTCATAGATAGCCGGAAATTTTCCGGTTTAGATAGCACTAGACTGAATGATAATCTATCGTTGCATCTGGTGTTGATCATGGTTTGGCGACTCATTTCTCTCATCTCAGCCTTGGGTTTGGCAAGTGGTACTTGGATTTCGGGGGGCATCGCCCAGCCAAGCCTTCACATTGATTCCGATACCTCTCCCTTTAGACAACGTGAACTCCGTGAGGGAAATATGCAAGTTTCCGTTCGCTACGACGGAAACCCAGACTTAGAGAATCGTTATCACCGTAATAACTTACACTATCAAATCCGCTATCGTGAATGGACTCGGGAATTGATATTACGCGACAGTGCCCTCACCTTTTCCTGGGCGAATGTGATGCTAAAAGACTTAAACCAAAGCGGAACACCAGAAGCCATTATCACAACCTTTAGCGGCGGAGGACATTGTTGCACAACTCATGACATTTATAGCTGGAATGGCGATTCCTTTGACAGCACTCGCCTCGATTGGCAACAATTGGGTGGTGGAACCTTTGAAGATATCAACGGTGATAGACAAGTTGAATACGTAACCGTTGATCAACGCTTCTTTTATGCCTTTAGTTCCTTTGCCGGTTCCTTTCCCCCCTCTCGTATTTTAAACTTCGAGGATGGAGAATTTCACGATGTTAGCCGCGAACATCGGGCGGAACTTCGTCAACGGGCTTGGCAGATGTATGAGACACTCCAAGAACGAAATCACGAGGTGAATGGAGTGTTAGCTGGATATGTTGCCCAAAAAGCCCTGTTGGGAGAGTTTGCAGAAGGGTGGGAGTTTATGTTAGCCCATTATGACCCCGACGATGACTCAGGAATCTCGGGATATAACATTTATAACGATGAGGGAGACGTGATTGGCAAACATCCCGACTTCCCGACAGCGTTGCGGGCCTTTTTAATCGACTCGGGCTATATTGACGAGTCAGACTTACCCTGTCGTTGTGGCCGGTATTACCCCCCACAACGACAGTAAATTGCACAATTAGAAACCCGGCAACTACGCCGCTTCTAAAGTGCGTTTGTAGGCTTCATCCAAAACTTCGCAGAGAGTGGGGTGAGTATGCACATGAAAGGCTAACTCACGCACTGATTGCCGATTGGCGATCGCATTGGCAGCCTCTTGAATCAAATCCGCCGCATGAATACCGATAATATGAACCCCCAACAATTCCCCCGTATCCTTGCGGTAGATAATCTTGGCAATCCCATCGGTTTCCGCTTCGGCAAGGGCTTTAGAATTAGCCTTGAAATAAGTGCGGGCGGTTCCCACCTCAAAGCCTTGCGACTCCCCTAACTCCTTGGCTTGGGGTTCCGTTAAGCCGACAAAACTGATTTCAGGATGCGTAAAGGCGGCGGCGGGGATACTGCGATAGTCGACTTGGCGATCGCGCCCCTGAATCGTCTCAACCACCGCAACCCCTTGCGCCGAAGCGGCATGGGCTAACATCATCTTACCGGTAGCATCGCCAATCGCCCAAAGATGAGGAACCGGTTCGCCATTGGCGGTAACTTGCAGATAGTCATTCACCGGAATAAAGCCTCGGCGATCGGTTTCGACTCCTACCGCCTCTAAATTCAGCTTATCGGTAACGGGAATCCGCCCCGTCGCCACCAAACAAGCATCCACTTCCAAGACTTCGACGACTTCCTTCGATTGGGCATCTGTCAATTCAATCATCACCGGGGTTCCTGGGGTGATTTTCGTAGCAAAGACACCGGCGTAGGTTTCCACATCTCGGGCATCCAACAACACCCGCTTGGCGATTTTAGCAATATCAGGATCGAAGGTAGGCATGAGTTTGTCGAGGGCTTCCACCATCGTAATCTCCGAACCCAGGGCGGAATAGACATCGGCGAACTCTAAGCCAATGTAGCCACTGCCAATAATGGTAATCCAGGGCGGAACCGTCTCCAGTTTCAGGGCATCATCACTGGTAAAAACCGTTTTCCCATCGATGTTAATCCCAGGGGGAACAAAAGGAACCGAACCGGGAGCAAGAATGATATTCTCAGCACTGTAGGTTTTTTCCCCGTCTGGGGTTTCGACGGTTACTTTTTGCGCGGCGGCGACTTTACCCCAGCCTTGGATAATATCCACCCCAAGGCGTTTGAGGCTATTTGTCATGTTGCTGCGAATGGTGTTGACCAGGTTATCAGCGTGATCGGCGATTCCTTGGCGATCGAATTGAACCTCGCCGACATGAACCCCCATCGATCGCAGGTGTTGGGTTTGACGCAGTTCCCGCACTCGCCCCGATGCCGCCAGGAGGGCTTTCGAGGGAATGCAGCCGCGATTGATGCAGGTTCCGCCCATTTCAGCGGCTTCAATGATGGCGGTATTTAGCCCCTGGGCGACAGCATGAAGGGCTGCACCATGGCCCCCCACACCGGCACCGATAATAATAAGATCGTAATCAAACCCTTGACTCATGAGTAGTTTCTCTGTGCGTTTAGCCTTCCCATTTTCAACTGTGCGGGGGCGATCAGACAACTCCTCGCGAGAGGGCAGGGGATTGGGAGGGGGCAAAAAAGTTTGTTAGGATCGGCGGGAAATGCCGCGATCGCCCGGTTTATTGCCTAGATTGGGTAGCCTAGTCTCGGTTGGGCAACGCCGAGACAGCGTTGGCACCCTTGCTTCTTTCTCGACTTATGGAACCTAACACTCCCGATCGCCCGGATGCCGAACCCACGTTTGAGGAAACCCTCGAACAGTTGCGTAAAGCGATGAACAGCCATCCTAAAGACTCTGAGACACCGAAGGCGAAACCCGTGGAACCCCCCAGTGATATGCCAACGGATTTAGCGATCTGGGAGGATGCGATCGCCGATATTGAGCAATTTCTGAACTCAAAAAACCCCAATTCCCCCGATTCTGATTAAGTTAAAGTTGACCCGAGTCGTTGTCGTCTGACGTCAAAGGCCAACAGGGCGGCGGCGATGGCCACATTCAGGGATTCGGCGTTAGGGCTAATGGGTATGGTAACGCGCAGATCGGCCAGTTCCAGCAAGGGCGATGATAATCCCGCCCCTTCATTTCCCAGCAAAATCAACGACGGCGGCTTCCAGTTCACATCCCAATAGGTGATGGGGCTATCTAAGCAGGTCGCCACCACTTGCACCCCCTGGGATTGATAATCTTGTACTGTTTTCAGGAGATTCTCACAGGGCGTCATGGGCATCTGAAACCAGGTTCCCGCCGAAGCCCGCAAGACTTTGGGGGAGGTGCGATCGACGCTATCCTCACTCAGCCATAGCCCATCGATCTCCGCCGCAACAGCCGTACGAATGAGAGTTCCCAAATTTCCCGGATCTTGCAGACGTTCCAGGGCAAATCCCACCCCTGAGGGTAACAATGGGGGGGGAGATGGGGGGTTTTGGGGGGCGGTGGCGATGACACCATCGGGGTTGACGGTCGTCGCCAGGGCGTTTAAGACATCCTCGCTGACGACTTCGGTGCGTTGCGCCTGAAGTTGTGTTAGCAGTTGGGGATGGCGATCGCCCCAGGCGGGGGTATAACAGAGAACATCGAGAGGATACTGATGGCGGCTGGCTTCTTCGATGAGGTGAGTTCCTTCGAGGAGGAATCGTTGCTGGAGACGGCGTTGTTTGGTTTGCTGGAGTTTGCGCAGTTGCTTGATCAGGGGATTTTGCAGGCTAGTGAGCATGATATCAGGGACTAACAGAGATATGGTTCTATCATCCCTGTTGTTGCCAACAGTCTTCGAGCCAATTTTTGAGAATGTCTGGTGGGGTTGTATATTGCCGCGTGACGCTCCAAATTTGCAATAACTGTGACGGTGTATCGACGGTTACATCGAGCGGTTGATAGGCGCGACAGTGACAGCAAATCCCCAAATCCTTGAGCCTGTGATAGATACACCAGCGACAACCTCCATGAATTTTGAGTTGATAGGGCGATGGTGGCATGGCAGTTAATGAGATACTCTCGCAATAATTTTTTTGATTATAAAGGGAGTCTCGGCGATCGCACCAGCCCCGACTAACTTCGTTACATTCTGTAACATATCTGGGCATCACTGTATCTTTGGCTACCGTTTAGGGTCTCGGACGCCAGAGATGTCAATAATAGTCCCTTATTGGGAACTCATTGAGGATTGCTTTGATTCGATTATCACTACATCAATTGGCTTGATGTCGTTTTAAATTGCTAAATACGACTGAATAGATGATTGGAGGGTTCACAAGAAATACCCCCAGTTTTCGGGTATTTCAACCCAACTGATAATGCTTATCAAGATTATTGAGAATAATTCTCTTACCTAAAATGTTTGAGCTAAAAATACCTTGAAGTTTCTAGTGGCCTGTGTTCTAATCAAGACATGGATGACCCAAAAAGGGGTCACAAATACTCAAGCTCTCGTCTTGTAATCAGGAGAACATTTCATGGCGATCGCAACCCCAATCCAAGCCTTCGAGCAAATTGCCGACAATCCCATTGCACTACCCAAAACCACAACAGAACCCGTCTGTGAGGGCTTGAATATCCTCTTAGCCACCTTCGAAGCCCTCTATTTACAATATCAAAAACATCACTTTGTGGTTGAAGGCGCTGAGTTTTATCAACTTCATAACTTCTTCCAAGAATGCTATGATGACGTCGCCGGCCATGTTCATGACTTAGGAGAACGGCTCAATGGCCTCGGAGGGGTTCCCGCCGCCAGTTTCAGTAAACTGGCAGAACTTTGTGCCTTTGAACCCGAGGCAGACGGTGTTTTTCCCGCCCGACAAATGCTAGAATCGGACTTGAAAGCTGAACAAGCCGCCATTTCTTTGTTGCGTTCTCAGGCGGCCCAATGTGATAGCCTAGGCGATCGCGCCACCCGTCATTTATATGACGAAATTCTCCTCAAAACAGAAGAACGAGCCTATCACATTGCCCACTTCCTCGCCCCGGATAGTCTCAAACAATAGTCTATCACCCAGACAAGGAACAGCGGGCAACACCCGCCCCTGTTCCCTATCGTAAACACGCCTGAATCAACCCTTCACTTCCCGTCGCCAGACGAATGGGAACGGCAAATTCCTGTTCCAACTCCTCCACCGTGACATCATCGAGGAAGCGGGTTTCCCCATGTTTCAGCATCACTGTCGGCAGAACAATCCCATCACCGAGATGATGTCGCCGTTGTTGCAACCCTCGTCGTACATCGGAACCCGTGAGAACCCCAGTTACACTAATATCTTGCCCCCAAAACTCGCTATTGAGGCTTAACATCTCCACCGTTAACCCCTCAACGGCGTTGAGTTGTTGCAGAATCTCCCCGAAGGCAGTTCTGACAGCATTCCCCACGACCCAGGTGAGGTGACGGGGAGGATCAACCTGAGAGGGAAGTTGTGTAGAGGCGATGTCGCGAAATTCATCGAGGAAGAGGCGAATCGAACCGACACCGTTATCGATTTGGGGATAGCCTTCGTAGTCAACCCGTTCGGGCATTTCTCGGCCCGCTAAGAGAAACCACTCGTCAGCTAACCAGGCAAAATTCGATCCTAACTGTTCTCGGAATTGCGGTTGTAAGGCCTGAACCTGTTGGATGACATCCTCGGCTTGGCTGGGGGAGACGGGAGTGAGTTCATCTTCGGGGGGGCGAAATCGGGTTAAGCCAACGGGAACCACCGCCACGGAAGCTACAGCCGGGATGTCGTCATCGTCGAGGTTTTTGCCGAATTGGGCTAAGTCGTTTAGGGTGCGTTCGAGGTGAATCCCATCGTTAATTCCAGGGCAAACCACCACTTGAGCGTGGATTTGCAAGCGTCGGTCTTGAAACCATTGTAACTGTTCGAGGATTTGTCCGGCGCGGGGGTTTTTCAGGAGGCGCGATCGCACCTCCGGTTCGGTAGCATGTACGGAAACATATAAGGGAGACAGTCGCAGTTGTTCGATGCGTTCCCATTCAGCAGGGGGAAGGTTGGTTAGGGTGAGATAGGAACCATAGAGAAAGCTGAGGCGATAATCGTCGTCTTTGAGATAGAGGGTATCCCGCATTCCTGGGGGTTTTTGATCAATAAAGCAAAAGGGACAACGATTATTGCATTGAATTAGGGTATCAAATAAGGCAGAAGAAAACTCTAAGCCTAAATCACAATCATAGTCTTTCTCGATTTCCACTTCATGGAGTTCATTGTCACTGTCGAGAACTTTTAGGCTCAGAATTTCGTCAGCACACAAAAATTGATAGTCGATTAAGTCTCTCGGTGAGATATCGTTAATAGACACGAGGCGATCGCCCGCTTGAAAGCCAATTTCTTCAGCAATGGAACCCGGCAAAACCTTGGTGACAAGGGCGGGTTGAATGGTTGAACGACTCATGAAGGCAAATATCGTAATCTCGAAGAGAGGGGCGGATTCTTAAACAGGAATAACCCAGATTTCGTGGCGAAACTGGGCGATTCCCAAATTATAATGTCAGCCTATTATACAAGGGGTGGCTGACGGTATTCAAGAGATATAAGAGCAGACGGGCAATCTGCTAGACCTTATTCTAGCGATAAAGGAATCCACAAAGCAAGGGGTTTGAGAAAATTTTTTCGCCCCGACGACATGGCGATCGCGGCCCAAAAAACAAGCCCCCTCCGCTACAATTTTAACATTTCCCATTTCCCCCTCTTGCCTTTTGCCATCCCCTCTT
>LSZA01000002.1 GCA_001637315.1 Phormidium willei BDU 130791 | reverse complement strand
CCCCCGCCATCCCCCCCGAGAACATCGTCCCCCGAGTCTCCCACGAGGCTGTCACGGCCGGGGCCACCTCGTAGGACATCATCCCCAGAACCGCCGCTGATGACATTATCTCCATCACCGCCGAGAATCACATCATCACCGCCGACTCCGAGCAGCGTATCATTGCCCTCGAAGCCAAAGATAAAATTATCCTCGTCTGTACCTAGGGCGACGAGACCAGAGGGGTCTCTGAGGCTCTCATCGGGGCTATCATCGAGGCTATCATCGCCCTGATTTGGGTCTTCCTCCTCTTCAACCTCAGTGGGGTTTTCTTCAACGTCGATGGGGCTATCAGGGGTATCATCCGATCGCACCGGATCATGAGTTGAGTCTGGCATAAGCGTATCGTTCTCCTCAAGGGAATCAATAATCGGGTCACCCCTGAGATCGGGGGAATCCGAGGGGTCGGAGCGGCTAAACAAAGACGAGATCATCATAGTTATTTCTAACGGTCAACGTTAACGCTCAACAGTCCAGTGCAGCCAGCAGCAGAACCCGTTAAATTGCACCGTCACTCGTCACTGTCTAGGGTCAACCCAGTTCACCCCGACAACATCGGCTTCAGGCTACCGTTAACGGCTGATTGTCTGCACAAACGTTTCTAGGCGATCGAGTCCTTTTTCGACTGATGCTAGATCTGTGGCATATGACAGACGCAGACAGTCATCGGTTCCAAAGGCGATCCCCGGAACGGTGGCCACGTGATGTTCTTCTAGGAGACGTTCGCAAAAGTCATAGGAGGGAATCCCCAGTTTGCCGATGTTGAGGTACATATAAAAGGCCCCTTTGGGCTTGACAACACTGGTGTTGGGGAGTTGACTGAGGCGATCGTACATATACTGTCGTCGCTGATCGAAGGCTTGACGCATTGTTTCAATGCAAGCGGCGGATTGGGGGTCTGTTAGGGCGGCGATCGCGCCAAATTGGGCAAAGGTACAGACGTTGGAGGTGCTATGACTTTGCAGGGTGCTAGTGGCTTGGATCAACTCCAGGGGCGCGGCGAGATAGCCTAAACGCCAGCCAGTCATGGAATAGGCTTTGGCGAAACCGCTACAGGTGATGGTGCGATCGCCGAGTCCCGGAACCGAGCCAATACTGAGATGTTCAGCATCGTCGTAGAGGAGCTTTTCATAAATCTCATCGGAGAGAACCAACAGATCATGGTCGAGGATGACCTGAGCCAAGGCGCGAATTTCCTCGGGGCTATAGACGACTCCCGTGGGGTTTGACGGGGAGTTGAGGACCACGAGCTTGGTGCGATCGCGAATCGCCCCTTGCAACTGGCTTGGGGTGATTTTGTACTCACTCTCGGCGTGGCTCGGAAGTATCACCGGAACCCCTTCAGCCAGCTTGACAATTTCGGGATAACTCACCCAGTACGGAGCCGGAATAATCACCTCATCGCCGGGATTGATCAAAGCCGCGATCGCATTGTAGATGGCCTGTTTGCCACCATTGGTCACTTGAATCTGTTGTGGGCTAACATCCAGATGGTTGTCTGTTTGTAGCTTTTTGGCGATGGCTTCCCGTAGGCGCAATTCCCCAGCGGCTGGACCATAGCGGGTTTTCCCCTCATCCAGAGCCTGTTTGGCTGCCTCAACAATATGCTGAGGAGTTGGAAAATCCGGTTCCCCGGCACTAAAACTACAGACATCAATTCCCTCAGCTTTCATGGCTTTCCCCTTGGCCGCAATGACTAGGGTCATGGAGGCGGGAACTTGAGCAACTCGTTGAGAAATAGTCTGGGAAATATTCATTGTGGATTTCTTAAGGCAGTGTGATTGTCAGCCAACTAGATTAGGGGAATTTTACCCCTATCCCCCGAAGCTCGGATATTCTTGGCAACGCACTCATGTCAGATGACGGTGACATCGGTCCCCTTGTACCCTTGAATCTATGGTCCTCCAACGCCTCTTACAAGATTTGTCTCAGCGACTGCCCCTCCGAACGGTTTTAATCATCCCCTTCGCCCTGCAAATCTTTGCAGCCGTTGGTCTGACGGGATATTTGTCTTTCCGCAACGGCCAAAAGGCAGTCGATGAACTGGCCCAACAACTCCAAGCCGAAATCAGTTTGCGGATTGAGGAACGACTTGAGAATTATTTATCCCAAGCTCATCTGATCAATCAAACGAATGTCATGGGGGTTCGTCTGAATACCCTAGATCTGACGAATCTTGACCAACTCGATCGCCATTTCGCCCAACAGATTCGCCTCTTCGATGCCGTCAGTTATATTTATTTTGCCAATCCCCAGGGCGCGTTTAGCGGGGCCGAGCAAGTTCCGGGGGGAACGGTTAACATTGGCCAAGCGGGACGTACTGGCCCCGAGGATGATCCGTTTTACACCTATGCCACCGATGAGAGGGGACGGCCGACGGAGCTATTGTCAGCGGTTCCTGGCTATAACGCACTCACCCGACCCTGGTATTTGGACGCGATTGGGGCGCGATCGCCTCAATGGGGAGAGATCTATGTCTGGGCGGCCCCCTACCACAATCTCGCACTTCCCGCCGCTGAAGCGGTCTATGACGCTCAGGGGGAGTTGTTGGGGGTCTTTGCTGTCGATTTATCGCTTCTCGATATCAGCACTTTTCTCGGCAAGCTCGAGGTCGGGAAAACCGGGGAAACCTTCATTGTTGACCAACAGGGCCAACTCATCGCCACATCCACCTCAGAGCCGCCTTTCTCTGAGGATGACACTAATCCCACTCGCCTCTACGCCAGTGAAAGCACTAACGACCTCATTCAAGGAACCGCCAGTTATCTATTAGCGGAGTTGGGCGGGTTCTTCCGGGTCCAGGAGACGCGACAGGAGCGGTTTACCCTGGAGGGCGAACCCCATTTAGTCCAGGTGAGACCCTTTGAAGAGGCGGGAGGACTCAATTGGTCGATTATCGTGGTGATCCCGGAGCGAGATTTCATGGAGCGGATTCACGCTAACAGCCGCAATACCCTGTTGCTCTGTGGCTTAGCGTTGGTCATTTCAACGGCGATCGGAGTGGTGACGGCCCGTTGGGTGGTCTTACCGCTACGACAACTCAAAGAGTCGGCTCAGGCCCTCTCCCAAGGACAATGGCAACATCCGGTTCCCGAACATCGCCAAGATGAAATTGGCGATTTAGCCCGCTCGTTTCGACGCATGGCCAGGCAACTGCAAGAGTATTTCAAAGATTTACAAGCCAAAAATGAGCAAATGCAACGGCTTGATAAACTCAAAGATGAGTTTTTAGCCAATACCTCTCATGAGTTACGAACGCCCCTCAATGGAACGATTGGCATTGCTGAATCACTCCTTGATGGGGTGGCTGGCCCCCTGAATCCAGCTCAGCAAAATAATTTAAGTCTCATTGTTCAAAGTTGCTATCGTCTCAATACGTTAGTCAATGATATTTTAGATTTCTCGAAGTTACGCCATAAACAAATTCACTTGCAACCGAAACCTGTTGGAGTCCGAGAAATTGTAGAATCGGTTTTGAATTTGTGCAAAACCTTAGTATCTCGAAAAAATGTTCAACTTATCAATGCCATTTCTCCTCAACTTCCATGGGCATATGCCGATGAAAATCGCCTACAACAAATTTTATATAACTTAGTCGGAAATGCCATTAAGTTTACGGAAGAAGGCTTTGTGGGAATTTCGGCGGTCTATTCCCAGCATTCAGAACCCCAGAGGTCGGGAGGGAGCGATCGCCTCGGCTTACAATTAAACATTCAACAGGATTCTACCTTAGCCGCTGACGATACATTGGGGGGCTACTTATTGATTACCGTTTCCGATACAGGAATTGGGATTCCGTCGGACAAACATCAGTCCATTTTTGAATCTTTTGAACAAGCCGATGGGTCCACCTCACGAGATTATGGCGGAACAGGACTCGGATTAGCAGTCACTAAGCAGCTTGTAGAATTACATGGTGGAACGTTGACGGTGCAATCCATTGTAGGAAAAGGATCGCAATTTACCTTTAGTTTACCTGTGGTGACTCCTGAGCAACTGGCGGAGTCTCAAACAGCTTCACCAACGGAGATTAAGCCTGTATTTGTTGAAGAGGGGTCTTGGGATAATGAAGCTGATGCGGCTGAAAATAAAACGGGTTTTTCAGGAGCGTATTCTGACAACGCTTCTGAAAAAAAATCTGACAAAAATTCTGACAAAAACTGGGTGAACTCAGAGGTTCAGTATCAGGACTTAACCTCATCTATAACTCCTCTTAACCCCCAAGATACCATCCGGTCAGATTTGTCGGTGTCTCAAACAACGTCAGAGGTCATCGCCCAGATTCAAGCCGCTAATCGGGAGGATGTGGCCACAATTTTGATTGTTGATGATGAGGCGATCAATCTACAGGTGTTGGTCAATCACCTCTCGCTGGAAAATTATGTGATTACCCAAGCGGTGAATGGGATTGAAGCCCTGGATATGATTGAAAATGGCTTGAAGCCTGATTTGGTTATTCTCGATGTGATGATGCCCAAAATGACGGGCTATGAGGTTACTCAAAAACTACGAGAAACCTATTCGGCTCATGAATTGCCAATTTTATTGCTAACGGCCAAAAATCGCTCGGAAGATATTGTGGTTGGACTTCAGAATGGAGCCAATGACTATCTAACAAAACCCGTCAACAAGCGGGAACTGTTAGCCCGCTTGAAAACTCACTTAAAACTGTCTCGATTGAGTCTTGCTTATGCTAAATTTGTGCCAAAAGAGTTTTTAGAGTTTTTGGAAAAATCAAGTATTATTGACGTTCAACTTGGGGATACTGTTGAGCGAGAAATGTCAATCCTCTTTTCAGATATTCGAGATTTCACAAAATTAAGTGAAGGGATGAAGCCTCAAGATAACTTCAAGTTTATTAATGGCTATTTATCACGAATGGAGCCTGCAATTTTAGACAATAATGGCTTCATCGATAAATATATTGGTGATGCGATTATGGCCTTATTTGGCGGAACCGCAGATGATGCCGTTAAGGCGGCGATCGCCATGTTGGAAAACCTAGAAAACTATAACCAAAGTCGTCAACGACCGGGACGCAGACCCATTAAAATTGGCATTGGTATCAATACCGGACAACTCATGTTAGGAACCGTCGGCGGTAAAAAACACATGAATAGTACAGCGATTAGTGATGCGGTTAATCTAGCATCTCGGGTTGAAGGACTGACCAAGGTGTACGGCGTTCCCTTATTAATTGCTGAAGAAACTTTCATTAAATTGCAAAATACTGGCGATTATAATATCCGTCTGATTGATCGAGTGTTGGTCAAAGGAAAAAGTCAGAAAACTTCAATTTTTGAGGTGTTTGACGCCGACCCCGATCCGGTTCGTGCTGGCAAACTGGCAACTCGAACCCAGTTTGAGCTGGGACTGGCGTACTTACAAGGACAAAAGATCCAAGAAGCTCAAGATTTATTTTTAGACTGTTTAGCTCAAAACCCCGCAGATTATCCTGCTAAAATCTACCTAGAACGATGTCAAAAACTGGGAGAAACCCGCGAGCCATGATCACCCTGAGATAATGGGACTCTCAAGCGATCGCCCTCGCCAACGCAGACCGGATTGCCCTAATCACTCAACTCTATCCTCCAAAACCGTCAGCGTCATCATGAACCAATTTAACTTTCTCTCTCTATTCAACCGTGATGTTAGCATTCCCCTAAACCAGTTACGTCAAACCGCCTCCGCTTCCGAGACCTTCTCGATTGAGGTGACCGTCTCAGATGTAACAACCACCAGCGCCCAACTTGACGCCAACTCCAGAGCGTTCCTCGCCGCTGAATACTCCCGAACACCAGACTTTGAGACCCTCGTCGGTGTGCGTCTGGCCCAGGCCGATGGCCCCGGCGATCGCCGAACCATCAATCTAACAGGATTACTCCCGAATCAAACCTATTATTATCGGCTGACCGATGCTGAGGGTAACTCCGAGCAAGGGCGCTTTGAAACCCTCGTCGATTTAGGACTCCCCGCAACTGGGGACTTTGTGATTTTTGGTGATAGTCTCAGTGATACCGGGAATCTGTTTTTAGCCCTAGGTCAACAGCAACCCCCTTCTCCTCCTTATTTTCAGGGCCGTTTCTCTAACGGGCCAGTTCTCCCGGAATGGATCGCGCAGCGACTCGGGTTTGCGGCGCCACTTCCAGCATTGGCTGGGGGAAGCAACTACGCCGTGGCCGGGGCGCAAACAGGAGTGGGAATCTTACCCAATGGCGCTCCTAATGTCGGTCAACAGATTGAGTCCTATCTTAGCCAAGATCGTCCCGAGTCAGGGGATCTCTTTTATCTGTTCGCCGGGGCCAATGATTTGATTTTTGCACAGCGCTCTCCCGAGGCGATCGCTGACAATTTAATCGACCATATCTCCACCTTAGCCGAAGCCGGCGCACAACAGTTTCTAGTGGCAAATCTGCCGGATATCGGTCAACTTCCGGCCGTAGTGCGCCAAGGTCAGGGGGAGGTGCTGACGGGGGCCGTCTCGGCCACCAATCAAGCCTTAGTCGCTCGTTTCGAGGGGTTAGAGCAACAATTTGGTATTGAAATTTTAGAGTTAGATATTGCCGGAGCTTTCGAGGAGATTTTAGAGAATTCCCAAGAATTGGGGTTTAGCCAGACAACCGAGCCAGCCTTAGATCCCCTCACAGGAGAAGTCGTCGACAATCCTGAAGAATATCTCTTTTGGGACGAGATTCACCCCTCCACCCGAACTCATGAACTGATTACTCGCGTGAGTTTGACCGAGTTGCAATCCCTCGAAGCGCCTCCATTACCCGAAGCAGACCCGCCTTTCGGGGAGTCAGAGTCATGGCTGTCACAGATTTCAGAGTTGGCGATCGCCGACGAGGCGATAATGTCATGACTGTAACCCTGGTGTCTCAATTAGACCGGTTCACCCGTCTACGATGATCCGTGAAACATACTCCGTGAAACTACCCGGTTTTTACCGTCTTGTCCTGGCCCGGCAAGTGAGATGTCACAATAGAGACAGGAGTTTGATTCGACATCAGGGAAAGTTTCGTTTCTCCAGTTCCCCTACAGTTCCTCATCGCGAATTCTAACAACTGTCCATGAGTTATTGCGTTAATCCAGCCTGTCCGAGTCCTGAAAATAACGACTCTGCTGAGCAATGTGTCAGTTGTGGCTCTCCCTTGCTACTCAACGGACGATACCGATCTGTCAAAATCCTTGGACAAGGCGGGTTTGGTGCAACCTTTGCAGCTCGAAATGTAGCCCTACCGGGTGAACCGGTTTGTGCCATTAAGCAATTACGAGTCGCCTCCAATAGCCCCAATGTCATCGATCGCGCCCGTAAACTCTTTGAGCGAGAAGCCGCCACCTTAGGCAAAATTGGCAATCACCCTCAAGTCCCTTCTCTACTAGACTACTTTGAAATTGGTGGGCAATTTTATCTGGTTCAAGAATACGTGAAGGGATTGACCCTCAAGCAGGAAGTCAAACGCTATGGTGTTTTTGACGAATTTAAAGTGCGAGCGGTTCTCGATGAAACCCTAGAACTGCTGAAGTATTTTCAAACCCAGTCGGTGATTCACCGGGATATTAAACCCGCCAACGTGATCCGGCGTAGCATTGATGGCCGCCTGGTGTTTATCGATTTTGGGGCCGTGAAAGATGAAGTGAGTCATACGGCGATGTTAAGTGATGATGATCAGGCACCGAATACCTCGTTCGCCATTGGTACACCGGGATTTGCTCCCCCAGAACAGATGGCCATGCACCCGGTGTTTTCTAGTGATATCTATGCGTTGGCGGCCACCTGTCTCTATTTACTATCTGGGAAGTCGCCCCGCCGTCTGGGCTATGATCCCTTAACCGGGGCCATTACCTGGCGCGATCGCATCACCGTCAGCGAGAATCTAGCCTATGTCTTGAATAAGATGTTACAGCCGCTGTTGTCCCAGCGCTATCAGTCCCCCGATCAGGTGTTGGCGGATTTACATTATCAGCCGTCGGAGGCGGAGTTAAGTGATAATTCGGTTCCCCTCCAGCCTCAGGGAATCGGGGACCCTACCTACTTAGAAGGAAATTTAGAGGCTGAGGAGGATGTCACTCGTTGGGGGGCCAACGCACCCGAAGGGGAAACGGCCCTCGGCCCCTCTCAGACGGAGTTGAACCCCTCACAGACAGAGTTTAGCTCCTCAGAAGACCAATGGCGCACCCATTTATCGAATAGCGACCCTCTCGATGCAACAGGGTTGGCCGATACCCGTCTGCATCGCCAATCGCCGCGACGATCGCGCAGTGCTTTTTCTAAGGCGGCGTCTAAGGCGGCCAAGAACCGGGGCGATCGCACTCAACTCCACTCCACTCAACTCAGTGCCAATAGTACAGCCCGAGGCCGTTTAACCTTAGCCATTCTCAAACGGGATTATTTTAAAGGACGGCGGGATTTTGCCAACTGTAATTTAAGCGGGGCTGATTTACAAGAGTTGAATCTCGAAGGCATTAATTTTAATGAAAGTAAACTCGTCAAAACCAACTTACGAGGCGCCAACTTACATAAAGCCGATTTAAGTCAAACGGGGATGAATCACGCCAATTTACGCGATGCTGATCTCAGTGATGCCTTCATGAGTTATTGCAACTTAGCCGGGGCCGATTTGCGCGGGGCGGATCTGACGAATGCCTATTTAACCTATGCCAACCTCACCAACGCCAATCTCTGTGGGGCTAATTTAAGCAACGCCAAGGTGACTCAGGAACAGTTGACGGCCGCTAAAACCAATTGGCGCACCATTTTACCCGATGGCAAACGGGGGTTATTTTCCTAGATTTGCCCTGTCAAGGGAGAGTGATGGCAAATCTACCGTTACGATGAGGGAGAATCCAGAGTTATACAGGAGCCTTTATGTTTTCTCGACGACATTTAACCTTATTGACCGATTTTGGTGAACGGGATGGCTATGTGGGCATTCTCAAAGGGGCGATCGCCAAAATTGAACCGTCCCTGGCCGTCACCGATATCACCCATGACATTCCCCCGCAAGATATTCTGGCAGCCCGCTTCTGTCTAGCCAACGCCTATCCCTTCTTTCCCAAAGAGACGGTTCATATCGCCGTGGTTGATCCCGGTGTCGGTACATCCCGGCGCGGTGTTGCCATTCAACTCGAAGATGGCTTTCTGATTGGTCCCGATAATGGCATTTTTGATGGGGTTCTGCGGCAGCATCAGGATAAAATCCTGGCGGTGGTGGAGTTAACAGAAGTCAAGTATTGGCGCACTCCCGAACCGAGTCAGACGTTCCACGCTCGCGATATTTTTGCCACCGTCGGCGCTCATGTGGCGACTGGGGTGCGGGTTGATCGCCTGGGAACAGCCATTGATCCTGAGAGTCTGACTCGCTTGTCACTCCGTGATGCCCAATGGCAGGAGAATCGCCTGACGGGGGTGATTCAATACTGCGATCGCTTCGGGAACTTAATCAGCAACATTGCCTCAGATGAGTTAATCGGCAAATCCTGGCACGTTGAAGCCGCCGCACGTCAGATTCCCCAGGGTGAGAGTTATATGAACGCCAAAGAGGAAGAGGTGGTGGCGATCGCCTCCCGTCACGGCTGGCTGGAGTTAGCCGCCTATCAACACAGCGCCCAGGAACGGTTGGGGTTAAAGGTGGGCGATGAACTGACGGTGGTGGTGTCGTGACAGCCGCCGCCACGCCGCCGCTGATTGGCTTGACGGGAGGCATCGCTACGGGCAAAAGTACTGTGGCGACCTATCTGAGTCAGCACTATGGCTGGCCGATGCTGGATGCCGATGTCTTGTCGCGCCAGGTGGTGCAGCCGGGAACGGCGGCCTGGCACGAGATTGTACAGCGTTATGGGGAGTCGGTGCTACAGCCTGATGGCCGTCTTAATCGCGCTGAGTTAGGGGCGATTGTTTTCCAAGAGACGGCCGAGGCGCAGCGAGAACGACAGTGGTTAGAAGCGCAGATTCATCCTCGCATCCGGCAGCAGTTCCAGGAGGCCATTGCGGCGGCGGCGGTTTGGCCACCGGTGTTGTTTGTGGTTCCGTTGCTGTTTGAGGCCCAGATGACGGATTTGGTGACCGATATTTGGGTCGTTTACTGTACCCTAGAGCAACAGAAAGCACGGCTGCGGCAGCGTGATGGCTATGATGAAGCGCAGGTGCGATCGCGCCTAGCGGCCCAAATGCCCTTAGCGCAGAAATGCCGCCAGGCGACGCTGGTTTTAGACAACCGTGGCGCTGAAAGGGTCTGGAAACAACAGATTCAACAGTGGTTGCAACAATTTGATCGAGTAGAATCTTGACGATGACGGTTAAACTTGGGACGGTTTTGGCGAGTTCATGTCTGTTGTGGCTTGGGGCGATGGAGGTTTGCCCTCCCGTGGCGGCGCTGGAGGTGACGGAGTCTCATCCGATGAGACTGAGTCGCCGTCGTCGCGCCTCGGAGTTACTCGAAGAGGGGGAACGGCACATTATGCGCGGGGAAGTTTTGGAGGCGGTTTCACTCTATGAGGAGGCTGATGCGCTGAGTCTTCATGGAGAGGTGGGGGCGCAATCGTGGAATCTTCTGTGTTGGTATGGCAGTTTGTGGGGAGAGCCTGAGGCGGTTCTCGAAGCCTGTGAACGGGCGGTGGAACTGGCTCCGGATAATGTGGAGATTCGCGATAGTCGTGGCTTGGCGCGGGCCTTGGTGGGCGATTTTGAGGGGGCGATCGCGGATTTCCGAGTTTTTGTGGAGCAGACGGATCATGAGGGGCGTCGGTTTCAACGGCAAAACTGGATTGAGATGTTGCAAGCCGATGAAAATCCCTTTACGCCATCGGTGTTGCGGATGTTATTTATCGATTAGTTCGTTGTCCATTTTTGTGTTCTGTTGCTTTCCCTATGGCTTCTACTGATGTTGATCCTCAACGGTCGCCGTTGTCTCCGTCGGGCGATCGCCCTTTGGTTCGCTTTGAGGAGATCTCTAAAATTTATGGTTCGGGAAATACTGAAGTTCGCGCTCTCGATGGCGTCAATTTTTGCATTTATCCGGGGGAGTATTGTTCGATTATGGGACCCTCTGGATCTGGGAAATCGACGGCGATGAATGTGATCGGTTGTCTCGATCGCCCCACTCAAGGACGCTATTATCTCGATGGGGTGGATGTGGCGGGGTTTGATGAGCCTCATCTGGCTCAAGTTCGCAATCGTAAACTCGGTTTTGTCTTCCAACAGTTTCATCTGTTGGCTCAGATGACGGCGTTGGATAATGTGATGTTACCGATGATTTATGCTGGGGTTCCTCATGCGGAACGAGTTGAACGAGCGCAAGAGGCGTTAGTACGGGTTGGATTGGGCGATCGCATGAACAATAAACCCACTCAACTCTCCGGTGGACAACAGCAACGGGTGGCGATTGCACGGGCGATCGTTAATCGTCCGGTTCTCCTCCTCGCTGATGAACCAACGGGGGCGTTAGATACTCATACGACTGATGAAGTCATGGGGATTTTTGCTCAACTCAATGAGGCTGGAATCACCATTGTTATGGTGACCCACGAGCCGGAAGTGGCTGAACGAACGGAGCGTATTATTTGGTTTCGTGATGGGAAAGTTCAATAGATATTGTACGGAGTTAGGATATAGGGTGAAATGGGTTTAATTTGAGACAAAATTGTCGGAGAACCCACCCCTAGCCCCTCCCAGGAGGGGAGATAATTCGCCATTACTTTTCCTGATTACTCTGAACTCTGAAGACCCGATTTAGCGGCGTTACTGGGTCAGGAATTTTGGAGTTGAGATTAACGACTCAAGCCCTGAAATATCAACCCAAAAATCTTCCGTGAGGGCATCGGGATAGAAGAGACGGCGCAGAGCAGAACAGGGTAAGGCGGTCCCAATTGCATAGTAGTGATTGAGGTTCAGGTATTGACAAATTGACCAATAATAATAACGAATATAGTTGGGAGAAAATAACTCTAAAACGGTAGTTTTGGGTTGACAAAATACCAGGTTTGTGAGTGCGGCTCCGTGGGGGGCAACAATGACTTCAGCATTGGCGAAAAGTTGGGCCTGTTCCCGGACGGTGTATTCGTCTAGGGTGATGACGCTAAAGCCTTGTTTTTGTAAGTATTGGATTAGCTCGGGTTCGTTGATCACCTTGCGATAACGAGCGGTTTGGCGACTGAGGTAGAGTCGTTTGGGAGTGGTGGAGGGTGTGGATTGAGGAGAGAGGAATTGCGATCGCAGGAACTCGATCGACTCGGGCGTGGCCCAACCAATGGGACTGGCAAAACTGGGAACCACCAGGCGGCTGGCTTGTAGATGCGGATGGCGATCGCTCTCTAGGATGCGATCGCAGGGAATCCCCAACTGTTCCAAGGTTTGCCGCTGAAACGGTTGAGCGAGGCTGTTGACATAAAACCAGTCAATCTCTGGCTCGGGGAAGCCACTGCGACGCAGGATATCTAATCGGGGCAAAATATCCACCATCCAGTGGAAATAGACATTCGCCGAGAGGCCCGTCAGCACCGCAACTGTTCCCTCAATCTTCTTCACTGGGGGCAGTTGAGCTGTTGTAAAGATACGATGGGGACGGTTCGGGTTCGCGGCATGGGGGCAACCGGGAAGGGTTCCGGGATATTCGCGGGAAAGATCGGCCAATAGGGTGTTATCCGGCGTCATGACGGCGATCGCCTCGCATACCTTCCACCACTGCTCTTGAGCCATCGTCCAAACTCGCCCCTGGGGAATCTCGACGGTGAAGCGATCGCCCTCAACCTGGGGGAGTTTCGCTCCTGGCGGACAGTGATAGTGATCTTGTCGCAACCCAATGGGGGCAAACTGTTCTTGAATCCGTTGCAAGCAGCTAGGGCAGTTAATCCCCTGACAGGGTTGGGCTGTCTCGGCTGTTGGTGGCGGGAGGGGGACTGAGGAATCGGGAGTAGCGGCAGACTGGGGTTGACTGAAGGGTTGACTGAGGGGAAAGTAACGATGATCCGAGGAATTCCCGAGCCAGGAGAGGGTTTGAGGAAACTGGCCTTGGGGATAGGGATACTCGCGACGTATGGGGGATTGTCGGAGTTTGGCGAGTCGTTGCTGACTCAGCAGAGCCGCCCCTAAGCCTCGTTCCGCCTCGGGATTGTTGGCCTCAACGGTGAGTGAGAGTTGATAGTAGGTTTGAGCCTCCAACACCGCGTCATAGGCGAAACGAACATCGCCCCAACGGCGATAGAGATGAGCCAGAGCCTGCTGGCGAGCTTGGGGGCTGCCCTGTATTAAGGTTTGGATCACCTCTTGTCGAGCGAGGACGGCCTGATGATAGAGATCTTGGGAGAGATCTTGGGAGATGTCCATTGAGGCTAAGGTTTGCAGCCAGGTTTGCGCGATGTTGGGCATTCGGGCAACGGCCTCAGCGAATTGCTGAATCGCCTGCCTGGGTTGTTCGAGTTGCAAGGCCATCTGAGCGGTATAGCCATAGAGATCTAAGCGTTGGGGGGCCAGTTCTAAGGCCTGTTGAAAACAGGTGAGAGCGGCGGCGGGCTGTTGTAGGCGATCGAAGAGTTTGCCTAAATCTTCATGAACCTCTGCTTGGTTGGCATCGAGTTGTAGACTGCGGAGATAGTGAGCGAGAGCTAGATCTAGGCGATCGCTGAGGCGATCGCACCAGCCGAGAAGATGATAAACATCTGCCTCAGCTGCATCTTGAGCCAGAGCCTGCTCTAAGATCAGACGAGCCTCCTGGGGACGATTTTGTTTCAGGAGTAACGCCGCGAGATTACGTTGCGGTTGGCGGCGGTTGGGTTGGCGGGCGATCGCTTGTTGATAATAGGTTTGAGCTTGTTGGAGTTGTCCCCAACGTTCATAAAGCGCCCCGAGATCGTTGTAGGCTTTCGCATCTTGGGGATTCTGTTCGATGGCAATGCGGTAGTGATGATGAGCTTGGCCATCGTGGCCGTTATTGAGATAGGTTCGGGCTAAGTTATAGCGAACCGCTTGCCATTGGGGCCGCAATTGTAGGGCAGTTTCATAGTAGTGAGCGGCTTGGTGAGCGTCACCGCTGCGATCGTAGAGTTCCCCGAGATAGGCATAGGGTTGTGGCCGTTGGCGATCGCAGTCAATGGAGGTTTGATGGGCGCTGATGGCCTCGTCAACGCGCTGGAGTTCGGCTAAGGTTTCCCCCCGCAGTTGGTGCGTTGCTGCACAATGGGGGACTCTCTGGAGACGGCGATCGCAGTCCCTGAGTATCTCCAGAAACTCTCCCGTTTGGAATCGTTGACGCAGTTGGTGCAACTCAGACTCCCCGGAAATGGGGGAGGGGACTCCTTTAGAGCAACTCGAAATCATTGATGGTCAGATCCGGTAGGGTGTCTAAACGGGCGATGGTTGATTCGTCGCCGAGATCCGTTGTGGGGTTATAGAAGAGTTGGCCACTCGACTGTTCATAGACGAGTTTGGCGTTACTGGCTCCATCGTTAAACTCAACGGTGGTGAAGTCTGAAGCCGCTAAACTATCTCCTAGGGCTGTATAGACCCTGCGATCGAGAACAATCTTATCTTG
Source organism: Phormidium willei BDU 130791 (assembly GCA_001637315.1). Taxonomy (GTDB): domain Bacteria; phylum Cyanobacteriota; class Cyanobacteriia; order Cyanobacteriales; family Geitlerinemataceae; genus Sodalinema; species Sodalinema willei. The sequence goes on along the minus strand of LSZA01000002.1, from coordinate 83,502 downwards.
GCCAGACATAAAGTCTGTAATCGTATCATTGCCAATCTGATCCGGGGTAATGGACGTGTTGCCGTGACCACTAAATAGGAAGGTGTCATTACCCAAGCCGCCGGTTAGCCAGTTATTGCCGCGATCGCCCGAGAGGATATCATTACTATCACTACCGATGAGGGTGTCATCTCCCTGTCCGCCATAGAGGCTATTACTCCCCCCACCAGCCATGAGATAGTCATTGCCAGAATGGCCCGTTAGCAGATCATTGCCATTACCCGTTATTAAGGTGTCATTCCCCTCACCACCGAGGAGCGTATTATTACCACCACTGTCGAATAGATAGTCATCGTCAAGATCGCCCCACAGGATATCATCACCATCACCACCGATGACCGTATCATCCCCTTGTCCACCATAGAGACTATTACTGCCACCACCGGTCATCAGGTAATCATTTCCTTTGTTCCCAAACATGAGGTCGTTTCCGTCTGCGGTGACCGCCGTATCATTACCATCGCCACCCACCAAGGTGTTATCACCATTACCAGAAAAGAGGTAGTCATCCCCGAGATCTCCGAAGAGTAAGTCATTATCTTCTCCACCCACAACGGTGTCATTATCCTGACCGCCATAAATGGTATCGTTGCCACGACCACCAAAGAGATAATCATCTCCCTTGCCGCCAAAAATCAGGTCATCACCATCATCACCAACGACAGTATCTTGGCCATCATCTCCTAGAAGAACATCATCTCCGCCGCCACCACTGATGTAGTCGTCTCCCTGGCCGCCATAGAGGGTATCATTGCCGGGACCGGCGAGAACCGTATCATTGCCTTCTCCGCCAAAGATCAGGTTTTCTCCATCGCCGGCCACCAGACTGTCATCACCGGCAAAACCGGCGATCGTATCATTGCCAGTTCCGCCAGCTAAGACATCGCCCATCCCGCTACTGGCTCCGAGTTGGGGATCTGAGCCGAGAATTAGGTCATTGCCATCACTACCATTAAGACGATTACTTTCATCAGCATGGCCGATGATATTGAATCCTCCGTCTGCATTTGGCTCCGAACTCATCGGAGTTGTGGGATTTTGAATTAAAGACATATTGGGTTTTTACTCCGAATGATCACACCAAGAGAACAAGAAAATTCAACTAAGATATAGTAAGCTTTGCGCCACCAACTTCAGGTTTTCTTGAGTTACAAATACGATTAAAACTCTCATGAATTGAGTTGGTCTAGGGGATGCCTATAGTGATTAAGATGGGATTTTGCGGATAAAAGTTTCCGAGATGAGTCATAAAAACCTATCAAAAATTGCCGAAACCAAGCTAGAGAAGCTAGGACAGCCCAATCGAATTATCATTCGATTCTATTCCAATCCATGGCAATTTCACCTCTGCCTCAATACCAGTGTTCTTACCGTTAGTGGTCAAGGATGAATCGTTAACCCTCGCTTTGGCCCGATGACGCCCCAGTAATCAATTCAGGATTGTTAGGGAGCCATCCGGATAGTGTTTTCATCCTTTCAGCGAAGTTTGGAAGAATCCGGAGGAGTCCGGATCCGATGGGATTCGTCAGTATATGCAAATAGCACTTCTGTAGAAGACCGATTACGGCTTATGAGTACCTCCCCCGCCCTGTTGGCCCTGACAGCACTCCTCGTTCCCAAAGCTGATGCAACGGAGTTGGCCTTGATGCCACCTGATACTATCCCTCCGCCTGTCAGTGATGCTCAACCGGAGTTTGAGCCTGACATGGCCTTGGCCACCTCGGGGGCGATCGCTCAACCCGAAATTCACCTCACCCCTGCCCTAATCTCAGATACTGGCTCTCTATTGACTCAATATGTCCGCTTCTATCAGGTATTGCTGCTGAGTATAGCTCTGTCTCCCCTAGCGGCGATGACGGTGTTTGCGGTGTTACGTCGCCGGATGGTTCAGTATCTCAGTGAGGAAGTGCGTCAGGAACTCCAGAGTTTGGGAGACTTGGAAACGGAGTTGGAATCGCGGGCTGAACAGGCGGATCAGCTTCTCGGGGATCTCGAACACCGACTTGAGAGACACAATGGCCCAATCCCTGATGAGGTGGACTCTGTTAGTCAAGCCGTCGAGGTGCAACTGGCGGAAATTCAGGAGCTGGATGGGTTCCGAGACCAGAGATTACGAGAGTTACAAGAGCTGTTATGGACGATGTATTGCAATCATCAGTCTGAGCGACAACAATTGGCTCATTTGACTCCTGAGACGCTTTTACGTCACTTAACTGGCTCGGCGGAGGAGATGGAAACTCCTCCGATGGGGGAATTGCTGGAGTTGCCGGAAACTGAATCGTTCACGGAAACTCTAGCGGATGAGATGACCCCAGATGAGATGACCCCGGATGAAACACTTGCTGAGGGTGAGTCGTTGTCTGAACACTCTCCTGATATCGTTTCTGAGATTGGTTCTGATGAGGCTCCCTCATCGCCTGACTCTCGCGAGGGCTGGTTAGCGATCGCCCGAGATTGTGAGAAAGACGGACGTTGGCCCGAGGCGATCGCCGCCTATGAACAGGCCCTCACCTATCCCGCCTCCAATAGCCCTCAGACCGCCTCAACCGCCGAGGAGGCAAAACCCGCATTCAGCCCAGATAACACCGCTTCAGCGGCTGGGGAGACGCCAAGGGAGGACAATTCAGCGGTTGAGTCTAGCCCTCAACCGCCCAGCTTTGAGCAGTTGAAGCAGGTGGCCCAAGAGGCGGGCGATCGCCGTCAATGGCCCGCCTGTATCACGGCCTGTCAACAGGCTCTAACTCATCAAAATGATGCCCATCTCCAGAAACTCCTCGGCAATGCCTTCCAAGCCCTAGGACAAGCCACCCAGGCCCAAGACAGCTATCGTCAGGCCCTACGCCTCAAGCCTGATTTTGCCGAAGTCTACGCCAATCTCGGCAGCCTCTACGCTCAACAGAAACATTGGCCCAAAGCGATCGAATGTTTCCGACGGGCTTTGCGTCTACAACCGCAACTGGCGGCGGCCTATCGAAATTTCGCGAAAGTCTGGGAACAGGTGGGCAACGAACGCGAAGCCCTCGACTGTTGGCATCAAGCCCTGGCCATTGACCCAGACTGGGCTCAGGGGAAAGACCATTTAGCTCTGGGCAATCGTTGGGTCAAACTCGATCGATGGGATATGGCACAGAGCTGTTATCGACGAGCGATCGCCTGTGATGCCAATTTACTCGATGCTTGGCATAACTTAGCCGAAGTTCTGGCCCATGACCAACAGTGGCACGCGGCTCGCGAAACCTATGAAACTCTCTTACAACAAGATTCGCAACGAATCCTGTCTCAACTCGGCTATGGCCGAGTCTTAGCCGGGTTGCAAGATTGGCCGGCGGCGATCGCCCAATACTCCTATCTCGCCGAAGTTGCCCCTACTCAAGTTTTGGCTCAACAGCGTTTTGCTCAACGCCTGACGGAAGCGGAATTATACTCCGAAGCCATTGCTGTTTATCAGCGGGCCTTGCAATTTGCTCCCCAGGCCTTTGAACTTCAGTTGGGTTTGACGGAACTTCTCTGTCAGGCCGAACAGTGGGAGGCCGGGTTAGAGGCGGCCCAGCGAGCGATCGCCCTCAATCCCCAGGTGGCTAAAGCTCATTACTATGCCGGACGTTGCCAAGTGGCCCAAGAACGCTGGCAAGACGCGGCTCATCATCTTCAACAGGCGGTCAGCTTAGATCCTCAGTTCTTCTGGGGTCAGTATTTCTGGGGTAAATCCCTCCTAGCCTTGCAACAATGGCAAACCGCCGCCGATGTCCTTGAGGGGGCAATGCCCCTCAATCCTGAGTTCCATTGGGGCTATGTGGAGTTAGGTCAAGCCTGGATGCAATTGGAGATGTATCACCAAGCGGTTGAGGCGTTCCAACAGGCTCAGGCCTTAGCCCCTGAGACGCCCTGGTTAGCCAAGAAACTGGCTGATGCTCTACGGGGTCGGGCGTTGGCTGATATTGAGCAAGCGGTTAGCTGGTATCGTCAGGCGATCGCCGAACATCCCGAAGACCTCGATAACTACCACCGGGCCTTGGATCTCAAATCCAACGATGTTGACCTGTATGTGCAACTAGCCGACGAACTGGCCCGTCAGAATCAAGATAGTGGGGCGATAACCTTCTATCAAATGGCCCTACAACTGCAAGATCGCCCCGATATCAAAGCTAAACTCCAAGATCTGCTCAAAAAAAAAATAAAGTAACCTCAACACCTCTAGCCCAACCCGAAACTCATAATCCAGAGGATCTTCAGGGGGAATTGCAACTGGTAACTCCTGACTTCATCTATGGTTGGATTTACCACAAACAAGACCCCGATAAACCCCTCTGGGTTGATGTCTATATTGACGACACTCTCCTGGGGACGTATCCCGCCCAAAGCCATCGCCCTGATGTAGCCCGGTTTCTTAAGAGTCAGGGCCGACATGGTTTTGAACTGAAAATCCCCCCTTCTATCAACAGCCATGAACCGGTTGCAGTCCGTGTGACGGGCCACGGCTGCGATCGCGATCTGCCCCACTCCCCCATCTGGGTAAAACTCGGCCCCCAGGGACAACGGTTAACTCTCCCCCCAGCCACGTCGAGTTCCACCCTCGTCTATCATCCTCCACAAGCCCTCACTACAAACCCTAAGATTGCCCTAATTATTCTCAATCGCGATGGGGCGACGTTACTCGAAGACCTCTTTTCTTCGATTGAAATCCACAATCGTTATACCAACCTGGAACTGATTGTTGTGGATCATGACTCCAGCGATGAGAGTTTAGCCGTTTGTCAGCGTTGGCAAAATAAACTCCCGATTCAAGTTTTGGCCCGAGAGCAAAACTATAGTTTCTCCGAGTCGAATAATCTGGCGGCTCAACAGACGAATGCCAACTTGTTACTGTTTACCAATAATGACATCAGTTTCTGTCAAGATATTTTGGCAGATTTAGCGACAATTTTGGAAGATGAGACGGTGGGAGTCGTAGGGGTGAAACTCTTGGATAAACTGGCAACTTCGACTCATCACTCCCCAGGAACGCAACATCTGGGGGTACAATTTGATTTTTATAATCCCTTTGCCAGTTTCTCTCCCTTTGAAGTGCGAGATAATCCTGATCTCAGAGATAATATTCATCAACCTTGGCGAGTTCCTGGAGTCACGGGAGCGATGATGCTTTGTCGTCGTCAAGACTTTCTGGACTTAGGGGGGTTTAATGAGACCTATTTTTATGGCTATGAGGATATTGACCTCTGTTTACGCTATCAAAAACAGTTGCAAAAATCCGTTATTTGTGCTAATCATTTAACCGCTCAACATCATCGGGGGATTTCTCGCTTTAGTCGTCAGCTTCCGAGTTCGTTTCTCGCCAAGATTGGCAATAATCGTCAGTATTTAGAACGTCAATTTGGCTATTATCTTCGCCGTCGTCATTTGGCGGATTTCTTTGACTGCGATCGCTATTGGACTGGATATCCACTACGAGTTGGCTTTGCGGTGACTGAGGCAAAACTCGACGCAGCAGCGGGGGATTATTTCACGGCGTTAGAGTTAGGAGAACAACTCAGTAAACAGTATGGTTGGAGCATCTATTATCTCTCAAAAGCTCAAGGAAAGTCTTGGTATGATGTGCATCAGTTAGATGTCCTAATTGCGATGCGACAGGATTATGATTTAAGCCAACTCAAAAACGCCAAACCACGTTTGATTAAAGTAGCTTGGATTCGCAATTGGTTTGAGGCTTGGGCTAAAACTCCATCAATAGCCGACTATGACTTAGTTTGGTCATCCTCTGACGCTGGGGTGGACTATCTCAGCCAGCAGCTTTCTAAAGCCGTCACTCAACTGCGAATTGCCACCAATCCTGAGCGATTTTCGGATAAAATATTACCCCTTGAGGAGTTCGAGTCTGACTATTGTTTTGCCGGTAATTTTTGGAATGTCCCTCGGGAAATTATCACTTGTTTACGTCCTGAAAAACTTCCCTATCGCTTTGCTCTTTATGGTCATCATTGGCAGGAATTTCCTGAGTTTCAAGACTATTATCGGGGAGCGGTGTCTTATGAGCAACTTCCACAGGTCTATCGTTCTACTAAGATTGTCATTGATGATGCGAATACAGTCACCAAAAATTGGGGATCTGTTAATTCTCGGGTCTTTGATGCGATCGCAGCGGGAGCGTTAGTGGTGACCAATGGCAAACTAGGCAACGATGAGGTGTTTGGCGGTTTACTCCCCACCTTTGACTCTCCTGAATCCCTGGAATCTGTGTTACACACTTATCTAAGTGATGAGCGATTACGACAGAAAAAAATAGCTCAATTACAGACTCAGATTCGAGATTGTCATACCTATCGTCATCGCGCTCAAACGGTGTTTACCAGTCTCAAAGAGACGATGACAAACTGCTATCGAATTAGTCTTAAGATTGGGGTTCCTCATCAAAACCAAGTCCAAGAATGGGGAGATTATCACCTAGCGCAAGGCTTGAAACGAGGGTTTGAGCAGTTGGGACATTCTGTGCGGATTGATATCCTCCCCGATTGGCAATGTTCCCAAAGTTTAGGCGACGATGTGGCGATTGTCTTGCGAGGATTGAGTAATTACAAACCACAACCCCATCAGCTTAATCTTCTTTGGCTCATCAGTCATCCCGAACAGGTTTCTCTGGAGGAATATGAGCAATATGATCAGGTATTTGTTGCCTCACAACTCTATGCTAACCGGTTACAATCCCAGGTTCAGGTTCAGGTACAGCCACTATTGCAATGTACAGACCCTTCTCGCTTCTATCCTGACTCAAGTTTAGATGCTAAAATCCCGGAGGTGTTATTTGTTGGCAATTCACGCCAGGTGTATCGTCCAATTGTGCGAGATGCGGTGGCGGCGGGGTTAGATGTGGCGGTGTATGGAAGTCGTTGGGAGGCTTTTTTACCGTCGCATTATGTGCGAGGAACTCATATTGCTAATGACCAGTTGCGACAGTATTATACGGCGGCGGGAGTGGTGTTGAATGACCATTGGGATACGATGCGTGAGGATGGGTTTTTCTCGAATCGTCTTTTTGATGCGGCGGCTTGTGGGGCTATGATTGTGTCGGATGCGGTGGTGGGCATTGAGGCGGTGTTTGGGGATGCGATCGCCTGTTATGATGAGCCTGAGAAGTTAGGTGTATTGGTTCAAGACTGTTTACGCCGCCGCGAGAGTACAGTATCGCAACGACTGGCGTTATCTCAGCGGATTCGTCAAGAGCATAGTTTTGCCCAACGCGTCGAGACGCTGTTGAAGGCTATTGATGCTCTCAATGCTGAGAAAATGGGCTGAGAAAATGGGTTGGTCTCGAAGATAAAATCGGTAAAATGCAATAGTAATTTGCTAAGTCTAACCCCTGATTTGTCACAAATTTCGCTTATTTTTAACGAATAAAATATCGAGTGGTTCATCAAAGATTTGCCAAACGAGATATTCCTGAACCCCATTACGTCGATACACCCGTTTTTTGTCCCCCAAATCGATCGCCGCACGACTAGCCGCAATTTCAACCACCCGTTCCGGGGAACCTTCGAGACATCCACGATCCTCTAATCCAGACTCCTTCCTAAAATCCAGTATGGTTAATCTGTGGCGATCGCAGACAATCCACCCACCATAAGAGATAATGGACGGTAGGAGTTCGCGAGTCCTGTCTTATGCTGTTCACCCCCAATCCCGATGCCGCTATCCTTAAAGATTTGTTTAATTCGTTTAAGCCGGATTCGCCACTAGAAGCGGGCGATCCTCGCTATGTGGATTTCCAGGAGGTACGGGGGGATGAAGATATTTTGACTGAGTTAGGAGGCTATATCCTGAAAGAAGAGGATAATACCTATCAACTCTATTCGGGACATCGTGGTAGTGGCAAATCCACGGAACTTAAGCGACTAGCAGCCTATTTAGAACAGCAGGGTTGTGTCGTCGTGTATTTTGCGGCAGCGACGGAAGATGCCGGAGATTTGAGTTTTCAGGATACCCAGTACCAGGATATTTTGCTCTCCTGTACCCGACAGTTACTGGAGAAGTTACAGGGTGAGGTGGATTATGCCCCGATTTGGAATTGGTTAGAGGCAAGATGGGAGACTCTAAAAGAGTTAGCGTTGACGGATGTCTCGCTGAATCAGATTAATATACAAGTTGCGATTCCTTTACTTTCAAAAATCACCGCAGCGGTACGGACAGAACCCAATAAACGGGATGAAATTCGCAAGCTCGTTGAAGCCAACACCGAGTCTTTAGTCAAGGCACTCAATGAGTTTATTGGCAATGCTAAACAACAGTTGGAAGCCGGACATAATCGCATTGTTATTATTGCTGATAATTTAGACCGAATTGCCCAAATTCAAGAGCCAGATAAGATGACGAACCTCGAAGAAATCTTCATCAATCGCTCTGAATTGATGCGCTCTCTGAATTGCCATATGGTTTATACTGCACCCATTTCGCTGCTCTATTCTCGCTCAGCGAGTAATTTACAAGATATCTATGGCAAACCCCAAATTTTACCGATGGTGATGGTGCAGAATCGTGATGGGGAAGCCGTGGATGAGGGAATCCAACGATTACGCTTAGCGATGGAACGGCGGGTGATGGAACAGATTGATGGATTATTGCTGGTTCCTGATGTGTTTGAAACTGAGGATGTTGTGGTGTTGCTATGTTTAAGCTGCGGGGGACATTTGCGGGATTTAATGCACATCATCCGCAATGCCATTAACCGCACCTCTCAACTGCCAATTCGGATGAAACAAGTTAAACGGGCGATCGCCGATTTTCGTCCAGCTTATTTAGATGCGGTGATGGAACATGAATGGGAACTTCTGTTTCAGGTTCATCAGAACAAGACTAAGCTGAATGATTTGGATGGATTATATCGAGATTTGTTGGGACGACGTTGTATTTTGGAATATCGCTTTTTTGATGAAGTTGAAGAGGATGTAATTCGCTGGTACGATGTCCATCCTCTGATTCGGGGATCGAAGCCATTTCGAGAGCGTTGGGCGTTATTTTCTAAGAGTGATTCTGGGGGTTAAGGCGATGAATGTTGAGGAATTTATTAGTTGGGATGAGACGGAACTTGAACCCGAAAGTCAGGAGGAGGTTCTGAGTCTGTTGTTACGGGCGATCGCCAACAATGAGGGAGCTGGTTTTTGTTTTGTACAAGCTTCACCACAGCAAGGGGAAATAGTTTTGCAGCGGTTGCAAACGCAGTTTCGGCGTGTCTCTGTGTTAGATCTTGATCGCCAATCACAGTCATTATATCCCGAGGCCATGAAACGTTGGCAACAGGAACGGTTTGATGTGTTAGTGGTTCGTGGTTTAGAACAAGCTATTTTAGGCTATGAGGATGCCAAACGGGCTTTGGGTTGGGAAACTCATGATTTACATCAATACGATACTCAGGATATTCCAGCAATTCTCAGTCATTTGAATCAAGTTCGCGAATGTTGGCGGAACAATTTACGAACTGCCGTGGTGTTGATTGTTCCTCCCTTCGTAATTCGCTATTTTATTTGGCGATGTCCAGATTTTTATGATTGGCGGGTGGGAACCTTTGTATTGCCGGAAGATGAAGAGATTTATAAAGAAAAATTAGACAACTAAATAATGAGGTCTTTTTTTATTGAACAAACGCCTCATGTTCCGAAGATTGCAGCCCCAGTTGTAGCGTATTAAGCACAGCTGCCAGGTTATTTTGCAACAGTTGCGGCCGATTCAACCATAACCCCGGAAAAACACGACTACGGAGAATCCCCTCATCATCCGGGGTAATAGACTGATAAACACCTTCTCCAAGATAGAACCAATCCAGTTGTTCATCAAAGATTTGCCAAACCAGATATTCCTGAACCCCATTACGTCGATACACCCGTTTTTTGTCCCCCAAATCGATCGCCGCACTACTGGCGGCAACTTCAACCACCAGTTCCGGGGAACCTTGAATATACCCTTCTTGACTCAGTTGAGAACCCCCACCGGGAATCAACAACACGCCATCGGGTTGAAATTCGTTGTCAGCATCGAGGCGAACCGTGGGTTCAATGCCCATTGCTGCGTTGGGAGTGGCGGACTGATATACTCCTAACCAGGTAATGAGACGACCATGGGGTTCGGCATGAGTGGTAAACCGTAGCGGCGAGGCCATATATACAACTCCTTCAACTAATTCCGCTTTCTGAAGTTGGGGCATCGCCGCGTAACGTCGCTCAAATTCCCGGTAGCTGAGGCGATCGCCGTTTTCCAAGGGTGGACAAATCTGAGTCTGAAGTGCCATGGTGGTGTTCAACCCTAGACTGGGGACTCTTCTATTATGGCAACAGAATCATCCCAGCCAAGGGAGAGTCCGCTAAGACCTCCAGGAGAATCCAGACCCTTTCCCGAAATCCGGTATAGTTGGGAAGGTGCAAACCGTGCCGAAGTGTTGTCGAATTAAGGGGTTCAGCCGTGGCGATCGTTGCAATTGCCAGTCCGAAGGGGGGCGTGGGGAAAACAACCTCCACTATCGCACTGGGGGGATTATTAGCCCAAAGTCAAAGTTGTTTGGCGGTGGACTTAGACCCCCAGGGCAATCTCACCATGGGATTTGGCATCGATATGGAAAAAGACCAAATTGGCAGTTACGACGTGATGACGCGCCAGGAAACCCCCGAGGAACCGATTATTGAGACGGAGATGGGGCTACATATTTTGCCCACGGATAGCACTCTGGCTAAGGCGGAAAACGAAATTTCCGAGGATCCCAAACGTTTCTTTGTCCTCAAAGAGCAACTCAAGTCGCTACAAACTCGCTATACCAACATTCTCATCGACTGTCCCCCTAATATGGGATTGCTGACACTCAATGCGTTGGCGGCGGCCGATGCGGTGTTAGTGCCGGTGCAATGTCAGTATTATTCGCTGCGGGGCCTCGATCGCCTCTTTGATGAAATCTCTGATATCCGCAAAACCTATAATCTGCGTTTGCGATTGCTGGGAGTCTTGCCCACAATGGCGGAAAACACTCTCATGACGCGGCGTGTCTTGGAAGAATTAAAAAAACGCCATCATCAGGTGACGATCTTTAAACCCGTTCCCAAATCCATCCAGTTCGCTGAAGCGAGTTTTGTGGGACAACCCATCCACCGCTTCAGCCGCAATCGTAAACTGATTGACCCCTATGAACGGGTGATTCGGGCGATCGCACCTCAAACCCAAAATACTCCCAAAGAGTATCTCCTCTAACAGATCCGTGGCAACTGTTCCCCACTTAATAAGTCTACCGTTCGCAGAGAACCAATCTCACTCATCATGGTAACCGGAGGTTTGCTCGTTTCCGTGACGACGCCAATCTCAGCGGCCCCGTCTCCTAAACACTCTAAGGCCGCCTGGACTTGATCTGGGGGAACAAAGGCCACAAACCGCCCCTCATTGGCTAAATATAAAGGGTCAAAACCGAGAATTTCACAGGCCCCCTGGACATCATCGCGGACGGCGATCGCCCTTTCATCCAGGCGAATCCCTAGATTCGCCGCCACGGCAATCTCATTCAAGGCACTCGCCAGGCCCCCTCGGGTTAAATCTCGCAGACAATGCACCTCAATTCCCGCATCTAGCAGGGCCAACACGTCCGCTGCCACCGGGGCCGAGTCACTTTCAATAGCCGTCTCAAACATTAACCCCTCGCGAACCGCCATAATGGCAATGCCATGACGGCCAATGTCACCGTTTACTAACACCACATCTCCCACTTGGACTTCTGTGGGGGATATCGTGCGATCGCCGGCCACAACTCCCACGCCAGCGGTGTTGATAAAGATGCCATCTCCTTTGCCGCGATCGACGACTTTGGTATCTCCTGTAACAATTTGTACCCCCGCTCTCTCAGCGGCGGCGGCCATCGATTGCACCACTTGCCAGAGAATGGACATGGGGAGGCCTTCTTCTAAGATAAACCCGGCCGTTAGGTATTGAGGAGATGCCCCCGCCATGGCTAAATCATTGACCGTTCCATAGACCGCCATCGACCCAATATCGCCACCGGGGAAGAACAGGGGATGAACGACATAAGAATCGGTGGTTAAGGCTAGGCGATCGCCATTGAGGCTCAACGTCGCCGCGTCATGCTGGACTTGCTTGGACGACCCAAACGCCGGTAGAAACACCTGATTAATCAATTGCTGCATTAACCGTCCTCCTCCCCCATGAGCCAACAGGACATGGGGGTATTGGTCTAGGGGAAGGGGACAGGCAAAGGAGCCGATGTTAATGTTTGTCATGATTATCAATGAATTTTTATATACAAATGTTGACTATCTTAACAAACAACCGTTGCGGATTTTTGTAAATTAACTTGAGTTTTAGTTGATTTTCTCCGATATACTCCTCACAATAGATTCAGATCAAATCGTTAGGTTCAACCTAGAAAAACAACCTCGGTGTTACTTAAGCAAATCTTAAAGATTTTCTAACCTTGACTTCAGTAAAAAGTAACACAGATAGCAGACTGATTGTCTCAATGATCGAGGCGATCGCTCCCAAACTCAGGAATACGCCGCATCTCAACGATGAGCGATCGCCGCGATTCCACCGCAATCTGAGGAAACACGCATGACCCCCACCCAGACCTCAACCGCCGCTAAATCATCCCAAAACGCTTCTAAAAAAGACGGCAAGCCCGATAAACGCTTCAAAGTTCTCGACATTACAATGAAGCGTAACCAATATCGACAAGATGCCCTCATTGAAATCCTCCATAAAGCCCAAGAAGCCTTTGGCTTTCTCGAAGAAGACGTTCTAAGTTACATCGCCCATAAACTGCAACTTCCCCTCTCCCAAGTCTACGGCGTTGCCACCTTCTACCATCTGTTCTCCCTCAAACCCAGTGGGGCTCATACCTGCGTCGTCTGCCTCGGAACCGCCTGCTACGTCAAAGGCGGCGGTGACATCCTCAAAGCCGTCGAGGGCGATGTGGGCATCGCCGCTGGGGAAACTACCGAAGACGGGCAAGTCTCCATTGTCACCGCTCGTTGCATTGGTGCCTGTGGCATTGCCCCGGCGGTGGTGTATGACGGCAAAGTCGCCGGCCAGCAAACCCCCGAACAAACCTGCGATCGCATCCACACCTGGCAACAAGAGGATAGCTAAGGCCTACCTCACCCGTACGATATTAAGGACTAACCGCCATGGAACGAGCTGAACTACTCGAACAGGCCACCGCCGCCAAACAAGCCCAAAAACGCATCCGCGTCCACTGTTGCACCTCCACCGGCTGCCAAGCCTCCCAATCCCTCGACGTTAAAAAACAACTCGACGCCGCCATCAAAACCCACAACCTCGGCGACACCGTCGAAGCCGTTGGCGTCGGCTGTATGGGATTCTGTGGTCAAGGGCCGATGGTCGAAGTTGAAGACACCGAAGCCCCAGCCGAGAAAAAACACTATCAAAAAGTCACCCCCGAACAAGCCGAAAGCATCATCGGTAGCCTCAACGGTTCCGGAGAAGCCGACGCCATCCAAGGCGATCCCAACCACCCCTTCTTTAGCCGTCAACTCCTCATCGTCCGCGAACATAGCGGCCGCATCGATCCCGAACGCATCGACGAATATCTCGCCGTCGGCGGCTACCAAGCCCTACATCACGCCATCTATGAAATGTCCCCGGCTGACGTCGTGCAAGAAATCACCCAATCGGGACTACGAGGACGAGGCGGTGCCGGCTATCCCACCGGCTTAAAATGGGCTACGGTGGCGAAAATGCCCCCCGGACAGAAATACATCATCTGTAACGCCGACGAAGGCGATCCTGGGGCGTTTATGGATCGCAGTGTCTTGGAAAGTGACCCTCATCGCGTCTTAGAAGGGATGGCGATCGCCGGCTATGCCGTGGGCGCAACCCAAGGCTACATCTACGTTCGCGCCGAATATCCCCTCGCCATCACCCGCCTGCAAAAAGCCATCCAGCAAGCCAAACGTAAACATTGCCTCGGGGCGCAAATCTTCGACTCCCCCGTAGACTTCACCATCGAAATTCGCGTCGGCGCCGGGGCCTTCGTTTGTGGCGAAGAAACCGCCCTCATCGCCTCCGTCGAAGGCGGACGAGGCAACCCTCGCCCCCGCCCCCCCTATCCCGCCGTCTCCGGCCTCCACGGCTGTCCAACACTCATTAACAACGTCGAAACCCTGGGGAATATCTCCCCCATCATCCGCAACGGGGCCGAGTGGTTCGCCGGCATTGGCACCGAACGCAGTAAAGGCACTAAAATCTTCTCCCTCACCGGCAAAATCCGCAACAACGGACTGATTGAAGTTCCCATGGGCATTACCCTGCGAGAAATTGTCGAAGAGATGGGAGGCGGCGTTCCCGGCGGTAACAGCGTCAAAGCCATTCAAACTGGGGGGCCTTCTGGCGGGTGTATTCCCGATCGCGAACTCGATACCCCCGTCGATTATGACTCCCTGCGGGAACTCGGGTCCATGATGGGGTCCGGTGGCATGGTGGTCATGGACGACGACACCAGCATGGTGCAAGTCGCCCAGTTCTACATGGAGTTTTGCCGAGGCGAAACCTGTGGTAAGTGCATCCCCTGTCGCGCCGGAACCGTGCAGATGTATCAACTTCTCACCAAACTCCTAGACGAGAAAGCGACTAAACGGGATTTAGATCGACTCAAAGAACTCTGCGGCATGGTACAAGCCACCAGTCTCTGTGGCCTCGGCCAAACCGCCCCCAACCCAGTTCTGAGTACTCTCCATTACTTTGAACAAGAGTACCTGGAGTTACTACAACCCGATCCCATCACCGTCGCCGCCAACAGTCGAGGCTAACCCTCCTGGCCTAAGCGATGCGTTCCGGCAAGTTTGAATCGATGGGTTTAGGTCACAACCTGAACTGATGCCGGAACACATCCTACCCCTGTTCCCTGTTCCCTGTTCCCTGTTCCCTATCCCCTGTTCCCTATGTCTGTCGTCACCCTCAAAATCAACGATATCGATGTCGCCGCCGAAGCCGGTAAAACCGTCCTCGAAGCGGCACGCGAGGCGGGAATCCGCATTCCCACCCTTTGCCATCTCGATGGCGTCTCCGATGTGGGCGCTTGTCGCCTCTGTTTAATCGAAATTAAAGGGATTCCTAAACTCCTCCCCGCCTGCGTCACGGAAGTGAGCGAGGGGATGGACGTCACCACCCACACCCCCCAGTTGGACGAGTATCGCCGCATGACCGTGGAAATGCTCTTTTCCGAAGGAAATCATGTTTGCGCCGTCTGTGTCGCCAACGAGAACTGTGAATTGCAAGATGTGGCCATTGAAGTGGGGATGGATCACAGTCGCTTTACCTATCGTTTCCCGGAACGGGGAGTCGATATCTCCCATCCCCAATTTGGCATCGACCATAACCGCTGTATCCTCTGTACCCGCTGTGTGCGCGTCTGTGATGAAATCGAAGGCGCTCATGTGTGGGATGTGGCCGGACGCGGGGCCGCCGCGAAGGTGGTGACGGGGTTGAATCAACCCTGGGGCGATGTGGAGGCCTGTACCGCTTGCGGGAAATGTGTCGATGCTTGTCCCACAGGGTCGATTTTCCGTAAGGGAAGTACGGCTTCGGAACTCGATCGCGATCGCGGCAAACTGGAATTTTTAGTCAAAGCACGGGAAGAAAATCAATGGACACGGTAAACAAGAAAGTAAAACTGGCAACGATTTGGCTGGCCGGCTGTTCCGGCTGTCATATGTCCTTCCTGGACTTGGACGAATGGCTCTTTGAAGTGGCCAAGTTCGCCGATATTGTCTATAGTCCCGTTGGTTCCGATATCAAGGACTATCCTGAGGATGTGGATGTCTGTCTGGTGGAAGGGGCTGTGGCCAATGAAGAAAACTTAGAACTGTTGTACAAGGTTCGCCAACGCACCAAGTTTGTCATCTCCTTCGGCGACTGTGCGGTGACGGCCAATGTCCCCGCGATGCGTAATATGTTGGGCAGTTCTGAGCCAGTTCTCAAACGCTGCTACCTCGAACTCGGGGACAACACCGCTCAACTTCCCCATGAACCGGGAATTGTCCCAGAATTGCTCGATCGCGTCCGTCCGATTCATGAATTGGTAGATATTGACCTGTTTATCCCCGGTTGTCCCCCCTCCGCCCCTCGCATCCAAGCGGCGATTGAACCCCTACTAAAAGGAGAACAGCCGGTCATGGAAGGGCGCTCAATGATTAAGTTCGGCTAGATACCCGCCATCCCCTGGGAGGGGGTGAAGACGTCAGTTCTGCCTATTGCCTACTGCCTACTGCCTCTTGCCTTCTCCCCCCCCTGTTCCCTGTTCCCTGTTCCCTTCTTTTTCACCATGAGTAAAACTGTTGTTATTGATCCCGTCACTCGTATTGAGGGTCACGCCAAAATTTCCATCTTTCTCAACGATGCTGGAGATGTCGATGACGCTCGTTTCCATGTGGTTGAATTTCGCGGTTTTGAGAAATTCTGCGAGGGTCGTCCCATGTTTGAGATGGCCGGAATTACCGCCCGGATTTGTGGAATTTGTCCCGTGAGCCATCTTTTGGCGGCGGCGAAAACGGGCGATAAAATTCTAGCGGTGCAAGTTCCCCCTGCTGGGGAGAAACTGCGGCGGTTGATGAATTTAGCCCAAATTATCCAATCTCACACCCTGAGTTTTTTCCACCTCAGTAGTCCTGATTTTCTCCTAGGCTGGGATAGTGACCCCGCTAAACGCAATGTTTTTGGTTTGATGGACGCGAATCCTGATTTGGCCCGGGCCGGGATTCGTCTGCGTCAGTTTGGACAGACGGTGATTGAACTGTTGGGGGCCAAGAAAATCCATGCGGCTTGGGCGGTTCCGGGTGGGGTGCGATCGCCCCTGTCGGAAGAAGGCCTACAATGGATTCGCGATCGCCTCCCCGAATCCCGTCAAACCATCGAGACGGCCCTAGGGCTATTCAAACAACTCCTCGACGACACCCTAAAAGACGAAGTTAACATCTTTGGGCAGTTTGATTCCCTCTTTATGAGTCTCGTCGCCCCCAATGGCACCTGGGAACATTACGGCGGTCATTTGCGCTTTGTCGATAGCCAGGGGACTATCGTCGCCGATGGCCTACGAGAAGAAGACTATCAAGACTTTCTCGATGAAGCCGTCGAACCTTGGTCTTATCTCAAATTTCCCTATTACAAACCCATGGGCTATCCTGATGGGATGTATCGGGTGGGTCCTTTGGCCCGGTTAAATGTCTGCGATCGCATGGGAACCCCCGACGCCGACCGCGAACTGCAAGAATTTCGTCAACGGGCCGGCGGCCGCTGCGCCACCTCCTCCTTCATGTACCACTACGCCCGTCTCCTAGAAGTTCTCGCCTGTATCGAACGCATCGAACAATATGTCGATGACCCCGATTTATTGTCCTCCCGTTGTCGGTCTAAAGCCGAAATTAACAACCTCGAAGGAGTCGGCGTGAGTGAAGCCCCTCGCGGAACCCTATTTCACCATTACAATGTAGACGAGAACGGTCTGATTGAGAAAGTCAACCTCATCATCGCCACAGGACAAAACAACCTGGCTATGAACAAGACCGTCACCCAGATTGCCCAACATTACATCCATAACAACGATGTAGCTGAGGGCTTTCTCAACCGAGTCGAAGCCGGAATCCGCAACTTCGACCCCTGTCTTAGTTGTTCAACCCACGCCGTCGGCCAAATGCCCCTCCATATTGACCTAATCGCCCCCGACCAAACCGTCGTCAACACCATCTGCCGCGACTAATCTCCAGCGGTGCGTTCCGGCAAGTTCTAACCGAATGGTCAAGCCTTAACATTGGACGCCTTAAAATTAGACAATGCCGGAACGATTTCCTCTTGCTTTTTGCCTCTTTCCTTTTGCCTTTCCCCCCATGACCAAAGAAAACCTCTACCTCTGTATGGGGTCAGCCTGTCACCAGTTGGGGGTGTACGAAGTTCTCCCCCGACTGCAATCTTTAATCAAAGACTATGACCTTGAAGATACCGTAGAACTCAAAGGTTCCTTTTGCCTTGAAACCTGTAGCTACGGCATTGTTATGAAGTTCAAAGAAGAGCATTTCGTCGATATTAACCCGCAAAATATCGAAGAGAAATTCTTCAGCGAAATCCTCCCCACTATCCAAAAGACCCTCGACGAAAATCCCGCTCCCTCCTAACCTCTGTGTCCTCGGGCGACCATAAGGGAACGCCCCTACCCTTTTCACCCATGCAAGAACACACTCAAAACCATATCTGGCGACTCCTCTGGGAATACGATCCCAATGGATTGATTGCCGTTGACTCCAACTTTACCATTGTTTTGGTCAATCCCGCCTTTTGCCGAATGTTTGAGGTGGAAGAACCCGAGATTCTCGGCAAACCGGCTAGTAGCATTTTAGGCAATATTGAGCATTTTCAAAAGGTTTGGAACAGTCAACAAGTCCTTCGCGGCATTGAACGGGAGTATAGCCAACCGAAACTCTATTTACGAGAGGTGGTGTTTCCGATTCCCGAAGAGAAAATTATCGCCTGTATTATGGTCGATATTAGTCAAGAATATCAGCGACGACAGGAACTGCAACATCTCAAAACTGAAACTGTTTTAAATGTGCGAGAAGTCGTTGACAATCAAATGAAAGTTGCTCAAGAAATTGCCGGACTTTTAGGCGAAACGACAGCAGAAACGAAAGTGAGCTTATTGAAAATCATCGAAGCAGTTGAGCAAGAAATGGTTTAATATGACTCAAGAAAATATCCTTCGTGCTGATAACTTTTTTGATATTTGTCACCTGAGTTTAAATAAAAAAGGTGAAGAACTTTGTGGCGACAAGGTTAAATTTATAAAAACGGAAAATAAGACGACAATTGTCTTGTCTGACGGGTTAGGAAGTGGCGTCAAAGCCAATATATTGGCAACTCTAACCAGCGAAATTCTGATCACGATGTTGAATGCAGATATCGCCCTCGAAGCGGTGATGGAAACGGTGATTGGAACTCTGCCAATTTGCCAGGTTCGCAAAATTGCTTATGCAACATTCACGGTGATTCAAATTGACCATATCACAAATAAATTTAAAGTTATAAACTTTGATAATCCACCTATCTTTTATTTTAAAAAAGGGCGGATGATGACCCCAAAACCGCGAGTTGATCGGATTCTCAACCGTAAAATTCAAGTGGTGGAAGGAACGTTAGAACGAGGGGATTTCCTGGGTGCGATTAGTGACGGCGTTCTCTATGCTGGCCTCGGGGATACGATGAATTTTGGCTGGGGTTGGGAAAACATCGCCAAATATATGGAACGCTTGTTTGTTCATGATGCGCCGACGGCCCGCAGTCTCTTGGATAAGGTTCTCGGGGAAACTCGGCGACTCTATCGGGATAATATTGGTGATGATGCGTCTCTGGTGGGGGTATATGTCCGTCGTCGTAATCCTTTGATGATTTTTACTGGGCCACCGTTAGATCCTAGTCAGGATGAAACCTTTGCGGAACGGTTTTTGAGTTTTCCAGGACGTAAGGCCCTCTGTGGGGGAACCACTGGAAATATCGTCGCGAACTATATGGGGGAAACGGTGGAGATGGATATTTCGACGATGCGAAAAGAACTTCCCCCCATTGGTATTCTTGAGGAAGTGGATTTAGTCACTGAGGGGATTTTGACGATTTCTAAGGCTACGGAACTTCTCAAAAAATGTCGCTGTGATTTAGATCGTCTCCCGTTCGATCGCAATGGGGCCGTTTTACTGGCCCGGGAGATTCTCGAAGCTGATTCTATCTTTTTCTTGGTGGGACAACAGATTAACGAGTTTTACCAAAATCCCTTACTCCCTAAAAATATATCGATTCGTCGAAATTTGGTTGAGGAGTTGGTACAACTGCTGCGGGAGAATCAGAAGGAGGTGGATTTGGAGTATTGTTAGTTCAATGACAGTTAGGATCGAGGTTGTGTTTCCTTATCACAAAAAATGAGAACTGTCAACCCACATGGCGATTTTTTTGAAGATGGGGCAAAAAAAAAGTCCATCGTGACGGTAGATTTGAGAAGAATCTGCGAGGGTAGGGAAAGCGGATTTTACCCGAGCCGGTTGATGATTGTCGCCAATTGAATGGATTGCCAAGAGTTCGAGGGCTTGTAGGGAGAGGCTTTTAGGGTTTAGCGTAGGATGAGTGCTGAAACTGGCTGACGACCCGATGGATGTTGTGTCAGCGATTTTTGTAATAACTAGCCACCCTACTACAACTACTAATTTTTTAACAAATCCCTGAACCCTTGTCAACCTCGTTCTTTATTGCTAAATATTTTCGATAAATGAGTGATTTCGGCAATTGTCATCATATCTTGATATTTTGGATTACCAAACCATTACGCTGAAATAATAACTATTTATTATGATTGAGTCCTAGACTTGAGGGAAGCTAGCGGCCCTGCAACAGCTCGGGAAGAAACACGATATCCTGGAACGATAGCTGCTGCTGTACCTCTGCACCGAGAAGACGTTACATGACTGACGATAACCAACTTCCAACTCGTGATACAGCGACCTATGAGGGGCAAATTCCCCCATCCTTAGAGCGTGTCATTCCCGCGATGCGCCGTTTTGGGCAAATTAGTTTCTGGTTTCAACTGGTGTTGGGGGTGATTGCGGGCTTAATTTTCTTCTTTGCTGGCTTTGTCGGGTCGAATACTGGGGAGGCGAATACCCTCAGTCCCGAGGAAGGGCCGGGGTTGTTCTTTGCCATCACCGGCTTAGTGGCTTTGGCCATTGGGATGTATTGGGCCTTGCGCTATACCCAGATTGCGAAGCGTTTGGCGATTCCCGATGCTTCGTTGCGGCCGACGCGATCGCAGACCGTCGGATCTCTCCAAACTGGAGTGATGATCAACCTAGTGGGGATGTTGTTCAACCTCATCGCCGCCCAAATCATCACGGGCCTGTTGATGGTGAAAGTCTTGAGTTCCGAGGGGGTGCAGTTTTCGCCGGCGGCGTTAAGTCGTTTGGTGCAACCGATTGATATCTTTGTGGTTTTGGCGAATACCAATAGCCTGTTTGCCCATTTCGTTGCCCTAAGTTGCTCCCTGTGGCTGTTACGACTGGTGCATACTCTCAAATCAAGTTAATTACGCCGTTGCAGGAGAGGTTCCGGGGCCATGATCTCCGGGCGATCGCTCCCAAGTGACTTTTCATCAGCTCGTTGGGGCGTTCGAACTCCAGGATTGGGCCAATCGGGTTCCGGGACATCATCGGTAGGCGGTGACGTCGTCGGACGGTTGGCTACCCCTAAAGCCAGGGCGATCGTGGCGAGTAGAGGCATTCCGCAGGCCAGCGATCGCCACCACCTGGGATACACAAATGTCGTCGGTGAGGTTGCCGGTGAGGGGTGAGGTGCCGTCAAAACCGGCGGACGAGGTGGGAGAGGCGGTGGCGTGGGCGTTGGTCGCGGTGGTGATGGTATCTTGGCCACGATCGCATCGGCCTTGAGTCCCAACGCCGTCGCCCACAGATGCAGCGTTCCTCTGAGATAGGTTGGACTTTGAGGATACTGGGAAATATGACCCGATTCCAAGGCGTGCAGGTGACTGATGGGAATCCGCGTCTGATGATGGAGTTGCACCAACGAGATCTGTTGTCGGCATCGTTGCGCCCGTAGATATTGGCCGAGTCGATAGAGATAGCGATCGCGAGGCGATGGAGAGGTCTGCCGAGAAATCGGTTGAGAAATGGGCGGGGCCATCGATCCATCCCCCATCTGAACTGGATGTTGTAGCGCCAGGTCAATGGCCTCGCGAGTCACCTCGTGCATCAGCATCTGGGCCGCATACCCCGCATCGCCAAACATCTCTTTTAAGCCATTTAAGGCGATTTGATAGGTCCTCGATTGCAACAGTTGCTGTTCAATCTCTCCCCGGCGGCGATCGCCAGGGTTTCCCGGATTCCCCGAGGAACCACTGTGGGTAGACTGGGATGGATAAGGGTCTTGAGAACGATCCATAGCGATAGGGGGCCATAATTAACCTAGTTATCTTTTCTAGGAACCCCAGATTTAATCCGGATTCGCGATCGCCCCGGGCCAAATGCCAAACATCCTGCCGATTCCCGGTTCACTCTCGCAACAACCGTTCCACATCCAAACCAATACGAATCGTCAAATCCGAAGCAATATCCCCTGTTGAGAGGGGTTCAAGGTCAGCGAACCCCAACTGCGATCGCAACCGTTCCGCCGCTGTATAATCACCCGACTGGACAATAATGCGGGTTTGGCGATGAACCGTCCCCCAGTCGTCGCTGACGTAAATCTCGTCATAGCCCAACTCCTCCAGATAGGCCATCATCCATTGGACGGCTTCAGGATCAGTGGTGGCGTTTTGTAGGGCAATGCGAGGTTGGACAGGAAGGGGATGGTTCGCATCGGGGTCATCGCCATCGGGAGAGTTGCGGCGACCAAAGGCCGTTTGCCGGCGAACATCATCAATAAACTCATCCGAGTCTGACGATTGGAAAAATTGCTCGACAACGCGATCGCCAGCCGCCTCATCGACTCTCCAATAACTCGTCCCGCTATCCTGGCCATCCCGAAACTCTCCAGGAAGCAAGGCCATACGCAACGCCTCGCGATCAATCTCGAGTACAAAACTCCCTAACGCCAACATTTCGGGAAGACTGAGATTCGTATCAATATGGTTTTGCAGAATTCGCAGTATCGCCGGAATGCGAGGAAAGACCGTTGGACTTGTGAGGCGATCGCGCAACGCCTGTAAAAGCATCTGCTGTCGTTGCACTCGACCAATATCCCCATAAGGACCTTGACGATAGCGACTAAACTGCTGGGCCATCTCTCCCGTCAACCGTTGCCAACCTGCATCGAGTTCAATGGTCAACTCTTGAGTGCGATCGCGATAGACCATGGGATAGGGAACCCACACCTCGACTCCCCCCACTAAATCCACCAACTCCACTAATCCCTGGGTATTCAGCCGCAGATAGCGATCAAACTCAACCTCATTCAGCAACGTCTCAACCGTGGCCTGCATCAACGCCACCCCACCGAGATAATTGGCTTCATTGAGTTTCCCCCAACCGAACTCTCCTAAATCCACCTCCGTATCCCGAGGAATTGAGAGAACATTGACTCGCTGGCCCGCCGTATCGACCCGTACCGCCAAAATCGTATCACTACGGCCGTCCAACAAATCAGGGGAGTCATCGGCTAATTGAGGATCGCGATCGACTCCCAACAGCAACAGGTTCACCGGACGTGTTAATTCATAGCCAAACTGTCCCTGTTGCTGATTGTCTCGGCCACTCGATTGCACCAGCGGAGAGGCGGGAACCACTAACGCGGCGATGGCCCCCATCAAGGCCGAGGCCATAATCACCACAGCGGTTAGTAGGCCCCAGCCGAGAAGGCCAGACCCATTCCTGGGTTGCTCAAGAGGAATTCTCACGGTTGACTCAATCTCAGTTAAACCAGTCCACGACGCGCGTTGACCTGTTCCAAAAGTTTAGCAACTTCTAGGGCTTTCCAGATTTCATCCCGTTCAAGCCATATCGCTAAGGCGTCCGACAACACCTGTGACGCGGCTGCAAATCGTTCGAGTTGGGCCAAGACGCGACCTAAATTCTGCATCGCCTCGACATAGGTATTGTTAATTTCTAAGGCCTGTTCATAGAGAGAGACGGCTTCGTTGAGTCGTCCTTGATTGGCCCGCAAATTACCCAAGGCGTTATAGGCTAAGGCATGATCTTCATTGAGTTGAATGGCCGCTTCATAGGCCTGACTGGCTTCTTCGTAGCGATATTGGGCCGAGAGGACATCTCCGAGTTTATAACGCAGTAGAGAATCTTGGGGATAGTCTTGCAAGAGTTCCCGAAAAATGGCTTCGGCGGCTTCGTAGTCTTGATTCGCCAGGCGTTCGTTTCCCTCTCGTAATCGTTGGCGTCGCTGCTGTTGTCGCTGTTCGTGGGGTTGCCGTTGTGCGAGGGGGATGTCTTGGGCCAAGGTGGGGGGTGGGGATAGCCACAATCCGTTGGCCAACAGCACGAGCGGTGAGAGAATAAGGTTTGAGTAGACACGCGATCGCAGATTAGACATCGACAAAGACTCCAAAACCGAGTGTTGACAACTGAGTGTTGACAACTGAGTGTTGACAGATTATGCAAGAGACGATGATGGCATCAACTTTGATCATAGACAAGAGATTCAAGCCTCGGCCAACCCCAAAACGGGTCGGTTCTGGTTGGTTGGGGATGGGTCTTGATGTTACCGACTGATTTACTCAGCCATCGCCGCCGGGGTGAAACGATCATTCCCAAACGACTCCCCCTTGATCCACCTCATGTTAGGTTAGCTGAGGCGGCGATTACTCTATTTGAAGCGTCTCGTGATCAGACTCAGGGAGATCTCGATCGCCGCTTGAAGGAGTTTGAAGGCGATCGACCTGATTATCGGTTGCGGCGGGGGTTGGCTCATCTGCTCAAAGGGCGCTATTGTACGTTTGAGATTGTCAGTCCCTTAGATCCGATGGAGTTGCGATCGCGAGTCTTTACCGCCGCCGCGCAACGGGTCCCTAAACCGGACCATACCCTCAAAACGCTGGACATCGTGGCCCGGGAACTCACGCAGGAACTCGAACGAGAGGTGTCTATCACCGCCATAGTCGAGGGACTTTATGCTGATTTACAGGAAAACCGCCGTCTGACGGAATTTAACGCCCCAGATCCTCAGGCCCTATTACATCACTATAATTTATCGCAAGTTCAGGGCATCTTCTACCGAGCCAGTGATATCACGATTCAGGCCCATCGCAATGTCCCCGGCCAATATAAACTCCTGTTTCGTTATCTCAAACTCTTTAGTTTGATGTTTTACATTGAAGGGGATGCCGATTGTGGCTTTACGATTACCATTGACGGCCCCACTAGCTTATTTAAACCCAGTACCCGCTACGGCTTGGCCATCGCCAAACTTCTGCCGGCCTTGCTTCATGTCAGTCGCTGGAGTCTCAAGGCCACTCTACAACAACGAGACCCTCGCGCGGGCCGAACGGTTCAAGGTCAGTTCAGCCTCGATTCTGATTGCGGACTGGTGAGTCATTACCCGGCCGGGAAAGCCTATGATTCGATGTTGGAGCAATCTTTTGCTGAACGCTGGGACAAACTCGATACGCCTTGGCTGTTGGAGAGGGAGGTGGATTTAATCCCCATTCCTGGAAGTGTCATGGTTCCCGATTTCCGACTGATTCATCCCGATGGCCGGGAAATCCTGCTCGAAATTGTCGGCTATTGGCGACCCGAGTATCTCCGTAAGAAGTTTTCTCAAGTCCGCCAGGGGAGCGATCGCCCGCTTCTGTTAGCTGTCTCCGAACGGCTAAACTTGGTTAAGGCTGGGGTGAATCTTCAGGATGTCTCGGTTCCCATCGTCTGGTTTAAGGACAAGTTACATCCGAAAGCGGTTCTCGCCGCTCTTGACCCCCCGGATGATTAACTCGCCTATATCTTTTTGCATATTTTGTGCATTTTGTCAAGCCCCTAGACCCGCAATTTACGAATCATCTCGCGCAAGACATCAGTTTTCGTTTTCCCCCGTTTTAAGCAATACTCCTCGAGTCGTTCGAGTTCTCCCACCGGCAGACGGATGGTTAAGACTTTATTAGAGGGAGGTTTAGTTCGAGCCATGACTGAGGAACGTACTTTGGGATGAACAATCAAGACCTATCCCCTGACACCGTATCCTGATACAGACGGTTAAGAGGGGTTAAAGGAAGTTTCAGTACATTGTACTAAACCCTGACCCGGGCAACAATACGCTGGAGTAATTTTGGGGCGATCGCCATCGCGTGCACCCCGAAGCCAATCGCTCAAGAGAGTGCAGATGGGGGACTTAAGGGAATCCATCTCGCCTCAAATTCCTCAGTCGCCGCTCAAGGCGCAAAGAAACTTATGCCGAAGTCTGTCGAAACCGCAAGACTCAAGCTAAGCTATAGAGTGGATAGACACGTTTTAATAATTTGGGCAATGAGCGACCAGAGTCCTTATGAGCAGCTCGGAGTCACTGAAGACGCTTCGTTCGACGAAATTCAAGCGGCCCGTAGCCGGTTGATCGATCAGGGTGGCGATCGCCAGGCGGTCGAGCGCATCGAAATGGCTTACGATGCCGTCCTTATGGATCGGTTGCGATTACGTCAGGAGGGTAAAATTAAAGTTCCCGAAGGCATCCGCTTTCCTGAACGCATGGTGTCTCAAGCACCGAAAACCCTCCCCGATCCACCCTCGACGCGAATGCCAGATTGGCTACAAGGGGCCATTGACACCCCCAGCCAAGGAGATGTTCTGCTTCCGGCGGGTATCTTTGCCGCCTTGAGTGTGGCCAGTGCGATTAGTGCTAGTTATGTCCCGGTGACGTTGGCACTCGGTGCTGGGGCTAGTTTATATTTCCTCAATCGCAAGGAAAAGCGGTTTGGACGGGCGGTGGTGTTTACCCTCGTGGCGATTGTCGTCGGTATTCTCCTCGGTGGCCAGTTAGCGACGGTCCTCGGTTCCCAACTTGACTCAGAAATCATCGCCGCTTGGCTGACGTTCTTTGTCCTTTGGCTCACATCGAGCTATTTACGTTAAGTGACCGGCCTGACGGACCCGGAAATAAGACACTTAAAAATGGACAAGGATCTAAAAACAAATCCCCGAACAAGAAAGTTTTAAGGGTTTCAGTTCGTCCTAGTTGGTATGACCAAAAAGACAAGAGGGGCCTCGACCCCTCTTGTCTTTTTGTTAGCGATGGGCCATGGAGGATGTGAGGAGGAAATCTACCGCATCACTGAGAGTTTTGACAATCTTCTGGGGATTGTGAGCGGCCAGGGAGGGGCGATCGCGGATTCCCGAGAGAACCCCAATAAAGCCAATTCCCTGGCTGGCCGCCGAGATCGCATCGGCTTCGGTATCACCCACCATCCACAGGGTTTGATAGGAGGGAAGTTCCTTCATGGCCCGGGCCATCAACCGGGGTTTATCCTTCGTATCCGCCGTTTTGACCGCATCATCGCCCATACAATAGCGACGTTCCTTGGGGAAAAATCGCCCCACATCAAAGCGAGACAAGGCCTCGGCCAATTCTCGTTCCCGTCGCATCGTCATCAGGGTGAGCTCAATTCCCGCCTCCTGGGCGCGTTCTAACGCCGCGATCGCCCCAGGGATGAGTTGGTCATACTTCAAATAGGGCTGACTATGCACCAACTGACGGCGCAAGGCCGCAAACTCGCGGGCCTGTTCCGGCGTTAAACCAGAACGTTCCCCAATCGTGCGTTCAGGAACCCGAGCGCGTTTGAGAGCCCAAAATTCTGACTTTGAGAAGCGTTCAACAGAAGTCTCATCCCCCTGCATCCGATCCAAACATTCGTGATAGACCCGATAATAGCGTTCCGAGACATCGGCGATCGGTCCATCAAAATCCGCAATGAGTCCAAACTCTTGATTGATGTCGTGTTTTTGGGCAACGGCGCGCGTCATGGTTACAACTCTTGTAGTACCCCTGTCAAGTTCTATCACACTTTGTTACAGGTTTGATCGAGTTCAGTTAAATCCCTACCCAGGAACCGAAAACCGGTTTATCATAATGACAGCAGGTTTCGTTACAGATAGTTTAACCTGTTATCAAGTTTAATCTTCTTGTTCTAACGCCATTGCCAAGCCTGTTCTATGAGCCGATCGCTGCTGCAAAAACTTTTCAGTCAAACTGATATTCAGGCAACCCTGCACCAGCTCAGTTGTCAGCTTAATGTCGAGTTTTTCATTCAAGATGCCCGACAAAAAACGGTCTTTACGACTCAAGCCTTAGATCAATCTGGCTCGGTATCACATTTCGGCTTTAATGTCAATAAATATCCCAATGAAATATCTGATTCTGAATTAGATTCATCCTTGATCTCTAAGGCAATTGACGTAAACGGTCAGACTTTAGGGTGGATATACAGCCATGGAGAGATGACTCTGATTCATCAAGTCATAACTTGCCTGGCACGTCAACAGAGTGAAAAAACCTCTCTGGCCCGAGAATTGCTAGAACGCTATCAGGAAATTGACCTCTTTTATGAGATTTCCACGCAAGTCACCACCAGCCTAGACTTAAGTCAACTCTCACAACTGGTTTTGCGAGAAGTTTCCAATACGTTACCCTGCACCAGTTCGGCAATTTGGCTATTAGATGACTCGCCGGACGTCTTACACCGATTATCTCAAGACGGCTGTCCCTTACCTTGGCCCGATCCACTCCCTTTAAATCAGAGTATTTTAGGGAGTATCTTAGAGCAAGATCAGGGAGAGATTATTAATAATCTCCCCAGCGATCGCCGCGCCACCTGCTGCGACGAGTCTATCGCCTCTCTCCTATGCGTTCCCCTCAGCGTTCAATCCCGCAGCATCGGCCTGATGGTGGTTGTTCATGAACAAGGCATTGCCTATACTGCCGAACACCTAAAGTTATTAACGCTGTTTGCCGTACAAACGGCCATCGCTATCGATAAAGCCTTACTCTACCAAGAAAGTCGCCACACGGCCCTGAGTGCCCAAAAACAGGCACAACAGTTACAAGATACTCTCGAAGAGTTACAACAGGCTCAAGCTCAACTGGTTCAGAGTGAAAAGATGTCCAGTCTCGGTCAAATGGTAGCTGGAATTGCCCACGAAATTAACAATCCTGTTAATTTCATTAATGGCAACCTCACTCATGCTCAAACTTATACAGAAGATTTATTAGAGTTGATTGAGCGGTATCGTCAACAGTATCCTCAGGCTAACTCTGAGATTGATGAGTTGATTGAAGACATCGATTTAGAATTCTTAGAAAAAGATTTACCTCAACTCATTGCCTCGATGAAAATGGGAATTGAGCGAATTCAGGAAATTGTTTTGTCCTTGAAAAACTTTTCTAGAATTGACCGCGATCGCCCCCAACTTGCGAATATCCACGTGGGTTTAAATAGTACCCTGCTCATCCTTAACCATCGTATCAAAGCCAAAGGCGATCGCCCAGAAGTCACGATTCACCGCGACTATCAAGACTTACCCGATATCGAGTGCTACGCCGGACAACTCAACCAAGTCTTTATTAATACCGTAGCCAACGCCATTGACGCTATGGAAGAGACTCAAATCGAGCAGCCTACCCTATGGATTCGCACCCAACTGCAAGAAAATCGTTGGGCTGTCGTAGAAATTGCTGATAATGGACCAGGAATTCGTGACGAAGTGCGATCGCAAATCTATGATCCCTTTTTTACCACCAAAGCCTTAGGAAAAGGAACAGGATTAGGACTAGCTATCAGCCGTCAGGTGGTTGTTGATAAACATCATGGGCGACTCCTCTGTGACTCTCGTCCCGGCGGTGGAACTCGATTTAGTATCTGGATTCCTCTTCGGCCGGATCTCGGGGATTCTTCCCCAACCTCAGCCGAGGAATACAATTTTCAACCTCAACTACGTTCAAAGTATGCGTTAGATTCATCCCCAATTCATTTATTTGATGACTATCAAACCTTGATTGAACAATTAAGCCTCGAAAATCCAAATGTACAGGCCATGACTGCCAATGATATTCATGATATGTTTACCTCAATTCCAATTCTACTCAAATTATATCGAGTTTTAATCGATTCTCCATTGCTCAAGCATCCACCTCCGAATTAAGGCTTTATTGGCTCAGTTTCATACCCTTTGATTTCGAGTCTTGCATCAGGTTGCATTTTTTGTAAAACAAACACTAACCCCTATTTACTCAAACCTGAGATGTCCCAGTTACGCCATGATCCTAATCCAGAAATCGCACAGCTTCGTCAGAAAATCACTGACTTAGAAGAGACTTACTTGGCTCGCCAAACAGCACTTTCGAATGTTATTCGTCATATCCGTGCTACCCTCAACCTCGATACAATCTTTCAAACCACGGTTCAAGAAATTTGTAATCTTCTTGATGCGGATCGTGTAGGCGTTTTTGAGTTTGCAGCAAACTCAAATCACGAAATAGGAACGTTTATTGCGGAAAATGTGAAAGAGGGATATCCCTCAGTCATGGTTCAAAAAGTACGCGATCGCTGCTTTGGTGAAAATTATACAAGCCTTTATCAACAAGGAAAAGTCTATGCAGTTGCCGATATTGACGTCGCCGAAATTAGTGAATGTCACCGAGACATTTTACGGCGTTTCCAAGTTCGCGCGAACCTGGTTGTTCCGTTAATTAAACAGCAGCAACTCTGGGGACTACTCTGTATTCATCACTGTCGTGGACCACGAAACTGGACGCGACAAGATATTGAATTTGTCCGAGAAGTAGCCTCCCATTTGGATATGGCGATTCAGCATATCGAGCTATTTCAGACCTTGCAAGAAGAAAATCGACAGCAACTGCAAAAAATTGCCGAAAACGCCCCAGGTGCACTGTATCAGTTTAAGCGAGATGCCCAAGGACAGTTGAGTTTTCCCTATATGTCTCCGAGTGCAGAAGCGTTTTTTGAGGTTTCTAGTGATCTCATTGAAGAGGATATCTCCATTGTTTTTGAATTAACTCATCCCGAAGATCGTTCAACCCTTGAAACCTCAATCCAAGCCTCCGTTGACACCGGTGACCCTTGGGTTTGGGAAGGACGTATGATTACCCCGTCGGGACGCTTGAAATGGATTGAAGGGCGATCGCAACCAGAATATCAAGCCGATGGCTCGATTATTTGGTTTGGCTGGATTAACGAAATCACCCAACGCAAAGAATCTGAACGAGAACTACAGTCCTTAGTCTCAATTATTGAGAATAGTCAGGACTTTATTGGTATTGCTACCTTTGAGGGGGTTCCTCAATACGTCAATTTAGCAGGACGCCGCCTGGTGGGCCTGGCCGACGACGATGACTCTGAACAGGATCGAGCCAAACCTAAATTACGAGACTACACCATCGCCGACTTTTTCTTCCCTGACGATTATCCATGGGTACAAGAGACAATCTTTCGGGCGATCGAAGAAAGTGGCTCTTGGCGGGGGGAAGTGAACTTTCGCCATATGCTCACCCATGAGGCGATCCCCTTGGATTACACCATCTTCGTGACCTACGCTCCCGAGACTCAAGAACCCATCGGGTTAGCCGCCATCGCTCGGGATGTCCGCGATCGCCGGGCCTCGGAACTTAGCTTAAAAGCGAGCGAACAGCGATTTCGCGATGTCTCCGAAGCGGTGGGAGAATATCTCTGGGAAACCGATGTGCAGGGACACTATACCCATGTCAGTGAGCGATCGCTCGCGGTCTTAGGGTATCACCATGAGCATCTCCTCGGCCGTAATGCCTTTGATTTCATTTATGAGAAAGACCTCGATGGGTTACGTGAGAACTTCACAGCGACGGTCGAACGTCAAGAATCCTTTCACGTTGAATATCGTAGTGTCACCGAACAAGGAGAGGTCGCCTGGATTGCAGCAACGGGAATCCCCCGTTTTGATGACCAGGGTCAACTCATCGGCTATCGGGGGGCCGGGATGAACATCAGCGAACGTAAACGCGCTGAAGAAGCTCTCAAACAGGCCCTCGGGGATCTCAACGCCATCTTAGATAACCTGGCGGATGGCCTTTTGGTCACTGATACCGCTGGCCGCATTACTCGCTTTAACCCTGTTTTACGGCGAATGTTTAACCTCAAAACTGGTGAAGTCATTGGCTGTACCTGTGAGGAGTTGGGGTTAATGGAGATCGATGACTTACTGCAAAACTTACAGGATCGCTCCAATCACCAAGCTGCTACCGCTGAGGTTCCGTTACGGGGAAAACGCATCGGTCAGGCTCTGGCCACAAGGGTTTGGGAAACTATTCCAGGAGAGTTGGAGAAAGTTTATATTGGTTCAGTAGTTCTGATTCGTGATGTGACCCTAGAGAAAGAAGTCGATCGCATGAAAACCGATTTCATCGCTACGGTGTCTCATGAACTGCGGACTCCTTTAACCTCGGTGTTAGGTTTTGCTTCTATTGTTTTAGAGAAATTAGAAGACAAAGTGTTTCCTCTATTACCTCAAGGCGATCGCAAGGCTCAGCGTCATCAAGAACGGGTACGGCAAAACCTTAATATTATTGTCTCGGAAGCTGAACGGCTCACGACTCTGATTAATGATGTTTTGGATATCGCCAAAATGGAGGCGGGGAAAGTCGAATGGGATCAAGATCCCCTATCCGTGTTGGAGGTGTTAGAACAGGCGATCGCGGCGAGTTCCTCCCTCTTTGAGCGAGACAATCTGCGACTCATCACGGAGTTTCCTGACCAGTTACCTCCCATTGTCGGCGATCGCGATCGCTTAATTCAAGTGGTCATCAACTTGCTCTCCAATGCCGTTAAATTTACCGAAGCCGGAGACATTATCTGTCGCGCCTCCTATGAAAACGCCCAAATTCAGGTTCAAGTTCAAGATACCGGCATCGGCATTGCGTCAGAAGACTTACCGAAAGTGTTCGAGAAGTTTAAACAAGTCGGAGAAACCCTCACGGATAAACCCAAAGGAACAGGGTTGGGGTTGCCGATTTGCAAGCAAATTTTAGAACATCATGGAGGGCAGATTGGGGTTGAGAGTGAGTTAGGGAAAGGGAGTTGTTTTACCTTTACGTTACCTGTTGAAGGCTTCAAGGAAGGAAGAGCGCCATCCAAGTTAAGTCAAACCCCTGAAGTTGCACGACAACTGGGGTTAGTTCCCCTGATGCAGCAACTCGAAGATCATGTGGCTGTTCATGAGCAAACAACCCTATCCCCGTTGACAGATACCCTCGGGAAGACGATTTTAGTGGTTGATGATGATGAACATGTACGAGAGTTATTACGCCAGTCTCTGGAGGCTCAAGGGTATCAGGTTCGCCTGGCTAAAGATGGAGTAGAGGCAATTATGGAGGTGAAGCGATCGCGGCCTGATTTAATTGTCCTCGATGTCATGATGCCCTATATTGATGGCTTTGATGTAGCCGCCGTGTTGAAAAATGAACCCCAAACCATGGAGATTCCTATTTTGGTTCTCTCTATCGTTGAAGATCGCGAACGAGGCTATCGATCTGGGGTTGATCGCTATCTGAAAAAACCCATTGATCGTCAAGGGTTTCTCAAGGAAGTTGGCTCACTACTCTGCCAAGACTCATCTCACAAAAAGGTTTTAGTAGTTGATCATGACGCATCAAGCCTTAAAATCATTTCTGAAATCCTAACCTCTCAAGGATATACGGTTTCAGCGGCTTCAAATGAACAGGAATGTGTTGATCAAGCCATGAACTTACGACCGGATATTATCGCGATTGATTCTGAATTTTTGCAAGAACATGAGGTGGTTCAAGCATTGCGGTTTGAAAAAGGCCTCGAACATCTGGTTTTTGTACTACTTGGAGACTTGGAACGGTAGTGGCGATCGCTGACAAATCCTCGTCTTGGGTGTTATGGTGGTGGACGCCTCTAATCTTAGCTATCTCGCAAAACCGCCACCCACACAACTCATAAAAACTCTCAACAGCAGACACCCTTAGAGCGACGATTGATTATATACTATGTGTTTGAAAATTTTGATTGTGGACGACGAACCCAATATTAGGATTTTATTAGAACAAGCTCTGGAAGATTTAGAAGATGACGGCGTTGAGCTACTCATCGCGAGTCATGGACTTGAAGCCTTAGAGGTCGTACAAAAGGAACATCCCAATCTGATTTTTTTAGATGTGATGATGCCCAAAAAGAACGGTTTGGAAGTCTGTAAGACGATTAAGCAAGACTGGAATCAGACTGATATTTATATCGTTATGTTAACCGCTAAAGGACAAGAGGTTGAGAAAGAAGAAGGCTTGGCGATGGGGGCTGATTTTTATATGACCAAGCCATTTCGTCCCAAAGAAATTGTCGCTAAAGCTCGTTCTGTGTTGGAGTTATAACTCTTAGATTTATCGTCGGATGAGCAAGATATTGCCCACCCGACTCCTTGTTAACGGCGAGTCCACCACAACACCGCACTGGTTGCAAAGCCAATCACCGGGAAGGTGACTAAGGCAGTCCAACTCAATAATCGGGCAATTCGTGGGGTCATGATGATATTGCGATCGACCACCTCCCGAGGGCGAATGGTTAGGCTGTCGCCGCTGTCTGCATCACTGAGCCAAGAGATACTATTGAGGAAGAAGTCACTGTTTAATTGTCCGTCAAAAAAGGCATTGGTCATAAAATCAGAATCCCCGACAACCACTAAACGCGCTTCACGAGTTTCTTGAGATGTTTCCTCAGTGGTTTCGACCTCTTCAGTCGTTTCTACGGGGGGTTCTGCATCTTCGGGAGTCTCCTCAGTCGTTTCTGCATTTTCGGGGGTTTCTGCATTTTCGGGAGTCTCCTCAGTCGTTTCTACATTCTCAGGAGTTTCTACATCCTCGGGAGTCTCCTCAGTCGTTTCTGCATTCTCAGCCGTCTCTCCAGCCGTTTCTGCATCTTCAGGAGTCTCTACGGGAGTTTCTGCGGGAGTTTCTGCATTATCTTGCGATTCCTCCGTCTCCTCCGGTTCCTCTTGAGAGTCAGTGGGTTCCGTTACCTCGGCTGACTCATCCGATTGAGACATCTCTCGACGAGCCGCCACCCCCAAAACGAGGGGTCCAGGGCGATCGCTTTCAGCATTAAATTGCCAATCCGGTCCTTCTTCGAGAGTGGCTTCGGCCCAACTGGCGTCACTGGTGAACAACAAAGGAGTCATCTCTACCCCGTCTATCGGGTCATACTCCAGGGGACGAGCCACTGGAAAAATGGTGTAATTGCGGTCAAAGTCCTCTGTAATGGGATGAGTTCCATAGTCGAGGACGAGGGGAGCCGCTGGGCCAAACCCTTGAACCCAGCGATCGGGATCGATCGCAATCCGTTCATCGAGCCGAATCCCCCAAGCGGCCAACCAGTCTTCCAAACCTGGGTTAGTATTGGGGTCCACTAACACCAACACCGAGCCACCCTCATCGAAATAGTCATTCAACGCCTCAAGTTCCGGCTCGAATAGGCCACTGGTGGGGCCAATCATGGTCACAACATCCGCATCTTCGGGAACTCGTCCTCGTTCGATGAGATTGAGTCCGTTCACCACCGCTGCATTTTCTTCCAAGGCTCGCACCGCTCGGGAAATGGACTCTTCTCCATCGGCCAAAACCGCCGGTTCTCCATGGCCTTGTAGCATATACACCGTCAGGCGATCGCCCCCTTGTAATTGGGCTACACTACGAGTCAATTGGGCTTCAGTCAGAGGTTCTAAGTCCAGGGTGGTCACATATTGACGCTGGTCACCCACTTCGAGAAAGACATCTCCCACGGACGTGACCTCAAAGGTCTGAACCAATCCGGGATTGGCTTGAGGGTTAACCCATTCATACTCGAAGCGATCGGGGGCAAGACGGCGATAGTTCTCCAACAAATCCACCGTTCTCTCATTGGGTTGCGAGGAAAACACCCACACCTTCACGGGATCCTCTAAAGTGCGAATTAAGGTTTGGGTTTGCGGTGCTAGAGTAAACCGTTGAGTTTCCGTGATGTCAAAACGAACCCCAGCGCGAAGGGCCAAGAAATTCATCAAAACGAGAATTAAAAGAACCGCCGCTGTTGCCAAAAGAGCGTTGGTTCCCGCCTCAGTCGATCGCCGCGCCCAAAACCCTCTCTGAAATACACCCAGGTAGATGAGCCAAATTCCTAAAAGGATGACTCCTGCGACGATCAGTGAAGCCGCCATTGGACTCCAAATTCCAGTGACTGCACCGCTGGTGAGTCCGGCTACGCTTAGAAATAAGCCGAGCCATAACAAAATATTCCAGTATTTTTTAAGAATGTTGACCATAATGGCTAAAAAAGCAAGATCAGAGTGTTAGTTTTGTTGGAAACGTAAGGTTTCAATCGATTGGGCTGTTAGGAAAATTCCCAAAAAGATATAACTGGCAAACAGCACTAAACTACTGATATCAACCACTCCTTGAATTAAGTTGCTATAGTTCTCCAAAATTGACAAATGAGCCAGAGCCTCGCCGACGGGACCTGAGATATTAGCAGCAATGAGGTTGACAATCCATAAAAATAAGACCAAAGCAAAGGTCAGAATTGCCGAAAGAATCGTGCTATCAGTTAAGGACGAGATAAACATTCCCAAAGATAAAACACTGGCGGCAAGCAGGATTAAGCCTAAATGTCCGAGTAGGGGAATTGTGGCGGGAAAGGCGGGTTCTGCGACGCTAAAGGTGATGGCTTCGTAGAGAAGTAAGGGGGCAATCATGGTGATATAAAACGTCACAACCCCCAACAGTTTTCCGGTGGCAACTGTCCAGTTGTACACGGGCGAGGTGGCTAATAGTTCTAAGGTTCCCTGTTTTCGTTCTTCGGCATAAAGTCCCATGGATAACATGGGGAGAATAAATAAAGATAAGGAGGCTACCGTTCCTAAGAAAAACTGTAGAAATTCATAGGGGACATCTAGGGGAGGACGGGGCGTTCCTAACTCTTGCTGGACGGCAGCTTGAGCGGCAACTTGGGCGAGGATTCCCCGTTGTGGATCGAGGAGAATGGTGACATAAAAAAAGCCGGAAATTAACCAGAAAATGCCGGCGATCGCCATGGCGAGAGGCGAAGCAAAGTAACTCTGAAGTTCTTTACGATAAATGGCAATGATATTCGCAAAAATTAGGCGCATTCGAGATAGGAGATTAGAGGAGGGACAAGGTTGAGGAGAACGAGGTTAGTTCTCGGAGGAGGGTTTCGACTCGGGGGAGTCATCGGGGTTGGAATCTACTTCTTCGGCTGGTCTCTCGTCAGGGTCACTCGCTTCAGGGTCACTCGCCTCAGAATCACTCGCGTCAGGTTGCGTTTCGTTCTCGATCGCCGCCTCGGCCATGTTCTCTTCCGTGGTCAGTTGCAAGAATACATCTTCGAGACTGGCGCGACTGCGACGCATTTCATGAAGTTGTAGTTTTCCCTCCAGGATGGCCGCTGCAATATCGGACCCGGGTTCGGAACCGGGTGCGACGGTAATGCGGAAGCGATACCGTCCTTCGGGGAGATCCTGACGGGGAAGCGGGTCGACCGATCGCAGGTTAGGGAGATAACCCAGATAGGACCCAATCGCCGTTTCGACGCCATCAACACCGCCACCGACTTCGACATCATAGTAGGTTCCCCCCGTCAGATGTTCCATGAGGTTGTCGAGGCGATCGGTGGCGACGATTTGGCCGCGATTGATGATCGCCACCTGGCTACAGGTCATACTCACTTCCGGGAGAATATGAGTCGAGAGGATGATGGTGTGATTTCCGGCTAGGGATTTGATCAGGTTGCGCACTTCGATAATTTGGCGTGGATCGAGGCCAACGGTGGGTTCATCGAGGATAATCACCGGTGGATCATGGACGATCGCCTGAGCAATCCCCACCCGTTGACGATAGCCTTTGGAGAGTTTGCGGATCAGGCTTTTGCGGCGATCGCTCAACCCACATTGCTCGATAGACTGGTTCACTCGTTGGGGGCGATCGCCCGCTGAAACGCCCTTAATCCGCGCCACAAAGTGCAAAAACCCCTCAACGGTCATTTCCGTGTATAACGGCGGGCTTTCGGGCAAATAACCAATGCGTCGTCGTACATCGAGGGACTGATCATGAACATCAAACCCCGCAATCCGAGCGGTTCCGGAACTGGCCGGGAGATATCCGGTTAAGATTCGCATGGTGGTGGTCTTTCCGGCCCCATTCGGACCGAGAAAACCGAGAATTTCCCCCTTCTCTACGGAAAAACTCACATCTTGGATCGCTTGAGTGGTTCCATAGCGTTTGTGGAGTTGTTCGACTTCGATCATGGTTGGACCCAGAGAATAGACAAAATGGAATAGACAAAGAGGGATCGGACTCGGGAACTCGGGATCTTGTTGTATCGCATTTGAGCCGCGAATGTCGAAAATTTGCCGACAATCTTCAGGATAGACCTGACGTGAACCGTCTGACTCGAGTGTTAAACTACCCGGTTGACCACGTTCCAGACGGTGCTATCGGAGCGAACATGGGGAACTGTCACCCGCTTAAAGCCGGTGATAAAGGGTTTCCCTTCATATTGCCAGTAGAGGGGACTGAGTTGATCGGCGATCGCTTTGAGCGATCGCACTTCCACGATCAGTTCCCCACTGAGTTCGTTGATGCGTTCGGCGTAATGTTCGGCTTTAGCTTTGGCTTGCTCGATTTCCTCGCGCAAGGGATCTCGTTGATGCTCACGGTAATGGCCCACCAAGGCCCGTTTCTGTCGTAGTTGTAGTTGCAAGGCGGCGATCGCATCGTCAATCCCCTTAATCTCGGCCGCTTGTTCAGCACTGGCGCGGGCCTGAGCGCGGTAAGCCTCGACAATCGCCGCTGGAGGTGCATCCTCGGGGGGAAGTACGGGATGAACGGCTAAATCGCGACGTTCTTGTTCGAGGGTTTGGATGGTCTGTTGCAGGGAGAGGATTTGGTCTTGTAGATCTTGGGTCATAGAGCAATGTAAGATGACCATCAACGATGGTGGCGGCGGTCTGACTCGATTTTAAGGCTTCGATGACCCCCAATCGCCGCAAAGTCAACCTCAAGGCCGCCAAAAACCCCCATGAACCGATGCGATCGGCTCTGGGGTTGGGGGGTGTAGCAGACTGAAAACTCTGAGAACTTAACGTTGAGCGTTGTAGAAACACCCTGAAACGACT
Source organism: Phormidium willei BDU 130791 (assembly GCA_001637315.1). Classification (GTDB taxonomy): domain Bacteria; phylum Cyanobacteriota; class Cyanobacteriia; order Cyanobacteriales; family Geitlerinemataceae; genus Sodalinema; species Sodalinema willei. Next base: position 44,776 of record LSZA01000002.1, on the reverse strand, counting down.
CTCGCACGTCTCAACGTTTGGGAAGGGTTGATGCTCGGGGTTAAACTCGGATCAGATCTCTAAAAACTTGAACATATGACCGTTGAAGCCGTTGTTGAAGCCGTTTAGGTCTTCGGCGTAGGTCGCACCGCGATCGCGCAGACGCCAACAGAAACGGTAACAGAAACCGGGATAGCCGGGGGGTTAGGGGTTCGAGACCAGTTGAATGACTCCCCGGTCCATTTGCTCCATCAGAAGTTCGAGAGCCTCATAGTCTACATCTGAGACATATCCCATTCGTGTTAACTCGGCGTTGATCTGATTTTCGAGATCGGGGGTTAACCGTTTAATATAAAGGACTTTTTCAACAAGATGACGGATTGCCGCTGACGCTTTCATGATAATCCGGATAATTCTATACTCTTATCATCCATCTAAAGTTGACGCCGTTATGCGATCGCAACCCCGGCTTGTAAGTGATCTGCGTCACTGCATATTCAGACATCTTAAGACTGAAAAATTAACCTGAGAAGTGGGTAGGTCTAAAATTCTGTCATCGCCCCCCAGTATGGCATACCTCCGTTTCAATTGGTAGTTATGGATACGGTTTAATCCGGCAACTTTCCCAAATCTTTACATAAGGGGGGAGAAAAACAAAGATTCCGCAAACTTGGCCCATTTCACTAGCGCCTTGCCCAACGGATGCTCTACCTTGAGACTATACAAGCGAAATTAGTTTTTGGATTCAGATATAGCCATGCACACCGCAACCCAAGCCTCCAACGTAACCGTCGTCCGCCTCAGCGGACATCTCAACGCCGCAAATGCGGAACAAGTCCGTCAACAACTGACCTCTGCGGTGGCCGCTAGAACGACTCCTGTGGTTCTCGTTGATATGAAAGAGACTGAATCTCTCGATAGTGCTGGACTGATGGCACTCGTCTCAGCCTTGAAACTGGCGCAAAACATCAACATCGAGTTTGGCCTCTGTGCCGTCTCACCCGCGATTCGCATTATTTTTGAGTTAACTCAACTCGATCGCGTCTTCAAAATGTTCGAAAGTCCGGCTGCGGTCGAAGCCATTGCCTAAATCTCCTCAGCGAAGGCTCCATGGAAATGCTAGTGCATTCGATTTAATTTTTGAAAGTTTTTAACCTCTGCGTGCATCTTATTCGCTCTCGAAGACATCTCTATAATTCTTACGTTTAATACAGCCGTCGGCCGCAAGGGAGATACCTTGCGGCTAATTGGCTTGCAAGCCATAGGAGTCGAGCGCTAGTGCAAGGCGATCGCACTCTCGTACCGCTGCTGATTCACCGCTAAAGAGTCCGCCAAATCCACCACGGGTGGGGGATAATCGACGCCAAGATTGACCCCATATTTGCCTAACTCTCCCGCCTTGAGACGATAGATCTGATGAATGCGATCGCCGGGAACAGCGGCCAACTCCGGCAGCCAGTGTTTGACATACTCGCCTTTGGGGTCATAATCCTGAGACTGTTTGGGGATATTAAAATAACGGAACCCTCGCGCATCATTGCCGACACCAGCGGTATAGGTCCAATTTCCCCAATTGCTGCACACATCATAATCAATTAACAGAGACTCAAACCATTCGGCTCCCATCCGCCAATCAATCCCTAAATTTTTGGTCAAGAAACTCGCCACATTTTGTCGGCCGCGATTAGACATAAACCCGGTGGCGGCTAACTCTCGCATATTGGCATCGACGAGGGGATATCCGGTCATTCCTGAACGCCAAGAGTCAAACAAGGGCCAATCCTGTTGCCAGTCAATCAGACGTCCTTGTAACCCAGAGCGATAGAAAAGGCGATCGCCATATTTGGCCGCCATAAAGCGAAAATAATCTCGCCAAAGCAGTTCAAACACCAACCAATAGGTAGACTGATTCGCCACTCGTTCCTGTTCATACCGCCGCACTTCGGCCACAATCGAGCGGGGTGAGAGACATCCCAAGGCTAACCACGGCGAGAACTTGGAGGAATAGTCAGCTCCCAACATCCCGTTACGGGTGAGTTTATAGTTGCGCAGACAGTCCCCTCTCCAGATATAGTCTTGTAATCGCTGCATCCCAGCGGACTCGCCACCTTGGAACGCCAAAACAGACCGTGAGTCGGTTTGGGGTGAGTCAACACCTAAGCTGGCTAAACTAGGAAGTTCTCCCACGTCTATCTCGGGAAGGGGTGGGAACCGCTCTAAGGCAGGTGCGGGAGGGGAAATGGGGGTCGAGTTTTCGACGGCCTTGCGGAATTGGGTAAAGACATCGGGAAGTTGCTCAATCTCAAAGGGAAGCTGACTCGGGTGGTATAGGCTGGCTCCCCAATGGGTTTGGATGTGAGTTCCTAGGGGTTGTAAGGCCTGACGCAGTGCGTGTTCAACCTGTTGTTCTTCCCGAGTGACTTCGGCTTCAAAGCAAACTTGGTCAATGTTGAGGGTTTTGACGAGTTCGGGAATAATCTGTTCGGGTTTCCCCTGGCGGATGAGTAAGTCACTTCCTCGCTGACGTAGATTTTCCCGTAAGTTGGCGACGGATTCCCGGAGAAATTGGCTACGATAGGCTCCGGTTTTGGGGAAGCCGAAGGCGGTTGTGGAAAACTCGCGGGGGTCAAAACAGTATAGGAGAATCAGTTGGCCGTGGGATGTTTGAAGCTGTTGAAGGTCACGGCGATCGCACAGTCGTAGGTTATGGCGATGCCAAATTAGGGTTCGCAGCATGGTGTGGTGTTCGTTATGATTTAGCCTTGATGTTGGGTGAATTGGGTTTGGCTGAGTTTGGCTGAGTGATCTGCGGTCTCGCTCTGGGTTAGAGATAGAGAAAGAGGTTTAAGCCGGGGATGGTTCGGGATAATGTCCAAAATAATAGACTAATGTATAAAATTCCGAGTCCCCATTGATACCAGGCTAAGGCGGTAATTAAGCCGGGGATATGTCGATCGCGCAGCCGGATATCGTTAAAGCCAAATTTGAGTAGATTGTTGAGGCTGAAATCATAGTAATTGAGCCATCCCCAACGGCGATCGCTCAAAATGGGTTCAAAGCGATCGCGGAAGAAGGGAAAGCGAGGCATAATCGGCAAACGACTGACCATTAAGCGCAATTCCCGAAAGGCTCCATCTTCGACGAAATAAGAGATCTCCATGAGGTCATGGTAGCGTCCTTGCTGATATATGCGAACTGTCAATAGACCGGGGATGGGAAACATGACGACACCTAAACAGGTGAAGGTTAGCCAAGGTTGTGGGGAGTTTTGGATGATAGTTAGTATTCCGATGAGACAAATAACGGCTGTTGTGAGTCCCATACAGGTGATTTCAAACCACGTCGGCACAAGGGATTGAGGACGGTGGCGACGATAGCGGTCAATGAGCCAAAATAGGCAGCCAAAATAGGCGATGGCGATCGCACCGACTCCCATCATTAGGGCAAAGCTGGTTCCATAGCGACTTAAGGCCAACAATAGAGTCACAAAAAGGAGTTTACCACAAAGATAAAGTCGCGCTTTCCATGTTGTGGCCGGCGCGGCAATCAGGCGATCGCGAACGTTGGTGTAGGTCGCCAAAGACACGGTTTCTAGGGTTAATAGCTCACTTAAGCTTGAAAATAACTGGTCTTGGCGATGCTGTACAATTTCGGCGATTTGTCTTTGAGAAAAGCCGATTTGTCGTAAGGTTTCGCGAGATGCCGTGTTAAGATTACTAGCAAACACGCGTTTAAATAAATCTCGCTGAACCAAGAGAACTCGCGTATAGTTAACTTGATTGGCATCCTCAATTTGCTCTAATTCCCGAAAGTTTCGGACAAGATTAATCAAGAGGTTTTCATTACCCTGTAAAGTAGGAATCGATAAAACCTTGCCAATTTTACCAGGATTGCCCATCAGTTGAGCGTCACTGGCGTCAAAGGTTAAGTTGGAAATGTTGAGATAGGCATTTTGGCTAAACTGAGCGTCACTAAAATCCAGTATTTTTTGAAAGCTCGCTTCTCGGAGATTCACGGCTTCGAGAAATTGGGCTTCTCGAAAGCTGAAACGGTCAAGAATGAGGGCGTTTGTAAGATAAAGTGCTTGCCCAAACTTGGCTGTCGCAAAATCGGCACGACTATGCCATGTGGTTCCCGAAAAATCCGCAGTTTTACTAAATTTGCTGCCTTCAAATTTAGTGAGAGCCTTAAATCGACTAGCGCGAAAATTGACCGATCCCTCAAATGTCGCTCCGGTAAAGTTGGGTTCTCCTAGAAATTGCACGTTAGTCCAAGTGGAATCCGTAAAAAAGATGCTTTTATGAAATGAAACCGAGCCCAGAAATTGAGCTTGATTGACATTAAAGGTTTGACTAAATCGAGATTCAGGACTTTGTAGGGATTTCTCAAAGATGGCTCCCTGGGCATTGAGTCCACTCAAAAAGAAGGTGTTGCTCCAATCGACGTTTCCCAAAAAACGGGTATTTTTCAGGTTGAGTTGACCCCGAAAAATACGAACTTGGAAATCATGATGATTGGAGTTTTGGGAATTTGATAAGACGGTGGTTGCCAGTTGTTGTAACTGAGAGCGACGGCGGCGATCGCGCTCGAGCTGTGTTCGCTCATCTTCTGACAATAAAAGTGAAAGCTGTTGTCCATACAACGGGACATTTAAACTCAACGGTTGAATCCTAAAAATCCCTTGAATGTGAGACTCACTTAAGTCGAGTTCTGGAACCGGATACGTTCGACTTAAATGCGGTTGTAGTTGCTGATAAAAGTAGTTGGCAAAGGGTTCGCCGTTGTCTCGTTGATGACTGGGGCGTAAATCAATGGTGAAGTGGCTTAAATCAACGATGGCGTCTTCTTCATCCACAGTTGCATCCACAGAAACAGCGTTGAGACGTTCTTGTAAGACCGCCTCAGTGAGCAATGGGGGGTCTATCCCCTCAGCCAGAACGGGGCCAGAGAAAAGCATCAATCCCAGACAAACTAGCCCGATGAGGATAGTCATCGAGGTCCGCGATCGCCTCAATGAGCGTGTCAAAATGGGACGATAGAAAGTATGCCGGTAAGATAGCCCTAGCAGATCGTACAAAAAACTCATGCAAGTACAAACCCCAGATTGGGTTAAGCACGCCGTATTCTACCAAATCTTCCCCGATCGCTTCGCCAAACGCGACGATTATCCGGGACAACTCTCGACAAATCCCAACCAGTTTGAACCCTGGAGTGATCCTCCCACTCCCCAAGGCTATAAAGGAGGCAATCTCTGGGGGGTCATTGATCAGTTAGACTATCTCCAAGATTTGGGGATTACCGCCATTTATCTCACCCCGATTTTTCAATCAGCCTGTAACCATCGCTATCACACCCACGATTACTATCAAATTGACCCCATTTTAGGGGGAAATGATGCCTTTGCCGCCCTTCTCGATCGCGCCCATGAACGAGAGATGAAGATCGTCATTGATGGTGTATTTAACCATGCCAGTCGCGGCTTTTACTTCTTTAACGATATTCTCGAAAATGGCCCCCATTCTCCCTGGCTCGATTGGTTTCGCATTGAAAAATGGCCCCTGAGCGCCTATGACGGCGAGCTGCCAGCCAATTACGTCAGTTGGGTGGGCAATCGCGCTTTGCCCCAATTTAACCACGATAACCCCGATGTACGCGAATATATCATGCAGGTGGGCGAACATTGGATTCGCCAGGGCATTGACGGTTGGCGCTTAGATGTTCCGTTTGAAGTGAAAACACCCGGTTTCTGGGTCGAGTTTCGCGATCGCATCAAGGCCCTGAACCCTGAGGCTTATATCGTTGGAGAAGTCTGGAAAGATGCTGTCCGATGGCTCGATGGAACCCAGTTTGATGCGGTGATGAACTACGAGTTTACCGGACCGACGATCGCCTATGTGGCCGGCGATCGCGTCGTCCGAGAATTCGTCGAATTTCATGATTATGACCCCTATCCCGCCCTCAACGCCCAGGAGTATGGACAAAAAATTCAGGATCTCTTAGATCTCTATCCCTGGGAGATTCAACTGGCTCAACTCAATCTTCTCGATAGCCACGATACCCCACGTATGGTGACCCTGGCCAGCGAAGATATTCCTAGTTTCAAGCTGGCGGCCCTGCTGAAGATGACCTTTCCCGGCGCACCCTGTATCTACTATGGTGATGAAGTGGGGCTAAACGGTGGTCATGATCCCGATTGTCGTAAAACCTTTCCCGATTCCCAACAGTGGAATCAAGATGTTTATCAAATGTATCGTCAACTGATCGCTTTGCGCCATCAATATCCGGCCCTACGAACCGGCCATTATGAGATTTTATTGGCTCAGGATAGTCTCTATGCGTTTGTACGCACTCTTCCCGGGGCTGACGATGCGATCGTCGCCGTGAATGCGGGAGATGAGCCGGAGCAACTGAACCTAGAAACCCTATCTCCAACAGCTAAAGGTTTAGAGTTAAAGTACGGAGACATGTCAACGGCTCAGAGTCTTCGTAGTGACGGAACCGTGATCTCGTTTGAGTTACCGCCTCGTTCGGGCTGTATCTTAGCCAGTCGCTGACACAGACCAGATCCCAGACGAGATCGAGGAACAGGGGATGTTCTGCCATTCCCTGTTTTGTCGTCAACAGAGTTCACAAGAGCGAGTGGCCTGATATCTGATCCAATATCCCATCTAAGGTCTCGGCTAGAAGGTCTCAGCTAGGGGACTGTACCGATTTCGCGATCGCAACTCCGTAAAATTGCTAGACTACCAACATTCATGATCCAGGTGACGGCTCCTGCTTGAGAGGAGCCTCGTCGGCCTGAGCATTTTGAGTTAATTTTTCCTCAACGATTACCTGAACGATTACCTGTATGTCTGAGGCGTCCCAACTTCACTCCACCCCGGCTCACCCTACCATGGGGCCATCGACTCCCTGGCAACGGCTACGACACAGCCTGCTTGAGCCGAACCTGTTGGCGATCGCCATTTCCGTTGGCCTTCATGGGGCCGTGGCGGCCTCTCTCCCGTTCATTGGCTTAAACCAAGACCCTCAGGGCGATCGCATCCTTGATAGTCATGTCGTCGAACTCACCCCACAAGAACTGGCCCAATTCGCACCCTCTGCAACTCAGGAGTTTGGGGCCGGGGCCTCGGGGTTTGATTTTGAACAGAACTTCAGCTCAACGGTGCCGCCGTCACTCTCAAATCGTTCGAGCTTTCCGCCTCCTCCGCCAGCGGATGATTCACCAGCAAGCCGCGATTCAATTCAAGATCGCTGGACTAGCTGGGAAGAGCAGTTTACGCCCTCAGCGACCCCTCCGCCGATGAGTCAGAGTTACGAGAGTTATACCTACCGTAATCCGGGGACATCCTCTCAGGATTATTCATCGTCGGAATACGAAGATATCTGGCAACAGTATCAACAGCAATGGGAGGACATCCAACGCGATCGCAGCTATCCCAGTCGGCCATCAGACCCGACCTCGCCGGACCTTAGCACGGAGTCGAGCCAACAAGACCTCCTAGAAGAGAAAAAAGACCTGCCCTCGACCGATTCTCCCCCGCCTGAGTCTGAAGGGGGAACCGAACAGGCCGGCATCACCCCCAGTGGAGATGGTTATCGCCCCGGGATGGCGATCGTGGGTGACTACCACGCTTGGCTGGGGCAGGTTTACGAAGCCAACCCCAGCCTCGAAGACAATACCCGTGTTTGGAGTCAACGAGATCCGCAAGTCATTGAAGGGACGTTGCCGCCACAACCCGCCTATGAACGTTTCCTGGGCCAGTCCTTTTACGTCGGGGTTTTGGTAGCCCCCGATGGACGCGTCGATCAGCTCAGTCCCTTACCCGCCAGTCCGGATCTGCTCTTACAGCCACTCCTCGAAAACATTTTTAACAACACCCCATTCCCTGAACAAGACCAGTACCGAGCCTATTGGTTCCAGGTTAACTTTACCCCCTCAGCTCAGGCGATCGACCCCGAACCCTCAGAACCCGAACCCTCAGAACCCGAACCCTCAGAACCCGAACCCTCAGAACCGATCCGTCTCGGTCCCGAGCAAGCCTTGGCCTATATCAGCCCCCTAAATTTAAGTGAAACCGCTCAAGAGCGTTGGCTAACCTGGCTCGATACTTGGCTTGATGATTCCGATCTGTCCCTAAGCCTGCCGCAAGAACCGTCGATCGTCCTGAAACGAGAACTTCCCTCATCACGACTCGCTCAACCGCAACGAGTCGTTTTTGCCATTACCCAGGATCAGGCGGGGAACCTCCTCGGAGCCAGTCCCTATCCCCTCCAAGTCACGGGTGATGAAGCCTTAGATCAGTATGCTCGTCAGATCCTAATCGAAGCCTTAGCAGAACGAAACCTAGAGTCGTCCGCCTCAGACCCAGTGCTGGCCGATGTCATGGTTGTAGATTTAATTCCCACAGAGGGGCCAACGGATGCGGTGCAAAAATCTCCGCCCGGCGTGAATCAAGCCCCAGAACCGTCCTCAACCCCACCTCAATCCAAGAAACGATGATTTTGCCAAAATCTCTAGTCCCCTAACCTTATTGACCACAAAATACCCCGCAAAGAGGGGGGATTACAAAGCTATACCTCCACGCTATTTGTATCCCCTGTTCCCTGTTCCCTATCCCCCCTCTTGCCTTCTCAAATTTGATATACTAGAGATAGTGTCCTTGTACGCCTCATCGGGGTTGACGCCTTATGCCTCTTGAACATCTGCCCAACTCCATCCATCGGGTTCGTGCGAAACTGCGAACTCTGACAAACCCCTCAATTTGGCTGTCGATTTTAGGAGTGGTCTTGATTCTCGGGGTGGCATGGGAATATGTTGACCGTCATGGAGTGCGTAAACTGGCAGAAGAATTTTCCCTTGATGGTTTCGGGAATGAGGACAATGACGCGGTGTCGAACTGGGAGGGAGAGGTCTCGGGTGAAGAAGCTCGGATAGCCGCAGATATCGACAGTTCGGACGTATTACAACAAATTATTTCCCAGCAAGGAACTCCGACTCCAGTCCCGATAGAGAATCCCAACGCAGACCGTCAGGAAAACATCGATCGCATCCTCGAACTCCTGGCCAATCCTGAACCGGAGATTTCTTCAGAGTCCGATGATGGAAATAGCGACTCGTCTCAGGAGAACGCTTCGGCTCCATCGAATCTGTTTTTACAAGGGTTGGGGTTAGATGGACGTGACGACAACGCCTCCTCGTCACGTAACACTCGTGAAACCGGAAATGGATTCTTTGGGGGGGGGTTCACCCCAACTCAAGGAACGATGGCTACAGCGTCGTCTACACCGTCATCTCCGGAGCTAACTCCCCTAGAACTGGGATTCCAACAGTTGGCAAATCCACGAACTGGCTCTTTGGGATTGATGCAACCCCTCCCCGACACGTCACAACAGACGACATCACAACAGGCATCTGAGTCTCTGCAACCAGACTTTAACGGGACTTCTGGAGCCACCTCTGAGCCTGGTGAGACTGAGGCGGCTGATGGCCGAGCCACGTCAGCCGAAACGCTCCCTGCCTTTGCGAGACCGGTTCCTCCGGCCGCTGGACAATTTTCTCCATCTGAGACGGGAGGGTCTACCTTTACGGGATATCCTTATAATCCCAACGCGGCAACGGGTGCGACTCCTCAGACTCAGACCGGAACCCCCTATGGGTCCTCGGCGGGAGATTTTGATCCGGGGATTTCAGGGAATCCGAGTAATGGCTATCGCCGTCCTACCTATGGGAACCCAACTTCGCCACAAACGGGGATGGGAAATGGAAGTGTTGGAAATCCTGGGGCGATTGGCGGTTATAATGCTAATCCGTCGGTTAATCCCTATCAGCAGATGCCGGGTGATGTGTTGAATCCCAATGGTGCGGTTTTTCGGGGTCCAATTCCTGATGGGGGAACGGGATATCCTAATGGTTCGATGAATGCAACGCCGGAGAGCCAGGACAGTTTCCAGACTCAACCGGCTGAGCCGTTCTCGATACCCCGGACACCGCCAGGCCGAGCCATTGGTGGCGGACGCATTAATACATTTGCGAATCCTTAGTCATTCTGGTGGTTATGGCAACAGGGGTCATCATTTCGATGACCCCTGCCTGTTTTCAGACCTCACTAAAATGACATCATGAGGTCTGAAGAAGTCTCTTAATGAGTCCCTGAATTAGTCGTCAAAATGAGCGATGATGGCATCGGCGAACTGGGAACATTTTAGGGGTTCGACGGCGGGTTCCAACAGACGTGCTAGGTCATAGGTCACTTCGCCGTTAGAAATGGCGGCTCCAAGTCCTTTTTGGATCAGTTCGGCGGCTTCGTTCCATCCCATATATTCCAACATCATGACGCTGGAGAGGATGACGGAACCGGGGTTGATGCGATCGAGTCCGGCGTGTTTGGGAGCGGTTCCGTGGGTGGCTTCAAAGATGGCACAGGTATCGCCAATGTTGGCCCCCGGAGCCATTCCTAAGCCTCCGACAATGGCGGCGGCGGCGTCGGAGAGATAGTCGCCGTTGAGGTTCATGGTGGCGAGGATGGAGTATTCGGCGGGACGGGTTTGGATTTGTTGGAAGATACTATCGGCGATGCGATCGTTCACCATGATCTTCTCTTTCCACTGTCCGTTTCCATGAGTCTCCCAAATCGCCTCGAGAACGGCTTTCACCTCGTCACAGGCTTCGGCTTTTTTCTCGGGAGTGAGGGAGTCATACCCGGGTTCGAGTTTACGGGCGTTCTCTTCTAGGCTAATGTCAGGATTAGCTTCTTTATTGCTAAGAATCCAGGATTCTCGTTCGGTGACGCACTCGTCACGAAACTCGGTGGTGGCCAGTTCATATCCCCAGACGCGGAATGCGCCTTCGGTGTATTTCATGATGTTTCCTTTGTGAACTAAGGTCACCATTTGTTTGTCTTTGGGAAGTCGCAAGGCGTGTTTGATGGCCCGACGCACGAGCCGCTGAGATCCGATTTTACTAATGGGTTTGATGCCAATTCCGGAGTCGAGGGGAATTTGCTTTTTCCCATGTTCAGGGGTGGCGGGAATTAACTCTTCATTGAGTTGTTTGATGAGTTGGTTGGCGATGTCGCTTCCTTGGGCCCATTCAATCCCTAGATAAATGTCTTCGGTGTTTTCCCGATAGACAATGACATCGAGTTTTTCAGGACTTTTGTGGGGGGAGGGGGTTCCCACGTAGTATTTACAGGGACGAACGCAGGCGTAGAGGTCGTTAATTTGACGCAAGGCGACGTTGAGGGAGCGAATCCCACCGCCGATGGGGGTCGTCAGCGGCCCTTTGATGGCGATTCCATACTCGCGGATGGCTTGCAGGGTATCTTCGGGGAGATACTGAAATTGCCCGTATTGTTCGCAGGCTTCGTCTCCGGCGTAGATTTTGAACCAGCTAATTTGACGTTGGTCGCCGTAGGCTTTGGCGACGGCGGCGTCGATGACTTTCTCGGTGGCGGGCCAGATATCGACACCGGTCCCGTCTCCCCGGATGAAGGGAATAATCGGGTTGTCGGGAACAACGGGTTCTCCGTCTTTGAAGGTGACTTTCTCGCCGCTGGTGGGAGGGGCAATTTTTTCGTACATTTCTATCTCCTTGTTGATACAGTTCCCTTGGGGGTGATTATCTAGCTGACCCTGATGGGACTGGTGATGAGTCAGGGGCTATGGGTTAAAGATCGTCTTAGCTTACCATAGCTGGCTTGTCGGGGGGACTGGCTAGTTTCAGGGAAGTTGGATAATGTTATCGATTCAGGAGATTGTCTTAGGGGTGGGATGGATGAGTTTTAAGTCTTGGGTTTTAAGTCTATTGAGTTGGGGGACTTCGGTCTGCTAGGCTACTAGGAAGATGTTGCTATTGTGGGTGCAAGGAAGATGAATACGTTTGAGTTGGGAGAGGGGTTGCCGTTTTCGCTGGATTATGGGGAGTTACTGGCACAGATCCGGCAGCAATTGCAAGAAAACCAACTCTTTAGGGTCAGTTCAAATGGTCGCGATCGCTTGATGGTGAATGTAGATGCGATCGCCCAAATTGTGGCACAACAGCGAATTCAAAATCCTATTTTGGCGGATTATTCGGCTCGTTCGGCGACGTTAAGTTTAACGGCTGATTTTGAGCCACGGTTCAATGGCGTGATTCAAAATGTGCGTCAGGAAGTGGCCAGCCAGTTACAGCAGCAACTCGACACAACCGGGTTTGATCTCAACGATTTACTGACCACTCTTGAGGAAGAATCATGGAGTCGCATCAGTTTTGCGCGTGAAGCCTCTGATTCCACGGCTGTTCCCATTGCGGATTTAGAAACCCGAACGGAAGGACGGGGTGGGGATTCTTTGCTTAAGTTCCACAAGGTGATGATTACGGTGGGTGAAGTCAACCAATTTTCAGAACGAATGAAAGCTGGCTTAAATCGTCATCTGGAGGATATTTTAACAGATGAAGAAGAGTTAGAAGATGCCCAAGATGCGGTTCAGGAACGATTGATAGACTCGCCAAATTCGGATTTCTATCGTTTGCAGCGAGTGGTGGATCGTGAGTCGTTAGGAAAGCTAAAAAAAGAGGCAAAAATTTGCTATTTAGAGTATCTCCGTCAACAAATAAATCGGGATACTCATCCTGATGTGGTGTATTTAGATGATTTAATTCGCCGTTTACGGGATATTGAAACTTATATTAGCAAGGAGCCTTATGGTCATTACACGGTCAATTATCGCGGAGTTGAGTTAAATTATAAAGATTGGTTTTCACGCTCAGAGTCGTTAGATGCGTTGCCGATTATCCCGATTCTCTCGGATATTATCGGCGAAACCACCAATGAGAGCAATGGTGAGCGGATTTTCACCTTTGGACTCAAGCTAAAGTTTGGAAATGAAGTCCAAGCACGAGGTGGAGAGCCTGTGTTTGACTATTACTGTAATATCTTAAATCCGAAAAATTGGAATCAACAGGTTGAGGAGAGTAATCCAGAAATTGTGGCGCGTAAGATGCTGCGGATTTTGTTTCTTTACTATTTTATCTTTGCATCGCGGTGTAATCCGATGGCTGAGGGATATGAAATTTCGTCAGAACTCGACTATAATGTTATTTCTGGTTTTGAGCAGCATATTCTCCCTATTTTTAAGGAAGGAACTCAAGAGCAAAAAGATGGTATTTTTCGAGGACTTATCAAGGGATTTAAAACATTTAATGTCCAGACAAAAATACAAAGACTCAAGCATTTGCTAGAAACGACATTAAAACGTCGAGGTGTTTTTAAGCCTCAAGTTTTTCAGAAAAAAATTGGGGTAGTTCGAGGTATTTTAAGACAATCGCCTAATTCCTTAGGTAACGGAGATGTCTTTGATGATGTGGTGGGTCGTAATCCTAGGGAATGTCTGCGCTATATCACCATCAAGGAGGACTTTAGCTCAGATGAAACGTTTTGTCAACTTCCGGTTTGTTTTGAGTTTGAGGATATTCGCTATTATTCTAAGCCAGGAACTGAGAGTTTTGATTGTTATGATGCGGAAACCGATACAATTTATCAACTTCCAGTTTTAGTCACTCCTCGATCTTCCACAAGTAGCCAAACGTCTCAAACAAATTTAAGGGAGACGCCGCTCGTTGTTATCGCGTATAATAATCGCTATTTAGATCCGAGCCAGAGTAACTCAAGTCAAGGATTTTTCTATCGCTTCACCATGTCGTTGTTGATGTATATCAGCTTGCGGGTGATTTTAGATGCGTTGGATTTAGAAGATCGGCGATTGTTTATTCCTCTATTACGGTTCCATGAGGGAACTGAAAAACATCCGTCACCTTCGGAGAAGTTTATGGCGAATCTCTCGAAGGTGGTGGTTCATTTGCTGGGTGAGCGATATTGGTCAAATTCTCAAGGGATTCGGATTAAGACTAGGAGTAGTCATAAGATACGAAATGCGTTTGCGTCGTTGTATTCGGTGTTACCTCAAACCTATGAATTTAATCTCCCCCAACCTCAAGATGGATCTCAGGGAGTGGATAAGTTGGCGTTGTTGGTGGTGTCGAGTTTGGAGAGTGACGGGGTACGACGGAATCGTCATCAATATCCGGGAATTTCGACGCTGTTTGGGGAGGCGATCGCCATCGATAATAATCAGGGACAAATCACAATTCAACCCTTCAAAACCTTTTCGGAGAATTATGGCGATCGCCAGGTGTACAACAATCCCTCAATTCTCAGTGATCTGATTCATCAACTCCATCAAGCGGGATATCGCCATATTATCTATTTGGCTCAAGCACCCTATACGAATCGACTCAACTTAACCCAGGTTGAGGAAGACAAAAATCTCTATTTCATGTCTCCCAATCTCATCAAGTTTTTAGTTGAGGGACTAGAGGATTTACAGTTATATCCCGTGTTCGTGAATCAGTATTCAGTCCTCAAATCTAGCCGGTTGAACGAAGACTCTTACCGTCTCAATAATACTCAACAATTGCTGAATATCCTCAATGATCCGAGTCAGCATATTGTCGTTTTCTTTAATCTCTTTAATGGAATGACTGTAGGAAAAGAGGGACGGTTTTATAATGGGGTGATGTCTTACTCAACTTTGATTAATGTCTATCCAGAAATTCTCGATGACCAAGATATTCGCCAGGGATTAATTTATGAGGGGCCAGTGAAAAGGGATATTTTACGTTATTTAACCTTATTTCACTTTTTCCGCGTGGAACGCCACCAGGATAAACCACAATTAAAGCTAGATCCGTATCAACAAATCATGGGAGATGAGGCGTTGCGTAAAAATGCTTTGTTTTATCACATTGATGGGAAAACTTATTTTAATAGCTTGGCATTTTTAACGGCGGTGAACTCTATTTTATATCCACAGTCTAACGAGCGTCAGGAGAACTAAACTTATGGTTGCAACGGTTGCGGAAGATTTGGGACGAGTGTTTGAGGTGGGGTTTAATGTCGGGATTTTGACGGCGATCGCACAGGAAAATCTCACTCATCATTTTGGCGATCGGTATCAACAAGATTTGCAAGAGTTAGCTTTTTCCGAGATATTAGATAGCCTCTGCAAAAGATCCAATCTGATTGATGCTCGTGAAATTGAAAGACTGGAAACTTGGGGACTGTTTCTCCTGCAAAAAGGCTGGCTGTCTGGGTTAAACTTCTTTCGAGAATACTTAGAATTTTTGGGAAAGGCGACGGCTGATCGAGAAATTCTCTATTATCAATGTTGTTTTACGGGAAATAATAGCTTAGGAACTTTAAATCAGGATGAACCTCGGGAAATTAAGGCTTGGCTGTCTCAACTGGGACTTAGTTTTACAGATTGTTCATATGACCATCTGCGGCGATATCGTGATAAAGGGGGATTTCTGAGAGCCGATACGCTGATTTTGCTGCGACGTCGACGAACGTTGAGGCTGTTGGTGGTGGATTTGTCGGTGTTTTCCGTTCGCGAGGCGGCGAATTTGCTAAATTTGCAGGATTCCACTCTGAATCATCATCGCCGTTTGTTGCGACGGGAGATCAGTTACCTGAAATCTAAGAGTGTGTTTGCGAGTCTGCGTTTGGATAATGGGGAACCCGAGAATCTCGATTGGGAGTTCTCGAAAGATCTGCGGCGATATTTTACGGCGTTTAAGCGAGAGGATAAGGAAGTTAGCAAATTGATTCAAGCAGGAAGTTATGGCTATAGCTTCTATCAATTTTTGCAAGAGCCGCAACTGGGGTTATGGGAGAAAGTCGGGAAACAGGATTTCTTGATCAATGTGGTGGGATATAGCGATCGCTCCCTCAGTATTATGTCCCTCAATCCGCAACATCCGCAACATCTCAAATTTTTAACTACCTGTCAGGATATCTATCACAATGAACCTCGGGATGTTGAGATCACTGATGCGAGACGGGAGCTGTTACAGGTGATTCGTCGCAATGCGTCTCGTAGTTTTCAGGGGGGACGGGAGTTTGTCAAGAGATTATCCGAGATTCAAGGGGATGAGATTAACGTAATTCCCCCTCACCAGGAGGTGATTGAGGGTTTTGCGTCAACTTTGGCGTTGCGATCGCCACATGCGGAGGCGGTTCAAGCTGGCTTAACTTCAGATAAACCGTTGCTATTTCTCACGGGAAATCCGGGAATTGGGAAAACCACGGCGATTGTTGAGTTTCTGAAGTCTCATATTGATGAGGGGTTTCTCTTTTTCTATGTCAGTCCTCGCAAACAAGTCAACTTAGATATTATTGAGAAGTTCAAAGATTCCCAAACTCAGCAGTTATGTGATCCGCGTCTGTTGGCGTTAACCACTAATTCGGCGTTATTGGATCGCTACCCTAACGAGAAAGTGGTGAACAGCCTCTCGGGACAGCATTCGGGTGAGTTTTCTTGTCGAGGAATCCGCTTTATTCCTTTTAATGAAAGTCCTCCCCCTCGAAACTCGTCCCAGCGATTCCTGCATCGAGAGACTGACCGCCATCTACGTCCCTCAAAAAATCATAAACCAGGGGTTTTGTCAACCCTTTGTCGAGGGATTCATGCGGCGATTCAGGAACCTCTTTCCAATGCAATTATCGCCACGGCTTGCATTCAAGCCTTGCGGATGACCGAAAATAACAATCGTACGGTGAGACATTTTGAGAAGATATTTGAGGATTTTTATTATCGAGATAGCCGAAAAGTTGATTTTTCTCGAATGCAAGGGATGTCCCGTCGCCTCAAACATCTATTTATTATGATTGATGAGGTCACGGGTGACCCCAGTGGGGTGGAGTTTTTACACGCTATGACGGAGATTATCCGTAAGTATCAACTCAACCATCCTCACTCGGGGTTTAATCTCAAGCTGATTGTCGCTGATGCGTCGATTGTGGAGAGGGGAGTGATTCAGCAGCATTTAAGTGATAACGAACCGGAACCGGATAAGATTTTTGTGCGTCATCTGCGGGAGCAGCGGCCGGGGGAGATTCAAGTGGAATCCCTGGTGTTTAAAAAAGGTCCGTTGAAAAATCTGCAAGGACAGGTAATTAAGGCCAATTCCTATCCCGCTAATCGGCTTAAGTTAACCTATAAAGTGTTCGTGGAGTCGGTTGGGTTTAAGCCAGAGTTGACCTCTGAGAAAATGGGAAAACTCTCGAAACAGGTTCAGTCGCAGATATTAACAGATCTCAATCAACTGCGTCAGGATTATCCTGAAATGCAGATTTTAGTTTATATCCAAGATAAGCAACGATTGCAAGATTTGATTGACTCCATTAAGGCTGAGGAGACGTTTGAAAAGAACAAAGATTATTTAGAGGTTCATGCGGATTTAAGTGATGAGGAGCGAGGGACAATTCAGGAGTTTCAGAATCGAGTTTCGGTGGTGTTTATGACCTCCTCAGCGAGTCGGGGATTGTCGTTTCCTAAAGCTCAACATATTTTGTTGGATGTTCCCCGCTTTCAGGTGGAACAAAATTTAATGGAAATCATCCAGGTGATGTATCGGGGTCGCGGTCAGTTTTGGGAGAAGGGTGAGTGGCGGAGTTTGGATGAGAGTGAGAAGGCGGTGACCTTTTATTTGGGCGATCGCGCGGTGTATTATGATGAAGAGCATCGAGATTTGGCGATTCAAGAAAGTCTCTTGAGTCTGTTGACGCTGCTGGTGATTCTCAAGACGGCGATTATGACCCGAATTGCTGGCTCGGGCCAAATTGGACGAGAGCAGTTTATGGTGATTCCCATTGGTGGAAAGTCGGTCTCGATGTCGGGTCAAAGCTTAAGTGGTCAATTGGCGGCGTTGATTGATAAGTTGGAGAAAGAATATCGCCGCGATCGCCGTAATATAACAGTTAAAGAGTTGGCGAAACGGTTGCGATCGCTGCTGAGTCAGGGTGAGTTTATTGTAACAGAGGAAGACCGGAAAGAGCAGGAGGGGGTGTCTTATTTAAGGATGCGATCGCACCTCAATCAAGAGTTCGCCAACTGTTGCAATCCTCTCGCTGGATTATTGACCTTTCCCAAATTAGAATTAGGTCATATTTGCGGGAGTTTACTGCTGGTTCCCATGAGTAACAAGCTCAGTGAACAGCGATTACATGAAACCTATACGATGGGACTCAGGACGATTCAAACCTCCGTCTCGTCAGAGTTACTCAAGCAGATGATTGCGATTCAGAAGAGTTCCGAGTATTCTCCGAATCTTCAGCAGTTAATGGAATGGGGAATTCAGTTAATCCGTGAGTTACAATCCCCTCATGATTATACTCAGCGACTTCAACAGGGTCAGAGTTGGTCGGATCAGTATTATGCGATTCCCCTGTTTGCGTTTCTCTTGGGAGATATCATGGCTGAGTATTTCCAGTCGGGAGTCGTTGAACCTGAAACACAGGAGTTTCGCTCGCTGCTGAGGGAGTATTTACGCCAATTGTATCCCACTGATAATCTGTTACCGATTGGCGATCGCTATCGAGAGTTCCCGTTTCTGATTTTCCGCAGTTACAGTCTGAAACAGATGCGATCGAGGTTATTTACGGATCGCTATCTGATTACCTCTAATGAACTGAATCTCTTGAATTTGATTTTGGGGAATGATTAACTAAATATAATTGACATCAAAAAAAATGATATCAATCAATTATAACCAGGTTAAAAACTTAGCGAATAAACTGAATCTGACAAATATTCAATGGCTCAACCGGTTCAAACTCCTTGCGATCAGAAGTTAATAGAATTCCCTGTTCTCGATTAGCCAACGTTAAGGCAAAACAATCAGCTAGAGAAATTCTTTTGATAGTTGCCTTATAAGCTCCTGCTTGTTGCCAAAAGTCAACCCCAAAATCGTCTCGAATTTCCATAATAGCTTGTGAGTCTTGAATAATTTGTGTGGCAATATCTTGTCCACCAAAACGCAAAAAATCATAATAGACCTCACACATATTGATGCCATGAATTAAGCCATTTGATTGAGGATGAGATAAATACTCTTCTACAACCTCAGCTCCGGGTTCATTCCGAAAAAAGGCAATTACGGCACAAGCATCTAAAATAACCTTCATTTTTGATTATTTTCTAATTCAATCTCATTTTGTTTCCGGCGTGCAAACTCATCACTGCTGGTTTTAATATCAGCATACTTACCTCTGAGAGAGCCAAGAGTGCGGATTTTTTTATCCTGATTCCGTTTATTTTGGAGAATTTCAAACAACGCCTCTTGATCACGAGCAGATAAACGATCTAGGGATTGAATAATGTCTTGTAGTGTCATCATATCATTTTATCATTTGCAATCTAGAAACCTCTAATTGTCCCAACTCCGACGAGAGGCCCCCACCTCTCGCCAGATTTAGGAGTCGTTACAGACTCGTCATCTCCACCCCTAACCAAGCCTGGAAATTCTGAGCCTGTTCAGGAGTGGGGTTATCGACTGTCACCACCGTATAATTGGCGGGACGGGGTTCTGTTAGGGTGAGACGCATCATTTTCAGTTCATCTTGATGGAAGAAACTCAGTTCAATCTCATCCCCCGCGTCAAAATCTTGCAGGCGATCGCCAAAGTCATCAGCGGTGACTCGCAAGCGATTTATCGCTAACAGTTCGTCTCCCGGTTCTAATCCCACTTCAGCCGCTGGGGAACCGGCTTCAACGAAATCGACAAGGGTGATTCCGCGATCGTCACTCACCCGTACTCCCAGAAATGGCGGTTGTTTGGCTTCATCGCTTTTAATCCGTAAGCCAAAGGGTTCGAGATACTCACTTAAGGGTAACTCTTCCGTTCCATGGATGTAGCGTTGGAAAAACTCGCTTAAATCTTGACCGGCTGCGGTTTCAAAAGCCGCTTGAAGTTGTTGGGGAGTATAGCCAATTTCCGGTTTCCCAAACTCATCCCAAAGTTGACGCAAGACATCGGTCAGCGATCGCGCGTTTTGGCTATTACGGCGAATGGTTAAATCCAACATCAACGCCACCATTTCCCCTTTGAGATAATAGGAAATTTGCGAATTATCACTGTTGGCGTCACGGCGATAGAGTTTAATCCAAGCATCCCAACTGGACTCACTCAGCGGTTGCACCAAACGTCCAGGGGTGTTGTAAAAGCGGGTGACATCTTTACTAAAAATCTTCAAAAATGCTTTCCCGCCATAAATTTTCGACCAAAGGGGAATCAGCATATCATAATAGCTGGTGGCCCCTTCACAGAACCAGAGAGAGGGGGTGTAGTTTTCCGCCTCATAGTCAAAGTGTTCTAACGCCTTCGGTCGAATTCGTTTGACATTCCAGAGATGGAAAAATTCATGGGCCACCAATTGCATGAAACGACGGTAGCGATCGCGATTTTGGAAGGCGAGGCGGGGATAGTTGAGGGAACAACAGGTTTTATGTTCCAAGCCACCAAAGCCACCAGCAGACAGATGGAGGAGAAAGAGATAGCGATCGTAGGGTAAGCCGTCAAAGAGATTGGCTTCGAATTCAATGATGCGTTTGGTATCTTCGACGAGGCGATCGAGATTGAGATTTCCCTGTCCCCAAACCACAAACTCATGAGGTTTTCCTAAGACCTCAAAACTGCGACGCTCTTGAATCCCAACTTCAAAAGGATTATCCACTAAGGTGTCAAAATCAGCGGCGTAAAAGCAGTTTGGTTTGTTGTCCACCGCTGGTAGAGTCGTCGCAATTTGCCAATCAGGATGGTGAGGATGAATCGTAACTTCAATGGGGTAATGTTCGAGTCCCGGACTATAGAAAAAGGTCGCCGCACCATTAAAATAGGCATGGGTATCATCGAAGTGATTGGTGCGAACAGTAAGGTCGTTAGCAAAAAGGCGATAGGAGATAGAGAGATGCGGCTGATTTTTAGTTTGAATTCGCCATTGATTCTTCGATTGTTTTTGCCAGGTTAGAGGGGTTCCGCTATCGTTTTTTGCGGTCAACTCTTGAATTTGTTTCGCATATTCCCGAACTAAATAAGAGCCAGGAGTCCAGACGGGGAAGGTTAAGTCTAAATGGCTAGCGGTCCAGTTGCGAACCTCCAGGGTGATGTCTAGGAGGTGGGATTGAGGCTGGGACATAGCCACATGGTAGTGGAAGCTTACCTCGGTTTGAGATTGGGGAGTTTGGGAACGGGTTTCAGTCGCTTGTATCACAGTCAGGTCTATTACGTCAGAGCTGTTTTACTTATCTTGACATAATTTTCTGGGTACCTGGGGGGTCTAGGGACGAATCCTGGCGATGTCATGGGGTTAACTCTGTCCCAGGGAGGGATTCTAAGCGACACCATAGTCGGTATAAGGCCGCTTGTAGGGGGGATGCAACCCCAAGACGATATCCTCTCGTGCAATTCCCATTGCAACTAAGTCTTCGGCGGGATTCAACTCTGTCAGGTTTTGTTGTAGCCAAATCTTTCCATCTTTAATATCCAAATGAATAATGGTTCGATAAATCCGAGTGAGTTCTTGCCATCCTACATCCATCCATTGATAATGATCGCGCTGGGTATCAAATAGAAGTTGTGTTTCGATGTCAGGATTAGATGGATAATAGTCTTGGTTGGCGTAATGGGTGAGAAGGCTTTGGATGGCTTCTCGATATTGGTTTAGTTTATCCATTTTGTGATGACCTCGTTCATTGGATCGTAAACGATTAACAGAACTTTGTATTTTTGAATTGCGGTTTTAGTGAACTCCAGTTGAAAAAAAGTTTGATAACTTTCTAAGGGAACTGCTAAATAGAGAGTTCGTTCTGGATCGAGGCTTTCTAGCGCTAAACGATAGCTCAAAAACTGACCTAATGCTGCATAAAAATCAGTGATTGCAGAAGGATTTAAGAAACTCTTAATTTCAACGGCTATTTTTTAATTTTCTCGTTCGGCAGCTAGTAATTTTTCTGCACCCAAATCAACTTGAAAGTCAACCTTTCCATATTTGAAAGCCAAAGGGTCTTGGGTAATGACCCACTGCTCTTTTATGAGTGCTATTTTAACAACATCGTGAAAACGGTCTTTTGCAGACACGGAAACCATTTAAAATCAACACCCTATAGTTTATCGTATCTGGTTGTCCTCTGTGGGCTTATAACTGGATCAGGGACGATAGACTAGAGCAGACCGAAGGAACGGCGAACAACGCTGAAACCCGGTAGAGTCTATGATGACATTAGGCAGGCGATCGCCCCCACAGTCTGGCTGAGAAGGGTCACCGCCTCGTCTAACTCTGCATCACGGGTGAATTTCCCTAAGCCGATGCGTAGGGAACCTTCAATGGCGGAGTCAGAAAGACCGATCGCTCGCAGCACATGGGAGGGGGTTTCTACGCCGGAAGTGCAGGCGGACCCGGTGGAGATGGCTAGGCGATCGCGCACTCGGGCGATAATGGCACTGTTGGGAATCCCAGGAATGGAGATATGCAGGTTTCCGGCCAGGCGATGGTCGAGGTCGCCGTTAATTTGAAGTTGGGGGATGTTGGCTTGGAGGATGGACTGGAGGCGATCGCGTTGACGTGCAATGCGCGATTCGTCCGTCTCCATTTCTAGGGTCCGTAGGCGGGCCGCTTCTCCTAAGGCGACAATCCCCGGTAGATTCAGGGTTCCCGGTCGTTGTCCCCGTTGCTGGCCGCCGCCGTAGAGGAGGGGAGTCAGGGGGGTTTGGGGACGCACGACTAACGCGCCACAGCCTTGGGGTGCGTAGAATTTATGACCGGAGAGAGCCAGAAAGGTGAGTCCCCAGTCGCGAAATTGGAAGGGGAGTTTTCCAACGGCTTGGGAGCCGTCGCAGAGATAGGGGACTTGGTGAGTTTGGGCGATTTTGGCGATCGCCTCGACGGGATAGAGGGTGCCGATTTCGTTGTTGGCGGCCATGACGCACAGCAGGTCGATTCCCTGGCGACAGTAGCGGTCAATCTCCTCTAGGTCGAGTTGTCCGGTGGCGCTGGGGGTGAGATAGTGGAGTTGGGCCTGTCCCCGTTGGGCGATCGCCTCGCAGGTATCGAGAACGGCTTTATGTTCGAGGGGGTTGAGGAGGATCTGGAGGGGGGTGTCCCGCAAACATCCCTGAATGGCGAGGTTGATGCTTTCCGTTGCGCCGGAGGTGAAGAGGATATCCCGGGGAGATGCGCCGATGAGGGTGGCTAGATGCTGTTTGGCGGTTTTGACTTGTGCGGCCGCGCGATCGCCGTAGGGGTGGTCGATGCTACTGGCGTTCCCGAAGTTGTGGGTGAGGGTGTCGGTCATCACGTCGATGACGCGCGGATCGACGGGGGTGGTAGCGTGGTAGTCGAGGTAGATGGGAAGCATCGGCAGAGGGTAGGCTAGACTAGGTAGGGATTAATCATTCTCGAAAGCCAGGTCAGATCATGGATAAACAACAGGTTCTGGCGTTAGTTCAGTGTCATCGCGATCGCCTGGAGGAGTTTAGTGTGAAAGCCTTGTTTCTCTTTGGTTCTGTGGCGCGAGACGAGGCGACGGCGGAGAGTGATGTCGATATTTTGGTTGAGTTTCATCATCCCGTGGGGTTATTTACCTTGCTGCGCCTGGAGTCGTTTTTAGAGGAGCTTTTTGGCTGTTCGGTTGATGTGGGAACACCTAATTCACTGCGGACTTATGTTCGTGATTCGGTATTGAAGGAGGCGATTCGTGCCATCTAATCCCCGAATTCGGTGCGTTCCGGCTAGCTTAAATCTTGTTGCTCAATATCAAAAATTGAACGCAGCCGGAACACACCCTACCTCTGCTAAATTTCAACATCATCTAAAGGTTGCAGATTCTCATCGACATCGGGAAACTCATCCTCAATCTTGGAAAAACTTTTGATTAAAGATAGTAAAGAGATGTCTGGAGATATCTTGAATTTATCTTTATCGATTGGGTTTTTGATTTCTTTAACCATAGCGCATTGTTTGAAGCGATGAATTAGGTGAAAGACGGATGTTTTTCTATTTTACCTCAGCTTCAAGCACTTCGCCAAATCCCCGAAACTCATCATCTAAATAATAGAGTGAGTTGCGAATAAACTGACGTAGTTTAAGAGCGGGTTTCAAACAATCCCGTTCATAATCCATGACCGTTAGAGATAGATGGGGATAGAGGATTTTGAGAAATCCCGCTGCTGATTTACAGATGGCATTTTGGTCGCGAATGTTTGTGGTTTGGTTGAACTGGGTGTAGTGTTTGGCATAGGCATAAAAGCGATTGTCATAGCGTAATGACAGAAGTGCCTCGCCAAAAAAGTCCATCTTTAATCCCACCTGAGAGGCAATCATATCTTGTTTGAACTTGGGAATTTCCCAACCGGGGATAATTCCGGCAATGCGATCTAAGAAAGCTGTTTCTGATAAAAACTCAGGCAAGTCACCGATTAGGTTATTCTCATTGCGGGGACGTAAGAACTCATTGAGTTGGATATTGGCTAACATCACCAAAGAACAATCACTGGCAATTTCGGCAAATCCTGAGCGATTATAGCGACCATTGGCGAGATAGTTCTTGAGGGGACCAATTACCTCGGCGGGATTATCAAAGGTTAGGCTTTGGACTTCATCAAGAACAACCACCTCATGTCGTCCCAACAGTCCCACTTCCTTGGTTCGTCCGTTAATGAGCAGTTGTGCTGGGGTGACTTTTCCACCACTGACTAAGGCGACTTTACTGTTGATATTCTCAAAAATAAAACTCTTTCCCGTTCCCTTGGGAGCCAGTTCCATAATATGATAGTTGGGTTCAACTAAGGGCAGTAAACGAGCCAACATCCAGGTTTTTGCCTCATCGGTGTAGCCGGGATGTTCGGGGTTTGACCCCATGGAACAGAGCATTAAGTCTCGCCATTGCAGTATCGTAAACTTGGCGCGACAGTTGGCGTAAAGGTCTAGGTCAACGCTGGAACATTGGAAGGGTTCAAAATCAATAACTTCTACAGGGTGATCTAGCTGACCCGCCAGGGTGATTTTTCCCCAAACCCCGTTTCTCAGCAACATTTTATTGCGTTCGATGATGTCGAGAGGAATGGGACAGTTTTCTAGGTTGAGGACCGGAATGCTGGCGACGGGGTCGGGGTCGAGACTTCCATCTCGTTGCAGTTTCACCCGAACTTGCATTAAGGCGATGAGTTTGTGGCTTCTCCCTTGACTGAGGTTGAACATAATTTCGTTTTTGTCGTCTTTGCGGGGAAAGGCTTTGGCGACAAATCCATTCAGTTGACTCAGTTCTTCGGGAGTTAGGGGACCGGAACCAGGTACGATTTTGTCTAGGAGCCATTCGGCGACAAAGCTGGGGATTCCCGCAGCGGTGAGTCCACTGGAGGGGAGCCGCTGTTTGTCGATACAGAGGGGTCCGAATACGTCGCGGATTTGTGCATTGGGATAGTCGTTCAGGTTAGAAAAATTCATCCAGGTTCAGGTTACTGCTAAACAGTTGTTTAATCTCTAGGGTCGCCTCTGGGTTGAGGTCGGCGGTTCCGGGTTCAACTCCAGCATACTGAAAGGTTAGGGTTCCCGAGAGGGGGAGGGATTGGCTGGAGTTGGGGGGAAGCTGGGGACAGGTGGAGATAGGAAGGGATAGCTGTTGATGGCTGTTGGGGGGAATGGTTTGCTTCAGGGGTTGTCCGGTTTGGAACTCCCCGAGTTGGCTGATGGTGAGAATTAGGTCTGTGAGGGGAACGGGGTTGGGATTGTGGATGCTCAGTTGCAGTTGTCCGCTTTTGTTGGCTTCTCCTGAGCCGCTACAGTGGAGCCGGATGGGGGAACGCTGAACTTGGCGACTGAGAACAGCGTAGCCAATGACGACTTCTTCGGGAAAGAGTCCACCGTGGGAGCCGATGACGGTTTGGTCTTGGCTGTAGCTGAAGCTGCTGAGGGTGGAAGCGTCTTTAACGATGCTTAGGTCTTCGGGGAGGTCGAAGTCATGGCGATGTAAGACGACAAAGTTAGGATTGTCGGTGACTCCTTTGGCGGTTCGTCCCTGGGGAGTGAGGTTGGGGGGACAGATGACTCCTTGGCTGGACTGTCCGAGAAGTTGGCCGTGGTCGCTGGAGATGACGATTTTGAGCCGATCGCGATCGGGGTGTTTGTTGAGATAGAAGTCGATGCGATCGCAAATTCCTTGTAGAACCCGAGGTCGGTCGGTGTAATAGAGGAGTTCCCAGTCTTTTTTTTCGTGATAGAGTTTGTCGAGTTGGGTGGTGTCCCAGCAGTAGAGGCGGTGACGATCGCCTTGGATGTCTTGTTTGAGTTGGGAGTCTTGGGAGTCGGTGTAGCGTTTCCCGAGTCCGACTTTGGCGAACGCTTTGTTCATATTATTCTCCCAAACGTCGGCCCGGGGGGTTTGTTGTGCGTAGAGTCCCCATTTGGCGAATTCGGTGGTGGTGGGGAGGAGGCTGAATCGGGGTTGAAGTTCCTCGACGGCTAGGTCTTTGTTTTGGAGATATTCGATTAAGGCTTGTTGGTCCAACCAACCCAGTCCATCGACGACCACCCATAAGACGGGATGGGTTTTGCAGAGGTCTTGAACGACTTGGGTGGCTTTGTAGTTGAGGTGGGAGTCTTTGGCGGGGATGGTTTTGAGTTGGGGATAGTGGTGATGAATCCAATCGACAAAGCTGATGGCTAGGCGATCGCTGAGGCGGTCTTGGGGGATGGTCTGACTGTCGGTGGTCTCCCAGCGGCGAAAGGGGAGATACTGCTGAGTGGCCCAGGTTAAGGCTTGGTCTGCGGTGGCGTTTTTGGGGAGGGGTTGAGGGGGGGTGGGTCGTTGTAGTTTCTGATATTGGTCTAGGGAGAGATGGGGTTTGAGTTTTTGGTTGCGTTCGGCTGTGAGATATTCTCCATGACGGTCTTTGACGGCTAGGCCATAGGAGAGTTTTGCAATGCGAGGGAATCCCGGTTGTTGGGAGGGGGAGAGTTGGTCGAGGATGGCTCCCTGGCTGTGGTGGAGTTGTTGGGTCCAATGGCGATCGAACTCTTCGGCGATGATTGGGGGAATGTCTCCGGGATAAGACCCCAGTTCGGGAATGGCTGGTGGGAGGAGTCCCAGCCACTGACGCAGTAGTTGCAGTTTGTCGGGGGTTTGGTAATAGTCCCCCAGGGGATGGGAGCGGTGACGATATCGCCAAGCCTCTTCGAGGATGGCGTAGTCTGGGGGAACGCTGAGGCTGAGCCAGGTGGCGAGATGGTCGTGGGAGGGGTTGGCTAACCAGAAGTCTGGGTGACTGTGGCTAACTTCTGCGAGAACAGCGGCTAGGGGGTTGTTGGGATAGCGGTTGAGATGAGCGGCGAGGTGCAGACAGTGTTGTTGGGTCCAGTCTTCGGGGATAGATAGGGGGGTGAGGAGGGTCTGGAGGCGATCGCGGGGAGATTGGAGGACTTGACTTTCGGCTTGGCGATTCCAGGCGTTGAGCCAGGTTTGGGTCCAGTCACAGAGGAATTTTCCGCGAATCCACAGGCGATCGCCGCTAATCCCCACCTGTTGCAACCATTCGACTTCGGTGCTGACGAGGTGGTAGCCGTCACCAACGGGATAGAGTCCACTGGGGTCGAGGATATAGGTGGGTTGGCGAGGGTCGTCAGTCATGGGAGAGATAGGCGTTTAGCTCTTCGTAGAGGGTTTGACGTTGGACGCGGGGGAGTTGTTGGAACAGGACTTTGATTTGATTGGCGGTGTCTTTCTCTTGTTCCCGCTGACATTCCCGTTCGAGTTGGGTGAGGGTGCTGTGATGGCTGGGGGTTAGGTTGGGGTCATGCTGGGAGCGTTCTTGTTGTAGGCGATCGCGAACCTGGGTGACGATATCCAGTTTTTCCGAGTTGTCGGGGGTTTGGTAAACCTCCTGAAATTGCTGTTGTAGGTCATTGAGCCAGTCTTGAGCTTGCTGTTGATAGGCTTGGCGTTGTTGGTTGAGGTCGTCTGTCCATTGCTGAAGTTGGGGTTGGAAGCGATGGGGGTTTTGTAGCTGTTGGGGGAGCTGCTGGAGGCGATCGCTCAGGGGGTTGAGGTCTTGGCTGGAGCGCGATCGCCGTTTGTCGGCTTCAAAGGCTTCGATGGTCTCAATGTCTTGTTGTAGGCTCTCAAACCGGGGGAGCTGTTGTTGGTAGGGGTCCCACTGGCTGGAGTGTTGGAGTAATACTTCTAGTTTGTCGTAGTTGGATTTGACTTGGTTGAACTCTGAGCGGGTGGTGAGACTATCGAGGCGATCACTAATCTGGTTCAGTTGTTGGCGATAGTCTTGGATTTGGCTGTCAAGTTGCTCCTGAACGCGGTTGAAATCGGGTTCTAGGGAGTTGTCCTGAAGTTGCGATCGCAGTTCTTGGAGTTGTTGGAGTCGAGATTCACACTCGGCTAGGGGGAGATTGGGGGAGGGAGACAATTGCTGAATCTGTTGTCGCCGAGCCGCTTCGACGTCAGCCTGTTGTTGTTGGGAGGTTTCTTGGCTTTCAGCGTCTAGGAGTTTGCGATCGAGTTTTTGCTGTAATTGCTGCAAGCGAGTTTTGGAGTCGGGGTCTGTGAACCGACTTTCTTCCCGTGCGATCGCCTTGCTCATCTCCAGGATTTGCTGACGGGTTTTGGGTTGGGTGTCCTCTTGTTCCCATTGTTCCCAGTCCTGGAGTTGTTGCAGCAATTGGGAGCGAGACTGTTCAAGGGTCTGATCTATCTCAGCCACACGTTGGCTTATCTCTTGACTCGGGGGAGCCTGCTCCTGGAGAGAGGTGATCGCGCTTTGAACCTCATCGTAATCCTCTTGACTGGAGGTTTCGCTCAACTTGGCGAACTGGTTGTTGATTTGCTGGAGGATGTCCGCCACCTGTTGGCGAGTCTGGAGTTGCGATCGCAGGGATTCAACTCGTTGACTAGCATAGTTCAGGGTTTCGCCGAATCGTTCTAAATCGGGAATCGTCGCCAGTTGGTCTTGTAAACTTGCGAGTCTTGTCTGATAGGCGTCACAGGCTTCCTCACGGTTGAGGCGATCGGCTTCCTCGCTAAAGCTGAGAATTTGCTCGTCCAGTTGGCTTTGAACTCTCTGTTTGACCTGCTCATATAACTCCCGTTGTTTGGGAGAGGGACTGACTGAAATGCGATCGAGACGAATGGCGGGAGGAGATACGTTGACCTGGGGATAACATTTAATAAGCTGTTCGAGGGACATCGACTCTCCGAAAGAGTCCACCTCCGCGATGGGAGCAAACCAGACGTTGACTCCCTCAACCTGCTCTGCAACCGGTTTGCGATCGCGTTTCACCTGCTCAGCTTCAGTTTTGGTAATATCGGAACTCCCGAGAAACTCCTCCACTTGTTTCAGATAGGCGCAAGCCTCATCATAGGGAATGGGGGAACTGTCCGGAAGTTCAGGAGGCGCGAGACGTTGACGACGAATCAGTTGCGCTGTTTGTTTGACAATCCAGACATTAATAAAGTCGTCAATTTTTTCAAATAGGTTACTTGACCCCCAATCCGTTAAGGGTTGAGACACCACAGGAAAGCTCTCCGACTTACGTTTAGGAATGCCAGCAGTTCCTTTCAGGACTACCTCGGTCCGATGATAGGCCAGCCAACTACAGAGTAACACCGTAAAGGTCAGTTCATTGTAGCCATAGGGGGGAGCGGACAGAGTCTCCCACAGTTGTTTTAGGGCAACGGTTTTGGAGGGACAGTGACTAATATCCGTAGCGTTGTTAATCTCATCCCAAGCCGCCTTAACTCGCTTATTTTGAGGACTATAAACCTGATACTTTTGTCGTTCTATCCGGAAGATTCCCCAGACTTTGCAAAACACATTGTCAATGGTGGGTTGGTAGAACCGATCAGGAGGTAAGTTTGAGGGAGTAAACTTATTTTGAAATAGCTGTTCGGCAATGACCCGAACAATTTTGCGTCCGGTACTGTGCTGCGATCGCAGTTTATCCACATTCCCCACAGAAGCCACCTGGGGATAGGTTTGGCTAAGCAAAGCACTCACCAGGGATTGGAGACGGTTTTGGTCCTGAGGAGACAACTGGTCTGCGACGGGATTGTGGTAACTACAGTCCGTCAATAACCGCTCAGTTTCCCCTTCAATTTGGTCATTCAACTGTTTCGCGAGTTGAGTAAAGGTGTTTCCATATAAGGTTTTTTCTCCATCGGAGAGTTGACGTAAGGCTTTTTGCAGTTTTAAAGCGTGGTTCAGTTCTTCTGTCGTTGTTTTGGGGACAGCCACTACCAGGCGATTCTCTAATCTGGAGTTTTGAAGTTTAGGGGTAGCTTGTTGTCGCATCTCTTGCAGATCCTCTAGGGTAGCTGCCAAGACAAAGCCAACAACTCCTTTGGCGCTACCACCCGGCGACCAGCGTTGACTTCTTAAGATGCGATGAAACTCATCACTATCGTAGATTTGATACTCAAATGTCCAGTCATCACCAACCAAGCCATTCTCGCTGACAAACTGGGTCGCCGTCATCGATGAGGATTTTAGATAACGGCTTACGTTTTGCCGACAATGGACGAGAACATCTTTAATTGAATCGGGTTGGCGCTGGACGGCTTCCTCTAGTTTCTTCCGTAATTCTCCGGGGGTGGTACTTCCTGAAAAGAAGGAATAGAGCTTACTGTCGGCGCGGTAATAGATTTGGTCGCGAGCTTCTAGTTGTTTCAAAGCCTCCCGAACCCGGCTTTTGGGAAGTCCCGACAGTTCACTCAGGAGGTCTTCATGGGGGTGGCGATCGCTTTTGGTGAGCTTGTCCCCACTGGTGAAGTAGAGAAATAAGGCTTTGAGAACAGACAATTCATCGGGATTCTCCGAGTGAATGACTAAATTCCTTGCCTTTATAAATTGGTTGTAATACTGAGCATCACTTAGGTTATCTAAGAATGTGTCCACTAAGTCAATAGGATACACATAACTCAGTAAACCATCCTGTTCAACGGGATGGGCCTCGATAAACTCGCGCACATAGCCTTTCACAAATTGGATTGCGGTTCGGTCTTGAACCTGAGCAAAATCTAATTTCGATAGGAGATAGCCTGTCAATGGGTGCAATGGAAAGGAACCCAATCCCAGATGTTTGAAAAAGTCATCAAATGACCAGCCTCGTTCCCGATAAATGGGGATATAGGTGTTAAATGCTTGTCGAGCTTCGCCGAGTAGAGTATCACCCCAATGCTCAAAAAAGCCTTTCCATTCCTCTGTATTAACCTGCTGTTCTAGTAAGTTATTGATAACTAGCTCTAAGCTGGATTCTGGATAGTAGGTGCTATCAGCCGGTTCCAATCTTGAGGCGATTTTAAGATAGCTTTCTCGTTCTGAACCAGAAATTCCCGACGCTTTGGTTAAGCCAACCTGAGCAAAACTCAGGAGAGCAAGTTTATGGCGATAGGTTTCACAGATATTCGTGATGTTCTGAATAGCCGTTCCTCCCGCCATGGCTGAGTTATTAGCCCAAGCCTTGAGATAATAGTTTAGCTCATCAAACAGAATCAAGATTCCTTGAAATTGAGGGGACTCACCACTGCAAAGTCCCTCAATCAAATCCTTAAGAATGACCTCGATATCAATATGAGTTTGAAAATCAATGGGATAGCCAACCAAATGACCAGATAAGGCTTTGACTGCCGGAATAATCGAAGTATTCCCATCTTGCAGCAGGTGAATCATGGTGTTGAGGTCACCGTCAGGATAGCCTTGTTGATGGAGGTATTCATCGGCTTGGCGGCGGTTCTCCTCACTCAACTGTTGTAGATAGTCTAGGGGTTCCCGACAAATATGATGTGCGATGGAGTCGGTAATTCTTTCGCGATCGAGTTTGGTTAGGAGTTGTTTGAGAAAATGTTGTCGTAAATCTCCCCCGTGGTCGCCACTTAAGCAAACGGTCAAATAGCGACGATTTTCTTTAAAGGCCCGTAATCCCTCCACTAAGGAGTCATTTTGTCCGCTGGTAGCGACGCGGACTTGTTCTAAGATGCCATTAACTTCTGGACTCTCGGCGGGTTGACTAAAAAAGTTAGCTAAAGCAACGGCAAAGTGAGATTTTCCCTTACCATACTGCTGTACCACTAAGTGAATATTAGGGGTGCTTTGACTGTGGTAACTCAGCCGCAGACGGTCTAAGATCCCCACCGTTGACGTGTTAGGTTTTTCAGGATTATAGTTAAAAACAAACCCTTCACAGAGAGCATGATTCTGTTCAGGATTATCCATCATGCCAAAGTTAACGGAGTTGGAAATATTGGCTTTTTCGTTAACTCGGACCAGTTGATTGAGTAACATCGGCTTCTGGGTGGGTGAGGAACGGAGAAACTTTAACTGACGGTCACGCGGCGTTGACGCTGGTCATCCCAGGTTGGGGGAACTAAGGCGGGAGGCAGGAGAATCCAAAGGCGGGATTCGAGTTTGCGAGTTTGGTCGAGATGCGTCCAGAGTTGGGAAATCGGACTTTTGGGACGGCTGAGGAGATAGGTGATGAAGCAGTCAAATCCTTCGAGGAGGATGATAGGTTTGCTGGCCTGCTGACAAAGGGTTTTGAGAGCGGCGAGTTCTCGGTCGAGGTGATGGTGCAGCACTAAAAAACGCTGGTTGGGGGGATGTCGTTGTAGAAGATGGTGACGGTAGTCGACTCGCTCAGCATTATGGCGGAAGGCTAAGTCCTGGAGTTCGCTAGATTGGGGACTGTCCCAAATCAGTAGATGAACCCGATCTTCGGGTCTGGCTTCATTAAGACTAAGATTAGCGATCGCAGTCATAGGCCTTTTCGAGCAAATCGAGGGAAGTTGTCCAACGAGGAACCACTTGGAAGGGGGGAACGGCTCGACGTTGTTCGATGATTCCCAGGGATTCTAGGCGGTTGAGTTCTTCTTGCACCCCAGTTTGATCAAGTCCCAAAACAGGACCGAGACCCATGGGATGCGTTAAGAGGGAGTCAGTCAGCACTGAACCTTCTTGGGGGAAGTCTCGTTCCCAAAGTTTAGCCAGGAAGTACCCGACGAGATAAGGGTTGGGTCGTCTGGCTTGATCGGTGTGATACTGCCCGTCTTCCAGTATAAGAAATTTACAGCCCGCTAGTGCATAAGGGTCTGTGTAGGCTCGTAACAAAATACGAAGATTTTTTTTCAGTGGTTTCGGTTTTTCGCTATCGAAGACCAGTGCTGCATGATGGAAGAGGTCATCTTCCGTGAAACTCCGATATTGGGGGATAAATTCATAGACGAAGTACGTCCAACCTCCCCAGTCTGAGGGAAGTTTTGGCGGCTCTGAGAGTTTTTTATCGCCGAGGCTCAGATAAAAGTGCATGAACCAGTCGGTGGGGAGTTGTTCGAGTTCAGGGTCGCGCTCCCAGATAATGTTTCCTTCTGGACTGAGTTTATTTTCTTCTACTAATCCGGCTCGGGTTGCCCAACTTTTGATTGGGGTAACTTTTTTGTTTCCAAGTCCAGTACGAGCTTGCAGATTTTTGAGGGAGTCATTGAGTCCAAGATCTTCAGAAGCACAGTGGAGGATTTTTTGCACTTCTTCTTTCTTCAGTGCAAAAGTCGTGTGGAAGCTGAGTTGTAGTTTTGGCATACAGTAATTTTGTTAACAAAATCGTGGAACTTTTTATTCTTCAGAATATTATGATAGAAATTTTTTGCATACTTTGTATTAGATCAAAGTTTTTTGTTGAATCTACTTTCAATCAAATCTTATCCTGATAGCCAGGAACTCATGGTTTCCCATACAATATCACAAATGCGGTCTGCACGCTTATTGATGATTTCTTGGTTCCAGGCAAGGTTGAATGGATCAACTTTAGTAAGAGGAAGAATATGAGATTTATAGGAGATGCTTTCCAAGCGTTCTAATATGTCGTCTTTGAGAGAAATACCCTTTTCCTCAGCTTCTTTTTTTAGGTTTGCTAGGTTGTCTGAATCATCTTCAGACAAGTACCTATAATAGAACCACTTTTCTGTCCAACTTTTATTACTTGCGGAGCTGTTAATATCAGTTGGCAACAAAGTTAAATTACCAATCGACTCATGGTTGAAGTCATCGTAAATTCGAGAATCCCAACTGTCAAAATATGGATCTGAATTTTGCTTCTGTGGCGCAATATGTTCTATTGATTTGAAATCCGAGTCCTTCCACTTTTCTGGATCCAAGTAACTACTGTCTTGTTTCTTTTTAGTAATCTTCATTAAGCCAGGACTATCCAAATCAGGTATGGTGTTGCTGGCTGTAACAAACAGGCAAAATCTACACACTTTCTTGACATTATCATATCGGAGATACTGGAGTGCAGCGAGTTTCCAACTCTCTTTATCCCCGATTTTCTTACTTTTTAGACTTTTCCATAGGTACTTCTGAAGAGATGGAACGTTTAGTGACGAATCACCACATTTCCATGAAAAATACTCAGTTAGTAATTTTCTGTAGACATCATCGAGACCTTTGTTCGGGATAGATGACCTCCAAATTGTAAAAAATGCTGCTATCGACCTACAGGCTAATGCAAATTCCTTTTGCTGAGAGCTATCGGTAATGGCAAGAGAATAAAATCGACTCAATATTGTGTGGGCCATCTTATGGCCTGCGTCTTGAAGATACACCGTTAAAAAAGCCGCTTCCTTCCTCAGTGACTCGTCAATATTGCCTAGTCCCGGAAATCCATTACGCTGGTTAGCTTCAGAGTAAATAACTTCCTTACAGTAACTTGCAGTATCTCCCATTGCGCGAACAAAATTTTCCTTTTTTTCAAAGGTTCCACACTCAGCATATTCGTCATTAAGCCATTTTCTTTGCTGGCTAAACTGCTTTGATAATTTATTACCACTGTACGCGGCAGCAAATAAAGTTAAATAATCATTAGTTCGCTTGTTTTTGGCGGATGCACTTCTTAAACGATGCATTAACTCATCAACACGATCAAAATAATCTTTAATTTTAGATATTGTGTAACTATATTTCTTTGATTTTCCGCTTTTCTGGGAGTCGGCAGTATTAACAACTAGGGGCTTAAATGTCTCTAGAGCTGTTAGTGGAGTTCCTGTCGCATTCAGCGATTGAAACATGTCAAATGCACGGACTTCTGATACAGGCTTAATAACTGTAAAACAGCATCTTTCCAGCAAATAATAGCAAAAAGCGTATAATTGAACCAAGGCGCAAGCCTCTTCTGACCTTTCCTCTACTAGCTTTTTCAAGCCTGGACGATTATAGTCCCATAGTGTTTTTTGTTTAATGTTTCCTTCTAAAATATCCCACGCCTTTGGATATTCTCCATCTCCATCATGTCGATGGGCTTCTAAAACATTCTGAAGGAAATCATCTATGATCTTGAAGTTATCATAAATTTTGGTTTTGGATTTTCGGGTTAATCTGGGAAATTCAGATTCATCAGAAATTGCTCTTATGAATTGAGCCAAAACCAAAGATACATCTGACTTATAATATTCATCGTCATCTCCTTCTAGTATCCAAGTATCAATACCAGCTCGTATAACAACTGGCTTTTGCTCCGGATATCCCCTTCCTAAATACAAGGAGAAGAGTACTTTCAATTTAGTTAAATAGGATTTTGTGATTTCTCTTAAATCGTCATAATCGCTTGACTCTGGTAGCTCCTGGGTCAACTGAGATAGGAGTTCATATAACTTACAACCTAAGAGAGAAAATGTTGAAATTCTCTGCTGTCCATCAATTACATTTAATATAGCAGTGGGTAGAGCTTTAGGATCTTGGGGTGTGATATTATTTTCAGGATTATTTTCTGCTACTAAAATCAGAGTCCCCATGAAATGTATAGTATCTTCTGACAAGATAAGATCTTTTACTCCACGGCACACATCATCCATTAACTGTTCTATATTGTCTTTATCCCAACTATACTCCCGTTGGTATAGTGGAATATAAAAGCCTTCACCTGGTTTACTAAAGAAAGAATGTGTGGTCTCACTTGAGGTTTGAAAGATCCTAGAGATTTCCATGTTAATGTAAGAGTAAATAGATCTAGAAATGACAAATTAAACAGGGAATTTCTTCATCTTCAAATTCAAGAGCATCAGTCAAGGTCTTTGCAAGTGTTTGATTAGAGGATTTACTCGGCTGCGATCGCCCCTTTCGATGATTCTCAATAATCTCATCCTTCCGCGCCAACAACTCCTCAAGAGTTTCCCCCTGAGTCCAAGTATAATCTCGGCCATCCTTATGATTCTTCTCATACTCGATCGCCTTCTCAAACAAATCCGGATGCTCCTGAGCCAGCATTACCCACTCATACTTGCGTTGGAAGAAGCAAAAATAACAGCCAGAACGACTGCGCCAACGATAATAATCCGGTAAGCCAATCCCACTTTCCTCCAACAAGTGGATAATATCGTCCTTCACCAAACCCCGCTCCTTAAACGGAAACACAGGTTTGATGTTGGGTTTACTAGAGATATAGCCATCCCGGTTCTCATCAGCGCGGATACCGATATAACTGACGGTATCATCGTCACCAATGAACTCCTCAAGAGGCTTAATCTTCATCTGACGGGTACACCAGCGATTATTGGGAGAAGGAAGATAACCTCCATACACATCTAGCCAATGGTCAAACCCCTGATTCGCACTCAGCCGCTTAACCTCAATCCCTAAACGGGCCTGAATGCGATCAAGATACTCATAGGTTTCCGGGAGTTCCTTGTGGGTATCGCAAAAGAAGTATTCCATTTCAGGAATCTCCTGGTGCAACAGCACCGCTAACGCCGTACTGTCCTTACCTCCAGAAAGTCCTAAAATATGTCGCGTTTTCTGACCAGACATAATTGACATTGTTTTGTCGTAAGGTTATCTAACGGGATTTGCGAGGCTCTAGCAATGAGGGGAATCACCTGCTACCAGTGACTCCCCTCACAGACTAACATCATCGCACCTCAGCCTGAGATACCGCTTGCTGCGGAGACCCTAACACCCGCTCCATCAACCGCAGCGCGATCGCCTCCCGAACCGACGGCTCCAACCCCTGCAACTCCTGCAAAAGCCGTTCCACCTTCGCCTCAACCTGCTCCATCCGCTCCAGCTTCATATCTCGCCACACCAGACGATGCTGTTCCTCCCCATCCAACTGCGTCAACGTCACCCGTTGCGGACGTAGATTCTCCGAAGGCGCCGCCATCGTCTCCGCCTCCCGCGCCAGATCCTGACGTACCGCCTCCAGATTGCGGAACCGGCGCGCCAAATCTCCTAACTGCACCTCAAACGCCTGCATCGTCTCATCTCGCCAAGACTCCGCCGGCTTATCCGCAATCACCATCACCAGCGCCTCCAACCAGGCCCGTTCCTCCTTCGTCTCATCCACCGCCACCTTGACAAACCGCCGCAACGCCGGTTCCGTACAGTGAGACAACACCTGATGCGCACGCGATCGCAAATCCTCCCGCAACGTCGTTTCCGGCCGACGCACCCCAAACGCCTGATATAACAACCGCTGACAATCCCTCAACAACGCATCATACGCACCATGAATCTCCCGAACCGCCGCCACGAGACGCTCTCGTAACGCCTTCGCCGTTCCTGGTGTATCGTCGGCCTCCACATCAATCGGCTCAAAACCACAAGCCTGAGGAAGCGCCACAAACAACAACTCATCCGGTTCCTTGGCCTGACTCAACTCCCGTAACACCCGTTGCGCCACCTCACTCACCCGCTGCGTCTGCTTGGTATAACGAGGTAACTTCTGCGCAAACTGAAATAGCGGTTTCGCCACCATCAATAATGTCGTATTGCGAACCTTCTGAGGAACCTTAGCCTGAGGATTCCGCAACACCTGTTCCAACTCCCGGAACACCTCCATCCGCAACCCCGCAATCTGAAAATACTTCAGTGCAAACCGGCTGGGGTCCTTCACCAGTAGCTCAAAATGCTCACTTCCGAACAGCGGAATAAAACTTCCATCCCGATAAATCCCCACATCATCCAACCGATAGAGGAGGAACGCCGCCAACAGCACCGGAATCGTTCCCGGCTTAATCCCATACGGTGGCGCTTCCAAGATGTCATATAACTCCGCCAGCGATCGCATCTCCTGCGTCGCCGACTCACAAAACTCCTCAATCTTCTCCCAAACCGTCCATAATCCTGAATCCTGATCCGGTGGGAAAAATCCCCAACTGTCCCCCTCCTGTTGGTGCATCCCCGACTCTTGCAACACCGACTCATACATAGCCACCTCAGGGCCATATCCCTCCAACCCTAATCGCGGTTGATCTCCATAATCCAACATCCGTTCAATCAGAACCCGTCGCGCCTTCGCTCCCTGTGTCGTCAACTCCCGACGATTGAGCATCTCATTACGCAACACCAGTCCTTTGCGATAGACGCGATTGCACAACTGAGATAACCCCGCACTAAACGCCTTCGCATCCCGCCATTGCACCGTCTTCCCCTCTAACCAACCCTGAACACCGCGCCAGTCAAAGGTTTGTTGAAAACTGCGATCGAGCATTTCCTGTCCTTGCAACAGACGATAATTCACCTCACGCCGCGCCACCCCATCACTCTGAAGCTGTCCCGCCGTATCACGAATCTCTTGCAGCGCCGCATATTCCAACGCCTGCGATCGCAACGTCAGCAACCGTTTCCCCGCCAACAGCAACAACGGTTTCCCATCCGCCGTCCACTTCGCCACCGACTCAGGAGGATGTTCCCCTACCCAGTAGCCAATCACCCCATCGCCTCCCTGGGTGCAACGCAACGACTCCAGAGAGGTCTCCTCATCCACATATAACCGTTCAAAATAGCGTAACGTCCCCGTGGTGTAACTATGACGTTGCACCACCATCGGCGTTAGAGGATACCACTGCGACAACATCTCCCTAAGATTCTTGCGGTTGTCTTGCATCCTCGCATCCACTTCCGCATCCACATTAAACTCCGACCCCTCCCAAATCCGCAACTCATCGCGAGTGCGGTGATAGGTCAGTAAATTTTGTTTAAGTAGGGTTTCAATCACCTGACTCCAGCCGTCCCGTTGCGCCATCGCATCAGGAGTATCACACAACGACGACACCACCAACTCCCAACTTGCGCGAGCCACCCCCGTCACGGAGAGCAAATTCAGCATTCCAATCACTTTCAACACCCGCCGCTTCTCCGCCTCCAGGTGTTTCGCATCCTGAATCAGTCCCTGAATTTCCACCCATTTCTGAGCATTGGGACGATAGGACAATCCCATCCCGACGGTTTCCACAAAATAGTCATACACTCGATCCAACTTTAGGGTTGCAGGGAGAGTCCCATTAACATCTGTTTCCTCCAAATAGCGCCGCAATGAGAGAGGTTCTGAACTGGTTAAAAAGGTAAACAGGGAGCGGTCATTTTGAGCATACTTAGAACATAAGCTAGGCAAACTATAGGCCGCCACGGGATGCAGGGGATAAATCGCCTCAATCGACTCCGCCGTTAACTCTGCCGTTCGCGATAGGTCTTTTAGACTATCAACCCAATCCTCACCAAAACTCTTGACCGCCGCTGCAATCTTTATCCCCTTGTCCTCATCAAGTTCAAACACCTGTCCCATCAGGCGAATCATTTGACCCGGTGAACTTTCAAAGGGAATATCTTGAAAACGGCCTTGGATTTTCGTCCATTCATTGCGTTGGTTGCGAGAGAGTTTGCGACCATACTCATCAAATGCCTGATGTAACAGTCCGAGAATGGCAACAGAATACTCGTCATCTTTGGGCAACTCAGCAATTTGCTGTAAGAGATATAAATCTTCAGCCCCCTCTGCATAAACCGCATATTCCAGGGTTTTCCCCAGTTCATCAATAACCAATAAAACCGGAGCCTTAGCCGCAAACGATATTTTTTTTATCCAATCAATAACTAAATTTCCCGATAAATTTGGCTCAGCCACCAAGTTATCAACTCGAGATTTTAACTCATCTAAAATACTCGGTTTTTTACCGGGTTTACTGCGCCAAAATTCCTTGGCTCCCCGTAACAAACCCCGAACAATTGTATGACTAATCGGTTCCCGTTGCGCCTTCGCCACCGCACAGACAAATCCCTGAGCGGGAATCGCCTCTAGTTGGTCCTCTAACCCTACATCCGCAGCCGCCAGGATCTGCCGTGCCAATTGTCCCGTTTCCGCCGTCTCAGCACTGCATAGCGCCGTGAAAAACTGAGCAAATGAAGATTTTCCTGTTCCATAAACACTGGTGAGCGTCCAGGCGCGATCGCCCTGAGGATCGTTTAAACTCGTCAGCAGGCGCTCTAGGGTATCTACCGCGCGATCGGTGAGAATATAGCCCTTGAGCGCATCCGCATTGACAAAATCGCGCTCTACATCAATCGAACGAGAATAGCGGCGGTTGAGGCGAAACATTTGGGAAAGGGGCTGACTCATAGGGCAGCGACAGGCTCCGTATAATACTGTTCTAGGATATCGTCTGCGAGGGAGTTTGGATCTTCGGTGAAGGAGAATTGTAGTAATCCCTCCGACTCCCGCACCGCCACACGAGGGTCACGGCTTTCCACATCGGCGATCGCATCACAAATCACCCGTTCCGGCAATTTAAACGTCAACCCTGGACTGTGGGGGTCATAGGTTAATCGTGACACAGAAATGGTCTTAGCACTGCTCGTTTCAGCAAACTTTAAACAGGCATAAACAATAATCTCTGGCGGTAAGTTTTCCTTTTCGCCAATACAAAACTTATACTGCTTGCGCGATCTCGAAATCAAGCCCAACCCAGAAAACGGACTATTGATAGAATCCTCAATTGCTCCCCGCTGAAGTTCCGGTTCTGAATACATCCGAAGAATACAGTTCATGTCCTTCTTTAGAGAAGACACCGCTGTTTTCTTACCCGGACTTGCCTCACTATACTGTTCCAAGCTAGCCAACAAATCGTCTGGAGAAAATTCAACCGCATGAAAGCCAAAAAATGCGATCGCCCAAGCCGTAGCCTCTTCTGGATTTTGTAGCAACTGCCAATGCAACAACCACAACGAAGCCGGATTTTCTAAAAACGTATCCCACCCCTCATCGCCAAGCAATTTTTCACCCAACTCCGTCGGCTGATCATCTTCTAAAACCTGAAACGCATTACACCAATACCGGATAGAGCGCACCATATTCTTCCCCACCCCCAAACGCACCACAGCATCATCAGCGGTAAAGATTCCAACCGCTTCACCCTGTTGAGCCTCTTGTTGCGCTGCATCAAACCCCTTTTTCAGCCAGCCAAAACGGGGGTGAAACGTCTCATGGCGTGCAAAGGCAACTTTTCGCAAATCGGGGAATAGGGCCGTTGACGTGGCAACCATAGCATCTCGGAAATCAGGGCAAGGCTTCTCATTATGCCTCTAGTTTGAGTTTGGCACAACTTGCACCCCTACCCAATAGCCCCCAGCTCACCCGTCTCAGCAAACCCTGATTGACTGACCCAAAACCTGATTGACTGACCCAAAAGAGGTGAAAGTCTCAACTTCAGAGGCAGTTAAGGGGCTATCTGGTACATCCAGCGGTAGTCTATCAAGAACGGATTCTACCACGGCTAAGACGAGTTCTCAACGACCTAAGCGCCTCAGTGGCCTACCGGGATGAGGGGTTGGCATTACCGCATCTGTCTCAAGTTTGACTAAAATAATGGTTTATCTTTTGGTCTTGAGTCACTAATGTGACCCCATGAACTTTAGCAGTTGCGACAATGATCTGGTCGGCTGGATCTGCATGAAATCCAGATAGGCGAGTCGATTCGAGGATGATGGGCAAGTTTAAGTGTAGTACTTGAATTTGATGATAGTTTATGGCGGTATCCAGCCATTCTTCTAGGGAGATTTCTAAATTGAGTCTATTTTTCTCAACTAATTTTGCAATTTCCCAACAAGAAATAATGCTGATTCCTAGCCCATTATCCTGCTGGCTTCGGATGATTTCTCGATTTTGGGACGAAAGTTTAGGGTTGTCATCTACCCACCAAATCCAAATATGTGTGTCTAGGATAATCACGCTAGAGCTTCCCAATCCTCGGCAGCCACCGGCTCATACGGCTCATCATAGCGAATCACCCGACCTCGGAGGGGCTTATGTTCCGAGTCCAAGGGTGCAGAGGATGAGACGCGCATATCATGTTTAACCGTCTCTAAAATCGCTTCAATAATAAGGATGCGTTCCTCGATCGCAGTTCCTCGTAATTGACTGAGAATTTCGTCTTTATTCATCGTTCGATTCCCTCAGATATATCTAAACCCGCAAACGTCCCGTATCATGATGTCTTGACCCCTGAATCGATGGATTGCCACTCAGGAAATCCCCCAACTCACCCCATCTCCGCAAACCGTACCCGCCGATAAATCTCCCCAAGCGGGAGTTCCACATCAAAGCGAGGCAGGCGAATCGCCCCCTCCAACCCCTCCAACGCCCGAAACTCCCACACCCCCTCATCCCGACGAGAGAACTGCTCAACATACGGCTCCTGCTGACTCACCAGCAGATACTCGGCAAAACTGGGAATCGAGCGATAGCGGCGGAACTTATCCCCGCGATCATAAGCCGCCGTTGACGGAGACAACACCTCCACAATCAGCGTCGGATTGAGAATCTCATCACTTCGCTGTTCCTGAAACACCGGTTCTCCCTCCACCACCATCACATCAGGATAGGTGGCGCGGTTGTACTGAGGCAACCACAAACGCAAATCACTGCTGTACAGCCGCAACGGACTATCTCGCAGCAAAAAGCCCAGCAACACCACCAAATTCACCGTAATCGTATTATGGGCCTCAGAACCACCCGTCATCGTCACCACCTCCCCATCTCGATACTCATGACGCTCCAGCGACTCCGCCTCAAAGCGTCGATAGTCCTCCAGACTGTAGCCTCGACGCACCTCTGACGTATCCACCTCAATCACTGGGGGGGATGTTGCTACAACCATGGTCTCAACCTCTCAACATCACAACACTGGCTCTCACCCTCACAGACTTCTATTCTAAAGTATCCTCATCCCGCTCCGGTTGCGCCAAATGCTGTAACTTCTCATATAACGGCGATCGCCCCTCAGACGGCCGAAACGGGTTAATCGGCTCATGCAGTCCCATCTCTCGTCCCTCCTCGGGTAACGACTCCTCCATCTCAATCGGTTCAGCCTCAGGAATCTCCTCCTCTAGCCGCACCACCCCCGGCAAACTCCCACACAT
Organism: Phormidium willei BDU 130791; assembly: GCA_001637315.1. Lineage (GTDB taxonomy): Bacteria > Cyanobacteriota > Cyanobacteriia > Cyanobacteriales > Geitlerinemataceae > Sodalinema > Sodalinema willei. The sequence continues at coordinate 1,743 of LSZA01000002.1, read as the reverse complement.
CAACCGCTCAAACTCACCATTAAAATGTTGCACTGGCATCCCGCGCCGTTGCCATAACACCAACAACTGACTCACCGAAACCCCCTTATAACGCCCCTGATATAACGCCTCCAGAATCGCCAGACGCAACCAATCCAGGGGAATCTCCTGTCGCCAGCGTTCCACAAACCCCTCCGCCGTCTCCCCCCCTAAATCGAAGCCATAATACCTCAGGAGAGCGATCGCCTCTCGTCGTGCTACCTTGTCCGTAGAATCCCGCACCAATGCTTGTCTCAAAGGTTATGAACAATCGACTCAAACAACCATCTCAACCCTAGCGAGTACACCGTAACCCTCCCCGCACCGCACAGCGTTCGGGATTACTAAACGATCGCGTGTTGCCATTCCAATCAAAATCACTAATCCGTAAACTCAACCCCCCAATCTCCTGTTGCGGATTGACAAAGATCGTCACCCCATAAGTGCGGCGGCTATATTCAAGCGTAAAGTTGGTACTAAAACTCTCCCCCGAATCCAAATTAATCGACGTTTGCACCCCAGCCCGAAACGGCCCATAAATTTGTTGCACCAGGCCCAAGCGTAACACCCTCGGGTCAGCAATGCGGTCAAACAGGAACGGCGATTCTCCCGAACCCAAGGTTTCGGAATACTCAATATTCAGCGACGTATAATCCAAGACATTGCGGGAAAAATGACCAAACTGGGCCTGCATCCCCACGATTCCCTGTAACGACGTTTCCGAATCCCCATTACTATAAAACCCAGCAATGCCCCGAGCCGCCACATAGGCCCGCACAAAGGGAACCACCGGCACAGGAGTATAGCGTAACCCCTCTTCTGCCGTTGGGGGTAACGCCTCCCCTTGCCAAAGAGTAAAGCCGCGCCGCAACACCGCACTCCCCTGATAGCGCGTCAGAGAGGCCCGATTATTCTCCCGAATCGGCTCCAACAGACTTAAATCATCGGTATCCGACTCAATTCGGTTCACCCCAACCTGATAATTCAGAGAAATTCCCGTCGACCCCAACACATATTGAGGGGATGACAGCACTGCCCCAAAACTACTGTATACCGTCTGAAAGCCCAACGACCCATTAAAGAGGCGATCGCGGAACCCATATTCCCCCGTTAGCGTATGATCCCCCACCAACTGCGACAACCGCGCACTGGCCCGTAAATCCTCCTCCGAATCAAACTCAGCAAAATCCAGATTCAGCACATCCACATCCGCCGTCAGAATCGTTGTCGGCGAAAAACGGCCCCGAGCCTGCACCACCGTACCAAAGTTATCTAACTTGACAACATTGTTATCATTAATCCCCTGTTCCACAAAATACTGAGGTGTGACACTCAGAGAAAACACTGGCGTATCCACCAGATTGAACCGTCGCTGCACAAACAAGCCACCGCGATCGCGCCCATCATAGCCAATCTGCAAAAACGGCTCCTGTTGTTCCCGGCGATCGAAAATAAACCGTCGTCGCGGAATCCCAATCGAAAAATTATCATCAAACACCAATCGCGGCCGTTCCAGGCGCAACTCATCCCGTAGCGGATCAATACTCCTTAAGCGGGCGCGATCAGCCCGAATCTCCAACTCAGGCGGTGAAAACGGGTCATTGGTGATGCTAACATCCTCCGCCTCCCAGCCTTGGGCCGTAAATGCCACCTCGCCGGCCTCAAAGCGAAAATTACTAATTGTTCCCGCGCCTTGAGTGCCAGGAAGTCCCTGGCCACCGCCAA
>LSZA01000001.1 GCA_001637315.1 Phormidium willei BDU 130791 | reverse complement strand
ATGCCCGAGCATCCACCTTGCCGTAAAACACATCACGCTTCCAACACACCCAGGGAAGGATTGGGTTTGTCAACTGTCCCAGTCCAGCATCTGCCGCCAACCCAGAAGAGCCATAGCTGTTTACAGCATCTACAAGACACGTTGTTGTTTGGCAACAGATCACAACAGCCGAAACGACTCTCAAGGCAGCAAAATCAATGTTGAGTGGAACGTTTGAAATGACCCCAGGCAAAATTATCGTGAAATCCCGTTTCAGATAGAGAGTGCCAATCGGTCACAGGGCTAGACCGCGTTTCCCTAACCCGTGATGTACACACAGCTTTGACTACATCAGGCCCTGATTTTTTTAGCGCTACCTTATTTGCTCGGGCAAATCTGTATTGCAAGCTACTTTTGGGATATTTTTTAACTAACAGGAATGAGATCCGACTTTTCCTGACTTTTGTGTTTCTTTTGTTGAAAAGCAAATGAGAAGTTGGGATGATCGTGATACTTTGTGGTGAGATTAAAATCAAACCAAATCAGAGAAAATCAACTAGAGTGTTTTCAGGAATCGAGTTTGATACCTGCTTTCAAAACTGCATACTTCGCCCTCAGGCTTGTATATACAGGTAGATTTTGAAGTTGGGTCTTGTTTCTATACATCAGCCAAGTGCAGTCTAAACATCAGTCTTCAGAATATGTGGTAAATTTGTTGTCTTGAATATAAAAGTGTAGGAGAGAACGGGCGTTCTTCCTTACGTTCATGGGTTTGACCTGCTGTCATGGATTTTTGTTTTAAGCCTAAAGTGTGACAAACCTCGACCATAGTTTTCTTGCGTTATTATCTGCATCTTCCAGGAGTTTTAAGGCATGGTTTTTATCAACGTTGGAAACTGGTTTAACAGCCGCATAAAACAGAAGCGTCGGCTCCAAGATACCGTTGAAACTTTTATCCTAGAACCTATCTACACACCAAGTGGATTAGTCGATAGCGGCGATGACGGTGAGGCGATCGCTCCCCCTCCCGAAGACCTCCTCGACGACATAGACAGTAGCAGTGGCAGCACTGATAGTAGCGTCACCTCACCGGATACTGAAGCAGCGACCTCTCCGACGACGGATTCCTATTCAGACGTCGAAGAATCCCATAGTTTCGATGCCAATATAGAAGATTTTAGTGAAGAACTTGGCGAAGACTTTAGTGAGGACGACCTCGAACCTTTAGACTTTATCGATGAAACTGAGAGCGAGAGCGAGAGCAAGTCGGCAACAACAAACTCTATAAATAGCGATGCTGACGATCTCGAAAACATTGCAGAAGCCACTGAGACAAACTTGGAGCAATCCGAAGCTTCTAGTAACACCTCAGATTCGCAGACGGATGCAGTTGGCGAAGAGGTTGACCCTGATAATGAACACACAAACGGCGAAGATAGTGATTCGGAAACAACTCTCTTAACTGACTCAAACGCTGCTGTAAATACCGAGGGAGCCGAGGCGGAGGAGATTACTGAATTTGAAAACGACTCTCAAGGTAATCCTAAAACTGCAACCGAGCCAACTTCGAGGGTTGATGCGGAGAGCTCAGTTGAGGTTGATGCCAATGTTGACGCAGATGCTGACGCAGACTCCCAAGCCGACGCTGAGAGCGTCTTAGACGTTACGGACGAGACTGTAGATCCAGAACTTGACCCAGAACTTGAAGAAGCTGAAAAGGAGGCCGAGAACGAGACGAATTCTGAAGCCGATCTCGAACTTAGCGAAGCCGACGACGACACCGAAACAACCGAACTAACCGACCGTTTCTCCGGTTTCCAACTGCCGAGTTTTGACTCAGGTATTTTCACCGTTGGAGACAGTGGGGAAGTTGCGGTCGAATATCTCTATGACGGTGGAGCCTACCGTGGCGAACTGGCAATCTTCAGCCTACGCGATCTCGATACAACCTACGATCGCGTCGAAGACTTCATTGCAACCGTCGCACAGCGTGCTGCCAGCGAGAGCGACCTCGGGCATATTATTATCAGCGATCGCAGCGAGGGTGCGCGTTTCGAGTCGAGTGACAACAGTGGCACCTATCGCGGCGTTAAAACGGTGGCGATGAAATCGGGCGATCGCGTCGCCTTCATGCTCGTTCCCAACAGCACCGTCTCCCAGGTTGCCAACAACCCCGCCGCCTCCGGTAGCGTCCGTCCCCTCTTCTCCCTTGCTACCGCTAACCCAGACGATGCCTTCCATTTCGGTCAGATGGCAGATGTCACCGGTGACGGTCAAGTGTACGTCCTCGAAGACCAACGTGCTGACGGTAGCAGCGATCGCGACTATAACGATGTCGTGTTCGCCTTGTCCGGTGCGTCCGGAAACGTAGCACAACTCGATGATGTCGTAGCTTCACCCCAAGACTGGCACGCCAGCGAGTTGGCACAGCAGTTGGAGGCATATGTTCGAGGCGACACCGACGAGTCTCAAGACGCGACGGTAAACCCGATTGCAGCTCCGGCCGACGAGCCTACCGAGACAGAAAACAGCGAACCCGACGCCGAACCCGACACCTCCGGGGAACGCTCTGAAGACACCGAGGCGACGGTTGATGAGAGCAAAACCGAACAACCCGATCGCCGCGACGACGAAACTCGCGATGACACCGTTGCTGAAGCACCGGACAAGACGGACGAGAATGGCGGCGATCGCGATGAAATCAAAGATGAGATTCGCGATCGCATCAGTGACAAGACAAGTGACGATGCCGATGAAACCCGTGATGACGTAGAAGACATCGTCGATGAAAGCGAAACCGACGAGAACCTTAGTCCAGAAGACCACAGCGAGGAAGACACCGAGACCCCAGACTCCAGCGAGCCGATCGCGATCGTTCAATACCCGATGGAACTCACCGTTGACGGTGACACCCTCAACCCGATCGCCCTCGAAGGACTGTTTGCCGACTCGATCGCCCAATTCCCCGATCCCGAAGCCGAGATCGCCTACAGCATCCTTGATGATGATTTAACCGGAATCGCGGCGATCGACAACGGTCAACTCGCGATCGATCCCACCCAGCTCGACGGCTTTACGACGATCGTCGTCCGAGCTAGCGATGCCGACGGAAACACGGTCACCCAGACAATCGCGATCGATCTGCCCCGCGATCCCTCCGCCGACCCCGAACCCATCGAACCGCTAACCGTTACAGCCGAACAAGTAGCTGAACTCGAAAGCGATCTCGACGAACTCGCTGAATTCCTCGACACCGAGCGCAATTGGGAAGACCTGACCCCCGACCAAATCGAAGAACTCGATCACCAGTGGACGGAATTAGTCGATGTGACTCTCACTACGCTGACTGAAAATCCTGAAATGATTGGCGTACTGATCCAGTCCGGTGACGTGTCAGTGTTGGGACTCAGCGAGGCGGCAAGCGAGCTGCTGGCTGAGGCGATCGCTACCCCAGAACTGCTCGCCGAACTGTCCGAAGAGCTAGATTTTGGCGCATCCCTGACAAACGCACTCAACACTGAAGACCCGACCGCCTGGGATTTAGAACTGCTCAACGCGGAACAAGCTGCGAGTCTGCTGCCAGCCGATGCGGAACTGCCGCAAGTTGCCGTATTAGATTTTGAAGGGATTCATGGCGAGGCGGTAACGGAAACGATCGGCTTGGTGAATTCTGACTTAGCGACGGATTTCGTGGCGATCGATAACGCGGACTGGTCGGCGAAGCTGATCGAGACGATCGATCGGCTGCAAGCGGAAGGCGACGAGCCGCTGGTGGTGAACCTCAGCTTCGATCTGACGATGCGCGACGATATCGGCGAAATCACGCGCTACCAGCTCACGGAGAGCGAGCGGGCGGCGCTAGAGTACGCGCAGGAGCGGGGTGTACTGCTGGTGGCGGCGTCGGGCAATACGGGCGGCTTGATGTCGGCGCTGGGCGATGCGTCGCGGGAATTTGACAATATTGTGACGGTGGGGGCGGTCGATCGCCTTTCGGAAGTGGCAGACTATTCCAGTCGCGGTGATGGCCTGACGCTGGTGGCTCCGGGTGGGTCGTATGGTGGCGACCCGGATGCGTTTGTGGGTACGTCGCGGGCGACGGCGTACGTGTCGGGGGCGGCGTCGCTGGTCTGGGCGGCGAATCCGGGCTTGAGCTACCAGCAGGTGAAGGAGCTGCTGGTGGGATCGTCGGTGGATCTGGGCGTTGAGGGCTGGGATGCCGAGACGGGTGCGGGCCTGCTGGATGTGACGGAGGCGGTGATGGCGGCGGGGCTGGTGGTTCCAGCGGCGGTCGTGACGGGCGATCGCGAGTCGATTGCGGACGATCGTTTGGATGGAACGGGTCGCGGGACGGTGTTGGCGCGGGCGGCGAGTCCGACGGCAGCGACGATCGAGGCGCTGCGCGAGCGGCAGGCGGCGTTGGAGGCGCAGTTGACTGGTGCGGACGGTCGGGCGGCGCTGACGACCGATCCGGATCTGACGCTGGAGGAGCTACGCGAGCGGGTGGCGCAAACTCAGGATGCGGCGTTATCTGAGTATCGCGATCTGGATGTGGGGTATGAGACGGCGCAGGAGCGGGCGGCGCGATCGGCTGAGGCGTTGGATTTGGCGGCGCAGCATCGGGAGATCGAGGTGGCGCGTTTGCGGAAGTTGGAGGCGCAGAAGGTTGAGCTGGAGGAGCAGTTGGCGGCGCTGAATGCGGAGCGGGCGGATTTGGTGGAGACGAATCCGCAGCAGTTGGCGCAGATTGAGGCGGCGATCGCGGCAACGCAGGAGGCGATCGCGACCTCAAAGGAGAAGTTGCAGTATCAGCTTATCGATCCGGAGACGCTGTCGGATGACCCTGCGGTGGTGCGGGAGGAAGCGGCGGCGCAGCGGAAACTGGCTGCGGAATATCGGCGGGATGCTGAGGGGTATGCCCGTCAGCTTCAGGAGTTTCAAACCCGTATTGATGGGTTTAAAGCGAAAGAAGCAGAGGCTCGTCAGAAAGCAGCGTCCGTACCTCGTCACAAGTACACGCGCGGACGTTGCGGACGCCGGAAAACGATCGGCAATCCGGTTTATAACCAGTACATTAACGAAGCTCAATCGTGGGCGCGTCAAGCTCAACACATTCAGCTTCCGATGTCGGTTGCCCAGCAAAACTTTGACGTTGTGTCCGGACTCGCCGAGCAAATGGAAACTCAGGCGATCGCCCTAGTAGAACATGCTGATTTCCTAGAGTCTCAGGAAAATATTATCGATAACAATTCGGGAAGTCCTGAAGATGCTCAGGCTCTCCTCGAATCGCTTCAACAACAAGCCGAGGAACAAGCAGAACTAGCAGAAGCCTATATTCAGCAAGCGCTAGATGCCGAAAAACGTCGCAAGCAAAACCTCGACAAATATAATCACCACAAGGCACGGGCAGTAGTGCGACATCGCCATACACGCAAACGACGCAGCGGTAAGCGTAAAACTTGGTACACCTATTCATACCATCCCGAGCATTATGAACCGCGCGACCTGGCCTATCGCGAAATGCAGATCGCAGCGAAAGAAGTAGACCAGTTTGACCAATTGGCGCGGGACGCTCAGGCAAAAGCAACGGCGTTGAAGGAAGAGGCGGATTTTCTTGCGAAACGCATTGAAGACTGGCCGTCAATTAAGCAAGGGATCGAATACGAAGTTCAGGCCAATGAACTCAAACTTCAAGCCGAACAAGACCTACTCGATCTGCAAAAACCTGTCCAGCGCCAGCAGCTCGAAACTCTCGATCTGAAAATCGCGCAAACCGAAGCAGCACTGGCCGACCTCGCCGATCGCCTGCCCGAGCAAACCCAAAAAGCCAATGACACCGAAGCCCGCTTCGACACCGTTTCGGCAGAGTTCCAAGCAATTCAAGACGCGCTCAATGACGCGCAGCGCAACCGTCAGGAATTCCTCGAAACCAAAGGCTTCCTGTTGCCACAAGCCGAGCGCGACGCGGCGATCGAGCAGCACATCACCCAGCTCGAAGCGGCAGAAATCGCAGCTCGCGAAGAAGTGGAACGACTGCGGCAACTGTACGACCGACAGCCCAGTGAGGCGATCGCGCAACAGCTCGAAGCGGCTCACGAAAACGCGGACAAGCTGCAAGCCGAACGCGACTGGGCGCGGGGCTGGAAAGAACAGCTCGCGCTGGTGAATCCCGATGCGCCGGAGCAGTTGGCGCTGGACGAGTTGATTGCGGATCTCGAGCAGCGTCGGGCGGACGATCCGGCGGCGAATACGCTGGACATTGAAACGTATCTGGCGACGCTGAAAGAGATTCGCGACAGTCAGGGTGATATCACGTCGGGCTTTGTCAATGCGGCAGAGAAACTGGCGGCGATCGAGGCGTCTGTTTCCAGCGCTAACGATGACCTGCTGAAGTTACAAAATAGCTATCAAGAACTCGGCAACGATCGCGAAAACATCGAAGCTGAAAAAGCGCTCGATAATCATATCGACGTTATCGACGCTCAGATCGGTGAAGCTGTCGAAATTTTAGATGGTTACAACAGCCAAATTTCTGAGGCAAATCAGCGCGTCGCTCAACTCGAGTCTCAACGTGCACAAGCTCAAGCCAATGCAAATTGGTGGAACGGCCAGATTTGGACTACTCGTCGCTCTGGCAAAAGCACAAAACGTGTGTACAACTCAAATGCGGTGGTAGAGCGAGATAAAGCACAAGCAGCAGCGAATAACTACGCAGCCCAGCGAGATGTCGAACAGCAGACCGCTCAGGCACTTGAAGCAGCGCTACAACCTAATATTGCTCAAGCTAAAGGCAATATTGATGGTCTCGAAGAGCGCAAAACTCGCTGGCAGGAATTAGATAATTTGCCGCTAGAAGAAGCGATCGCAACCCTCAAATCCGAAGGCGACGACGTGAGCGAGCTGGAAGAGCGCCTGCAAGACATCGACGATCGCCTCGCCATCCAAGACGAAAAACTCTCCGACAAATACACCGAACTCGACCTCACCGAGTCCTACCTCAGCCAGCTCCAACGCGAAGCCGATCGCCTCGAACACCGCCGCGACCTCCAAGCCGCCACTGGCAACCTGGAACAACAATATGAAACCCAGGAAGCCACCTGGAACGCCGCGACTCAGGCGCAAAATCTGGCAACAACGACCCTACTAGCAACGCGCAATGTTGGAGCCGCAGATCGTGCTGAACTCGCGACGCTGCAAACGGAACTCAACGCCGTCAACACCGACCTGGCAACCCGACAAGCTCAGGAATCCGAGCTAACGGCCAGCACCGAAGCCGCGCAAAAAGCCGTGGACTTCACCGAACTGCAACTGAAAAACCGCGAGCTGCAAATCCTCACCCTGGCGCAACGCGAGACGCCGCTGGTGGGTGCGGAACAGTACTACTACGACAAGGCACAACAACACCGCCAGAAGATTTGGCGTAATGTTGGCGGACGGTACGTGTACAACGCGGCAGAGGCGAAAGCCTATCGTGACAATCTGCAAAAAGCGTCGCTGATTGCTGAAGAGCGCAACCAAGTTTGGGCGCGGCTTCAGGATGCTGAAGCAGAAGTGGCCGATCTGAAGCTCAAGCTTGACGAACAGCAGGCAGAACTGACGACGCAAACTACGGCGCTGGAAACGGTGCAGGCTGAAATCTCGCCGTTGACCGAGCGAAAGGCCGAACTCGAAACGGCGATCGCGCCGATCGTCAAGCGCCTACAACCTCTCCAAGCCCAGGAAGCAGCGCAAACCGAAGCCTTCCGCACCGCAACGCGCACGGCACAGACGGCGCTGGCCGATCTGGGCAACACGCTGGAGGAGCAGGTGGCGAGCCTGAACCAGTTGATGAGCTTCGGCTTGCTCGGTTCGGAGTCGGATCTAAACCTGTTCCCGAACCAGATCGCGCCGCAGGTGGAGGACTACATCGCACGTCTGGAAGAGCGGGATGCCGAGTTGGCAACGCAGCAGTCGCAGCTTGACGATTTGCTGTCCGGTTGGCAAACGGAGCGGGCGGCGCTGACCGACGCGGAAAGTCTGGCGGCGATCGATGCGCTGATTGCGGATACGACGGCGCAACGGGAAGCGTTGAGCGAGCTGCGGGCAGCGACTCAGGGAGCGGTGGCGCAACTGCGCGATCGTCTGGAGGCATCGATGGCGGCGCTGGAGGATCTGCGCCAGTCTCAGGAGCGCGAGGTGCGCGAACAGCTCGATAGCAATGTCGATCGTCTGGCGGCGCTGGAGGCACTGTTGGCCGTGGAAGAGGCGGCGGAGGCGGCAACGGCTGAGGATTCGGTGCTGGGTTACGCGCAGTTGAACGATGCGGCGCGTCAGGCGCTCTACGAGTCGGCGATCGCGCGATCGCAGCAGTTGCAGGAGGGTCACGCGCAAACGAAGGCGCAGGGTGAAGATCAGGCGGCGCTGTCGGCGTCGGTGGATGCGCTACTCGATCGCATTGAGTCGGAGTTTGGCGACCCGCACGGCGATTTGGCGCGGACGCGGGCGAATTTGCGCGATGCGTTGCAGACGTTGGCGGTGGTTGCGCCACGTGAGGATGAGATCCGCGAGGCGGTTGGGTTTGTTGAGGATGAGATCGAGCAGTTGAAGCTGATGGTGGCGCAGGATGCGGCGCTGTGGGCGGAGATTCAGCCGATTACGGAGCGCCTTGAGGCTGAGAAGGTGGCGTTGGAGCGATTCAAGCGAAAAGACTTGCAGCTTCTATATGCATTGCGTGATGAGTATCAGCAGCAGTATGAAGAACATACTGAACAAGCTGAATATTGGACAAGCCGACTAGGCATCTTTGACGAACAGTCATATCGAAAAGAGAACAGAGACGTAGACTGGCATATTCGTCATGGCAGAATTCCTGGTGGCTCATATCACTATGTGCGGTATGGTCGTCGAGAAGGTCGCCATCCTAACCCAGCAGCCCGTGACAATCGTATTGCAGAACTAGATAAGGCAAAACAAGCTGCTGAGGAACGAAATCTAGTACAGCAAGAAATCGATCAGAAGTTAGTCGATTGGGAACTCAAGGACAAATCAAATCCTCCTCTAGAAAGTCCTGCTGACAGTGAACTAGTTGAGATAGCTCATGAGATTCTTAGTAATACGCAAGAAAATGGCGATTATGTTGAAGAGCAAAAAGCTCTGGCAACTCACCTAGCTGAATACGATCGCCTAAAAGCCGAACAAGAAGCCTCCGAAGCTAAAGCTGAAGCTGAGCGAAATGACTGGGCAGAGGCGCTCGACTACGACCCCACAAAAATTGTCCGCACCGAATTCAACGGAACGATCGTCGAATCCGTCCGTGCCGACGACAACCACACCTATACTCGCCACTCCGCTGACAACGGTGAAACTTGGAGTAGCTGGAAACTCAATAACCTCTACAGCCAAGACGACAACATGAAGTTTGCCGAAGTCGAGGGCAAGCTCTATCAAATCGTCAAACATCCCAATAACCACGTCTACACCCGCTACTCGTCCGACGGTCAAGATTGGTCGAACTGGACGCACCTCGGCATTGCCACCAGTGGTGATTTTGATGTCGATACGATCGGAGATCGTGCTGTGGTGTCGATGCGCCAGAGCGGAACGAACCGCGTCTACACTCGCGCCATCAAACCTGGTAACTGGCAATCGCTGAACCATGCGCCCGTTGCGAGTCTTAATGACATTCAACAAGAAGTCATCGGCGATCGCCTAATCCAATCCTTCAAAGGGATCGACGGCAACACCTATCTGCGCCACACCGAAGACGGCGTCAAATGGACGGAGTGGGAAAGCCCCGAAAGCGCAACTGAGCAGTCCGACTGGCGACTGGCAAACCTCCCCGCCGTCCGCGATGAATCTTTGATTCAGCACCGCGATCGCGTTTCTCAGGCAGAGTTCGGCGACAAACTCATCGAAATCGTCACCGCTGAAAACGACCTCATCTATCAGCGCTACTCCGAAGACAACGGCAAAACCTGGACGGAGTGGTCAACTATCTCTGGTGGTGTCAACGGCAAGATCGAGCTGTTTGACATGGGCGAGCGGCTATTCCAGGTCGCGCAAGACGATAATGGTGCAATCTGGGCGCGATCGTCCACCAGCGGTACGAGCTGGCGTCGTTGGACACGAGTCAGTAGTGCAGGCAGCGAAGACTTCAGCGTCAATCGTGTAGGCAACCACGTTGTCATGTCCTGGCGCGGTTCGGATAACAAATTCCACAGCCGTCAGCTCCACGGACGCTTCGCATGGTCGGGATATGACATCACTCAGAACCAGACGGTTGGCGGTGTCAGCCAAGAGACGATCGACGATCGCCTGGTGCAGACCTATCGCGGCATTGATGACAAACTCTACACTCGCGAGACGACTGACGGTGACACCTGGACTGATTGGGCAACGAAAGGAACGTTCGACGATTTCGCAGCGGATGAATTAGTCGAGACGAAGCTGGGCGATCGTTTCGTTCAGATTGTTCCCGGTGCAAACCGCCAGCTCTTTACTCGCGTTTCTACCACTGACGGTAGTACTTGGCGTGACTGGAAAGCGACAAGTAGCTATCTAAAAGCCGGTGAAGAAATTCAGACGATCGCTCACAACGACGCGCTCTATCACATTATCAAATCTACGAATAATCGCGTTTATGCACTGCGATCGACTGATGGTGAAGTCTGGACGCGCTCGAAACTCAGTAACGGTCCGAATGGCAAGTTAATTGTGACGGCAGTTGGCGATCGACTTATCGCCAACGTACGTGGCAACAGCGACCACCGTAACTACACCCGCTCTCTGCCGCCGAATAGTACGCGCTGGACGGGATGGCAACCAACGACGCCGCAAATTATGGGGGATGTTCATCAGGAGACGGTGGACGGCAAGCTAGTTCAGGTCTATCGCGGTATGGACGATCTCCTGATGACTCGCCATACCGAAGATGGCGAAACCTGGAGCGAGTGGGAAAGCTTTGACGACGCGATCGCACAGAGCGACTGGCGACAAAACTATCTGGAGAATTTCGATTCGACCGTTATTCAAGAATCGCCCGTCGCTCGCCATGAATTTGACGGCAAGCTAATCGAGGCAACCACCACAGATGGCAGCATCTACGGTCGCTACTCCGAGGACAGTGGCGAAACCTGGACTGATTGGCGTCATACCACCGGGCACGTAACAAATGGCAACGTTCGGATGATAGAAGTGGGCGATCGTCTCGTTCAGATTTTCCAAGGGCTAGACGGAACGACCTGGATGCGTGGCTCGAGCAAGGGTACAAGTTGGCCGAGTCGCTGGATTAAAGTCAGCAATGCCACCGTCGGTGAAATGCAAATCGACGTGATTGGCGATCGACTCGTCTTCGCCCGACGCCACACTGACAACCGCCTCTATACGCGACAAACAGCCGACGGAGCAAGCTGGTCAGCAAGCAACTGGTCGCCAACCAAAACGCTGGATGATTTCTCCCAAGAAATTATCGACGGCAAGCTGGTTCAGTCCTACGAAGGGACTGACGGCAAGAAATATGTCCGCCACACTGCCGATGGTAAAGACTGGAGTGACTGGACACCGATCGATGAAGCGTTAGACCAGGCGCAGTGGCGTCACGACGAAATTCCAGCCGTTGCCAACGAGACATCCAATCTCGACTTTGAGAATGCCATCACGCACGAATTCGACGGCAAGACGATTCAGCTCGTTCGCGATTCAAGCGACCCCGTCGGTCGTGCCTACGAGCGCGTTTCCGACGATGGCGGCAACACCTGGACGGACTGGAAGTACGTCGGTCAGACCGCGACACCTGGAGCAATCCAGATGATTTCGGTCGGCGATCGCGTTTATCAAGTTACCCAAAATCAGAGCAATAAATATGTCGTTCAACGTAGTTCTACGGATGGAATAACTTGGACAAGCTGGAATTATGCTGACATTGGCGCACCGACTAACGGTTACAACGCTGACGTAGTTGGCAACACCCTCGTTCTCTCTGCACTGCGTACAGATCGTCGTATCTCCTCACGACCGATCGTAGATGGAGTCGAGCAAACCCGCACGTACAGCACGGCAATAACGCTTCAGGACTTCGAGCAATTCAAAGATGGCGATCGTCTCGTTCAGCGCTATCGCGGCGTCGATGACAAGCTCTACACTCGCGAAAGCACTGACGGTATCACCTGGACTGACTGGGAAGCCAGCGACAACACCACCAACCTTGCGCTCAACAATATCGAGACTGTCGAATTTAACGGCGTCACGATTCAAACTGCCCTTGATGCCGTGCTGAATCACGCTTACCGTCGTACGTCCACTGATGGTGGCAAAACCTGGACGAATTGGATTGCCGCTGGAATGCACCTGAAAGAAAGCGAGAGCGTTCGCACGTTGAAAGCAGGCGATCGCATCTTCCAATTCTGGAAACACCCGAACAACAATGTCTACCTGCGTGATAGCGCTGACGGCATTAACTGGCGTTATCGCAACATCATCGGAGGCAATTCAGAAGGCGAGTACAACCTTAACGTTATTGGCGATGACATCGTCTACTCGATGCGTCACGCACCGAATAACCAGGTCTATACGCGAACGGTTAACTCAACGACGGCAACCGGCTGGGATATCACCTCTATTCCGACGATTGCGGATATCGACCAACACCGCGAAGGCGACACTATCCGCCAAACCTACCTCGGTATCGATAACAACCTTTACACCCGTACCTCCACCGACGGCGTCACCTGGACGGACTGGTATAGCGAAGACATCACGGCTCAGGCACTGCAAGACGATAAGGAAAGCCACCTCGCCCCGATCGTCGCCAACGCCCAGGTTCTCCATCGCCCGACCTTCATCGAACACGCCAACACCAACGGCACGGCGATCGACCTACTTCAAGCCGAAACCGATCGGCACTACACCGAATACCGACAACAACTCAACCAATCCACCGCCGAACAAACCCAAACCGACGCCCAAAGCGCCGCCGTCATCGCCCAAGCCCAGTGGTACGCCGACCAGGCCGCCAAACACTGGGAACTCAGCCGCAAAAACGGCCCCTTCTGGTACGAATGGCGCAAAACCTACCGCCGCACCTGGTATGGCAAGAAGAAAACGAAATGGGTCAAAATCACCCACATCGACCACCACTGGATTCTCTGGAACACCTACAGCAAATACGCCCAGCAGCTTCGCGCCCAAGGCATTGACGGCATCCTCGATCGCAACGCCGCCAGCCGCGAAGAAGAGCGCCTGATTCCCCTCGTCGAACAGTGGGGCGCGGCCAACACCGCCGCCAACGGCGCAGCCACCCCGATCGGCGTCACTCGCAACCTGGTAGAAGTTCTCGAAGCCGCGCGATCGCAACTGCCCACCAACGTCGAACAGCTCGACCTGCTCGAAGGCGTTGACCTGGACGACCTGCCGGAAGAACTCCGCGCCGACATCGAATCCGGTGAAGCCGACATCGAACTGATGAACGCCACCGAACTCGAAGCACTGCTGCCTACTCTGCAAGAGGAGCTGGCACAGGCCGAGGTCGAAACGGACACCTACACCGACAAAGCAAACGACGGTTGGGATGAGTTCGATACGGCTCAGGATGACTATCTGGGCGAGATCGAGTCCTTACTAGATGAAAAAGGCGACGTTCAACAACAAGCCCAAGCCCTGCAACACAACCTCGCGGACAGTGAAGCCTGGGTCGAACGGCAAAGCACGGCACTCGCGACGGAGCTGCAACAGGTCAACGCCCTGCGGAACGAGCTGATCGCCCAGTCCGGCGACCTGACCGATTCCACCGAGCCGGACGCCGCCACGAAACTGGCGCAACTGAGCGAGGCGATCGGCGCACTGGACAACAAAGCCGCTATCCTCACCGCCGAGCAAGCTAGCCTCAGCCAGAAGCGCACCTTACTTGCGGCACAAAACGAGGTCGTCCTCGCCGAACAGGCTCTAATCGCGGCCTACCTCGAAAGCCCCGACACCGACTTCACACAACTCCAGCAACAGCTCGACGATGCTCGCGCCGCCCTGGCCGAAGCCCAGCGCCTCGCCGAACAATCCGAAGCCAGCAGTAAAGCCCTAACCGAGCCGCTGCAAAAACTACAAAGCGACCTTCTAGACCAAAGTGACGAGCATCTAGCCGCTGCTAAGGATTACCAGTCTCAGCTAAGTGAACTACTGAAGGCAACCGAACTGAACGCCAACTACACCCTGGAGGCCGCGCAGAAACAAGCCGAGGTCAACGAGCTGGAATTCCAGCTTCAGCAGCGCCTGCAAGAGATGGCAGAAGCCGGTCTAGAAGAAGCGAAACGCCTGTTGGAGGTGGCGACCAACAACGACATGGCGACCGCAGCAGCGCTGTATTACCGCGACTATCGCGACTTAGCCAGCGATCGCGGCGGCAGTTGCTCCGGCGGTATCGCCCGCTCCTCCGATCGCGTCAACGCGAATCGCTACTATCGCGAAATGCTCAAATACCGCGAGTTGCAGCGCCGCGCTCAGGCTCAGGCCGATCGTTTCGGCGCAATTAGAGATGCTGCTGATAAAGCTCGCAAAGACTTAGAAGCACGACAAACGACGCTATCCGAAGAGCTGACGCAACTCAGTCAGCAGATCGCCGACACCGAAGCCGAGAAAACCGAGAAGGAGCAAGCGGTGGCGATCGCTCAGGCTCGCTTGGCGGCGATCGATGGCGTACGAAATCGTACGGAACAAACCTTCATCCAGCTTGTGAACCTCGAGCAGCTCAATCTCGGTCAGGCGGAGCTAGAACGGGAAATCGCCGAGCAGCGTCAGGCGGAAATCGAGGCAGCTGTGGAGGCGCGACTAGAGCGCGAGCGCATCGAGCTGGAGCGGCAGCGTCTCATCGCCCAATCGAAGCTGGAGCAGTTGCGGCAGTTGCAGTCGGAGGACGATCTGCGCGAGGCGTTGAATGCAGCGCGGGGCAATCTCGGTTTGGAGGAGCTAACTGCCGAGGCGGAGGACGAAGCCCAAAGCCAAGCCCTGATGGCCGAGCTGGCGCAGCAGATTGCCGACTTCACCGATCGCCAGCCCGACTTGCCGGACGAGGTGAAAGAGGTACTAGCCACCACCCGCGCAGCGATGTTCTCGGCGCTCGATGGTGAAGTGGAGCAAGTCGCTCGTGAGAACATGACCGCTGCGATCGGGGCGCTTCTCATCGAAGGTAATCGCTTCCGCGATCGACTCAACGATCTCTATCGCGAAGCCCAGGAAGACGCGACGTTGCTCGAAGAAGCGCGTGAGGATATGTCGGTTGCCGCTCGGCTGCTCACCGACTCGATCGAAGACTCTCGATTGCTGTCTGAAGAGCGTCAAATCATCGCAGCAGTCGTCGCCCAAACCGAAACCCAGACTGCACTGGCAGACCAATCTGTCAAGATTTCTTTCGATCTCGCCAAACAAGCCTGGGAAATTCTCGAAAAAATCATCGATATCCGTAAAGCGGAACGCAAAGCCCGCGAGCGTGCATTCTGGGGCGAACTCGTCCAGGTACTTCAGCTCGTTGTCGGTTTTGTGGGAATGCTCTTCCCGAAACTCAAGCCGATTACTCTGCTGATTAGTGCGTCCATCAATGCCGTCTGGGCTGCGGTGAATGGAGACTGGGTGGGCGCAATTTTTGGAATTGTAATGGCCGCTGCTCAGGGCATGAGTACCTATCTCGGTAACCTCCTCAAGGCTGGTTGCACTTGTCTCACTATCCTGGGCAAACAGGTCGCCCGATCGACAATCGAAGCACTGAAGCGATCGCTCGACGCCGCCCGCAAACTGGGGATTGGCATCGAAAAAGGCATTCGCTCGATCCAAAGCGATGACGACATTAAAGGCATCTTACACTTCGTTCAGGGTGTTGCCAGCGCGGTGGTCACGGGTCTGTCCGGTCAAAAACTAGACGATATCAAGTTGTTTGGCGACGCACAGCTCAAGCTTGACTTGCTCGCAGCTCCCGGCGGCAAGCAGATTTGGGGTCTTATCGATGCAATGCAAGGCGCTCCGGTCAACATCTTGGAAGCCATTCGCGCCATTGAAGATGGAGATGAGTTTGGCGGCATTACCAAGATTCTAAATCAGGTCTTCAGCACGGGTCAGAAAATGACTGAGGGCGTTCTTAATTCGACGTTCCAAGTACTCAATATGGCAAACAATACGGCGCAAGTTGCAAAAGACAAATTCATTGACAAAGGTGGCTTCTGGGGCTGGCTTGAAGGTATCGGTAAAATCTCAAGCATTTGGACGAAGCTGCCCAAAGCGATCGAAAATGCAACCAAAGATCTCAAATTCGCCCAACCTCCCAAAGAAGGCGAGGAAGACCAAGAGAAAAAATGCCCGACTATTGTTGCAGGCTTCTTAGGAAACATTGTCGATGCAGCTAAACTTCAAAAGGCGGCAGAGAATATCGGGGCATTTGCCAACGGCGTGGAGAATGTCGCCTATACAGGGCTGGCGTTTGCAACGGCTATCGAAGGTGCAACGAAAGGCATGAAAGAAATGCTTAAAAGCTGGGAGAAAGCTGGAAACTATCTCAAAAAAGGCTGGAAAAATGACTTAGAGAAAATGAAAAAACAGGATGCAGAAGATACAGAAAAGGATGAGAATGGGAAAGAGGATAGCGCTTACGTCAAGTTACTAAAGCACCTTAAATCTATCGGCAAAATGTTTGGAGCAGCTGGTGAAGACTTAGTCGATCTCGATTTAGGCGGAGCTTACAAGCAAGCTAAAAGTGCGTTCGAGAAGTTCTTTAGCAGCACAACAAACAAAGCGGCTTGGGCTACTTTCAAAGATTTGCTTGATAGCTTCAAGCCACTAATATTTCAGTTCCCGTAATATTTTTTAACTCGGCTCGAAGTAGCTGAAATGATGTCCAGGCTGTCTCAAATACTAAACACAAGAAAATTCCATGACTTATACTCACCGCCCCGCCACTCCTGAAGATGCCACCGCGATTGCCCCGCTATGGCAAGCATTTGCAGCCGATCGCGCCCGAGTCGATCCATCCATGACTCCATTTCCCGAATTCAACTTCGAGCGCTACATCTCCCAACAGCTCTCCAAACCTCTCAGTTTTGGCTGGGTGTTGGAAAACGGCGAGGAGGGCGAACATGAAAGTCATGAAAGTAAAGCGATTGTCGGCTGTCTAATCGTGTATTTCTATGACGAAGCACCACCGCCAGATATACCCGAAGAGTTCATGACCGACGAAGCCCTGGATAACCCCTTCATCGATCGGCGTGTCGGCTCCGTCCTAGGTCTCTACGTCCACCCCGACCACCGCAACCCCGAAACTATCCAACTCCTCGCCAGCGCCGCCATCCAAAAAGCCCAGGAAATGAAAGTCAACGACATCGACATCCTCGTCGGAGCCGACCAAACCGGTATCCACGCCCTGCTCGAACGCTTCGGCTTCACCAAAGCCGCCGTCCAGTACACCAAACACTACAACATCGACCCCGACGCCGACCTGCCCTCACTTCATCCACCCCACCCCGAACTCGAAGCCAACCCCGATGCGGAGCCAGGTTTCCTACCTCTCAAAGATCCGAAAACTGGAGAACTGGTGAAGAACCCAGCAGGCGAGCCAGTCTTCCTACAACCCCTCCGAGATGAAGTGGGCAATCTTTATAAAACATCGGGCGATCGCCCCATCTACCCCGTACCCGTCCGCGATCCCCAATCTCAGGGATTTGTTTTCAATAGTGATAGCGAACTCGTCACTTGCCCCATCCTGCTCGAACCGACGGGCTTGCTGGAATACCAAGGCGTTCCGCAGTTTTGCCCGCCAGATTACGCCTTTCGGGACGGCAAGCTACGGCTTCAGCAAGACAGCATGGGTCAGTACCTATTTCGTGATGCGAAGCGTGACCCAGACGGCAAAGTTCTACGAGATCCGAAGGGTAAACCGATATTTTGAGCTGACAAACTGGGAGTATTGACTTTGTGCGATATAGAAGTGTTTTTGATACCCAATCGTTCATATCAGCCACGGAATCGTGATCTGTTCAGCAATTTGCTACTCACAATAATTTATACACTATTGCAACTGACCAAATGTAGAGACTCCCATCTGTACCAACATTCTGTCTTTGTGAAAAAAGATAACAGTCTTTTGACATTTCGCGTAAAACCGGGAATTTTTGAACGAACTAGATTTGGCACAATGTTTGGATGTCTTACACTGATCGTGTCTCTCCCCAGCCACTGGCATTCCATCCTAGACAATGAGGAGAGTACGATCGCCTCGATATGATCGCCTCTGAATAGATGAGTGGGTTAGATAAGTTGGTTCGTTCGCTGAAGTTGGACTGTCATTCCCAGTCGTTCAAATTGGCAGCGAGCCACCTCTAACCATTGCGCAACTTGTTGTCGATCGCCCGTGGCTTTGGCTAAACGGATCTGTTCCTTAGCAAAAAAGCCCATACCGCGACGATCGCAATGACTGCGTACGTTAACAAACCCACTGTCTAAGTGCTGTTTGGCGGCTTCAATATGCGCTCGGGACATGTAGACTTGCGCTAAGCCTAATAGATTGCGAGCTACGGCGCGATCGCACTTGAGTGTTTTAGCACCCTGAACAGCCTTGCTGTAGAGTCGAATACTTTCGGCTAATTGGTCGCTCCCGGCTTGATACTCAGCTTCATAGTGGATGAGATCTAATCGGCAGCGTTGCCAACGGCGATCGCAAGTGTTAGCAGAGATTCCCTCAGAGATAGACTTAGCTTCGTACAACCAACGATCCGTTTCGTTAAATCGTCTGAGGGCAAGCGTTGTAGCGCATAGATCAATGAGCAGTTCCAACTGGGCGAGTGGCGAAACACAGACTGAGGGAACTTGTTTCCATAGGGTTTCCATTTCTTCGAGGCTCTCTGCGTCGGCCCCAGGATAGCCGCTGACACTCTTCCCCCAGGCGAGTTCGCTGTGATGGAGCCAGATCCACTTGGATGCTCCCAGATTTTTAGCGCGATTGAGCAACCAAGTCAGAGTATTGTGACGTAGGTCTGACCAATCGTAGACATGGACGATACCTCGAACCTCTTGCCATTGCTGGCGGACTTCTTCGTAGCGATCGAGATATTGCAACTGTGCAAAATTCTCTGAAAGTGCCTGTTTGTAAGCCTCTAAGTCGGATTCTTCGTGATAACCCGGAAGCCAGTCGTGATAGTCCGAAGCTCTGAGCAATATGGGTTTGAAGGCATTATGCCATTGATATCGCTGTGATAGTAACGTCGCTGAGGCTGTTGAAACTGCCGGGTCAGGTAAGGAATTTTGTCGAAGTTGTTCGTCAATGACAGTGCGGATTTGAGACTTTTTAACTGTTACGCCCCAATAGTTTTCGAGCTTTTTCCAGAGTTGGCTACCGATGTCTTTTAAATAGTTCTGGTGGTGGTGGGGTGGGCAGTCATTGGACATCTTTGCATATGTCCAATTTTTAATGGATCCTCGAATGACAATTACCTGGGCATTCGTGAGGACTGTTCCTTCATGCTCGGTGAGAGTCTGGTTAATGTAGGCAAGGGCGCGAGCAATCTCTCGGTTGTTCTCCATAATATGAACCACCTGACTTAAATTGGCTCCAGTTTAGCAGACTTTCTCCGACTTTTTTATGAAGTTAATGTGCGCAACTGACTTTTTCTGACTTTTCAATAACAGTTCAATAAGTTTAGGCAGTGACCCCTATATACCTATGGTAGTCTTTTGGACGAAAGGGTTGGAGATATCTTGGCAATGCTTCATTCGAGGGAAGTTCAGCGATTTTGGAGTCAAAGCAAGCACTGGGGCGATCGCCGTATGATGTCTTGTCGCCTTAATTCTGGACTCTGTGGAATTGCCATGATATCTTGACAGTTTTACGAAAAATACGCAAACAACAAAAAATAAATACAGGTGTGCGTAATTTTTCGTAGATCACAAAATGGACTCATGTTTGCTATTCCCGTTTGGTTTAAAAATGCAATGAATAATACTTGATTGATTGTGCAGAGTTGGTCGAGGTTGACAGTCTATAAATTTCATTGTGAGTCATCTTAAAAGTGACCATACCTCATTAACCACCACTCTATTCATTCATGACTATTCGCCTGAATTTAGGTAAATCGACATGGTTTTTTCAGAAATTCTCACCAACTTCGACTATGACTTCGCGATCGCCAGCAACGGAGACGACGTTTTAGCCTACGCACAACTCCCCGGCGACCAACAAAGTCTGCTCAGCCGTTCCAGAGGAATCGATGCGATCGTGCTCGGGGGTGGGAACGACGTCGCGCAAAACGACAACAGCCCTCGCATTTATTTCGGCAACGCTGGAAACGACATTATCGCAGGCGGAAGCGGAGCCGACACCCTCGTTGGCGGTCGTGATAACGATACGTTAGATGGTGGTTTTGGAAGCGATCTTTTACAAGGCGATCGCGGAAACGATCTCCTGATTAGTAGTGGCGGCGATACCTTAATTGGGGGAGCCGGAGAAGATGTATTCCGCTTAACCGACACCCAAGGAACCGTTATTGACGACTACGTTCCTCAAGTCGATGTTATCGAACTTCCTCCAGGCTTAACGATTGATGACATTGACATTTTGGGTTCGGGACGAGGAGGTGGACCTCAAGCTGCCATTTTGCAAGTTCGATCGACTGGAGAGCAATTAGCTATTCTGAATGACTTCCCTGGAGAAGCCTCAAACGCAGTTCGCAAAGAAGACATTATTAGTTTGGGCGCCGCTCTACCCTCACGTTCTCCTCAAGAGCAAGATTTAGGAAATCTAGGAGAATCGAACTTGTCTGCTTCAGGAACGCTCCTTCCTGAAAACTCTCTGGGCGGCTTCACACCTACCTTCTTCCAATTTGAGGTCAACCAACCGAGTACGGTGACAATCTCCTCTTCTGTCGGCTCTCTGGAAGGGGTAACTTTTAGCCTTGATTTATCCCAAGATTTGACAGGAGATGATATTTATCAACAGTATTTGGATGAGCAGGTAGGTAGGAGTCAAATCGATACGCGAGAAGATATTGTCGGACGTCCTGATGAGGAACTCGAAACAGTATCAGCGCAGGTTGAAAATGGAACTTATTTTGTAGGAGTCCGTGGAACGCCTGGATTGTCTTACTCGTTTGAGATTAGTGCGGAGCCTCTCTCTGCTGAAGATTCAAACAATATTATCAGTCCGTTTGTTTCAAATAGCACGCAGCCAATAGTCCTCGGTTCGACTTCAGCTAATGATTCAGTGGATGTCTTTCCATTTAATGCCTGGGCTGATACAGGAAGCCTCGATCTAAGCTTGAGCAATATCACGGAGGATGTCAATCTCGCTCTTTACCGCGATTCTAATTTTAATGGCGAATTAGAATACGATGCTGATACCTTAGTTGCCTCTTCAACAAATGCCGGTCTTGCTGCTGAATTTATCACTCAAAACGTGACGGGGACAGGAAACGGCACAACGATATTTAGCGACACATACTTTGTCGTCGTTTCGCAAGCCGACCCGAATGGAGCAGGAACGAGCTACGAGGTTACGTTCGATTACGAGCCAGCTTAGCCACTGAAGGAGAAATCAATGAGAATTATGAAGCGCGATCGCAGTCCACCTCAGTTTTTATTTTTTTTCTATGATTTGAATCAAAGAGACAATTTCTGATTTTTTGGCGAATTACATCAGTTAAAAAAATGGTTGGAACGAGTATAGACGGACTATCCCTGCAATTAACCAGTGAGGTGGATGTAGTAACCCTTACACCTGGGTTGACTTCATCTTATATCGATGGTCTGTTTGCATTAGATGGTGCTGATTCAGTTGTGGGTTCAGTCGATGCAGATTTTGTACGAGGGAACTTAGGAAATGACACAATTTACGGAGAAAGCGGCGATGACATTTTGCTAGGTGGGGAAGATCGCGATCTCATCTTTGGTGAGGTCGGATCTGATATCATTGTAGGCAATTCTGGCGAAGATGTTTTAGACGGTGGTTCAGGGGACGATATCCTCGCTGGAAATACAGAGAACGATACTCTGCTTGGTCAAGGAGGTATCGATATTCTTCGTGGTGGCAAGGGAGATGATTCTCTTTTGGGGGGCGATGGTGATGATATTTTAGTTGGAGATTTTGGAGCCGATACACTAATTGGCGGTTCTGGAAGCGATATTTTCGCTTTGAGAGACAAGACTGCTGTAACTGATCTCGAACAGGCGAATATCATCACGGATTTTGAGGCGGGAATAGATACGATCGCTTTTGGGGGAACTTTAACTACAGAGGAAGTCAGCCTAGAAAGTATTCCTCAGGGTACGCTCGTCAAAATTCGCAATACTAACCAAATTTTAGGGCTACTTTTGGGGACTTCAATTGAAACGCTAGATGAGAACTATGTTACGGAGTTAAATGTCGATCCGCCGCCTTCTGATGATGTCGTGACTTTCCAAGCGCCAATCATTCGTTCGGTATCTGAAAATTTATTTGAAATCCAATTAATTGGAAGCAATGGCAGTCAATTCTCTACAAATGTGAGGCGGAACGAAACTGAAGTAGAACCGGAGTCAGTTCGTTACACTCCCTCACAAGAAGAACTAGAAAATGGGCAAAAACCTTACACTGTACGTTGGAAGGATAACGGCAAGCGTGTAGAATTTGAACGAGATGATTCTAGTGACGTCACCATACTAGAATATGACGGTGACTCAAATACAGTACAGGTCACAACACAGACTCCTGAAGAAGAAACTACAGTTGACATTCCATTAACTTTAGATGGAGAATCGATTCTTCCTTTATTTTCTGATGAGCCTACAGTGGAGAGCCAGGGAACAGGAGATTCTCAATGTTCGGGATTGAAGAACTGGTGTAAAAATACATCTCGAGTTGGAGATGCTGCTAGTATTCTGGCTGGTTTGTCTGCCTTGACAGGAGTTGGAGCTATTACTGCTACGCCAGCTTTTGGTTTTATTGCAGGAGCTTCAAAAGTAGCTGGTTACGGATGTTTAATATTGGCGGGAAACGATTCTGACGTTGTCAAGACTCTGGTTGGAAAAATTCCCTTTGGCAAGTTGTTAGGAAAGGCAGGAAGTAAATTGTTAGTTTCAAAGAGTGACGAGCTTGCGGATAATGTCTTTGAAAAGGTGGTTGATAATGGCTTTCAAGTCGTAAGCTCAGCAGCCAATTTGAAATCCTCATTTAATCCACCAGCAAATGAAGAAGGTGGATTCATGAAGGCGTTCCGAAAGAATCTGACTGAGGCAACTGGTATTAACTTTTCATTCTGTGACGATACACCCAACTCAGATCCTCCCAATGTAGAACCAGAACCCACTCCATTACCGCCAACAGGAGAAGGAGAAGAGGTGCGGGTTTTGGTTGACTCAGGAAATGGTTTTTGGGCAGATCGAGAAGTTTTTCTAACCAGTCCCCGAGAGCAGTTCATTGGAGTTCCGCCTAACGATATTTTGGGAATGAACAATGACTGGAGCGAAGAAGTATCTTTAGGCAACTTCACACCTGGATCTGAATTAACGTTTACCGTAAATGTTCAACCTTTTGATGCTGAATATCTTGTGACGGGTAACACAGAAATTTCTTCAAGCAATCCATCTCAAGCCGAACTATCTCAGTGGAGCAATAATATTGTTCGCATTAAATTTGAGGATGGATGGAAACCTAAAATAGGTTTATTGGATACAAAGATTGAGAGTGAAGATGATTTTGACGATGCTATTATCCAAGTCATCGGCGCACGCTTGGAAAACGGAACTATAGTTGTTAGCCCAACTTAAATGGTTGGATTTTCTTGATAAAAAAGATGGAGGACAATAATACTAAAAAATGAAGATGAAGACCGAAGACAATCAATCGTTCTCAGATATTATTCTCAGATAATTTGGAACCTGCCTTCGATGCTGCCGAAGACGCTGGATTTGAACTCAAAGCTTTGACGGTAGAGTGAAATTTTCTCCCCTTATAACAAGTTTCACCGTCGGTGTTAGACTGCTACGTGCTTCATCACGAGCGGACTCATAGGAAAACCCGGCTTCTCAACCGCTTGTCATAATCGAAGCGCCTAACTCTCAACAAGAAATTATTTTTTTTAACCCTGACTTTGGACTACCGCCAGCTTCATTATGACTAAAATTTTCTCTGTAAATATACTCAAAAATTCCTCAAAGGATAGACGTTTTTTTCATTAAAAACTGCCGCCGATTGTGAAGAAATCTAGCAATTAAAGGAGATATGAATGAAGATTATGAAGCGCGATCGAAGTCCCCCACCAAATGTTTCTACATCAATGTGACTGTTCGATCTTGTTGATAACCGAGGAAACTTCACCATGAAACGCCTTCTAAAAACCTTGACTATTTTGGCAACCGTTGCTAGTGGCGCGGTTCTGTTCCCAAATGCCACGAAAGCACAACCTGGCCCCGGCCAAACGGGGTTCTGGTGTCACACGCAAGCCGGCCAGTACCCCACGACCATGTACCAAAGTGCTAACGGGGAGTGGGAACCCTGGATTCGTTGGGCTTCTCATCACTTTACGGGTTCCGGCTACGACCCTCTAACCCGCTGTCGGGAAGTGAGCGGTCGTATGGAAACCTACCGCCGGAATCGCCAGCTTTACTACATCACCGCCGGACGTATGAACGGTGAAAATGTGATTTGCACTGCCAGCCAAGTCAACGGACGGTGTGAAAACTTAATCTATACGCTGCGTCCGGGAACGGATGTCATTCAAACACTGCAAACTCTTATGGCGTGGCGGGAAGGTCAAGCGGCAACACCCTCTCAGTACGAAAGCGGCCAGGTTCCTTATATTAATGTGGGCGATCGCCTTTACAACGACAATGCCCCGGCGACCACTTCAGCACCTGCACCTCGAACGGCACCTGCACCTGCTGCCGTCCCCGCACCTGCACCTCGACCGAGTTCTAATGGTGGTGGAATGCGCGATCTCTAGAGTGAGTTTGTGACGCTCGAACTTGCCTTGGAAACTCTGGAAGAATTCCGTTTGTTTGCCCAGAGTTCTCCAGAACATCAGCCGATTGTCAATCTCGATGCGGCGATCGCCAAACCCTTTCCTCCATGACTCACCGACCTCATCTTGCCAAAATACCGATCGAACTCGTCAGTAGCTTGCTGCTGGCGTTATTCTGGGGTATTTCGGCGGAAGGACTGACCGCACCCGCGATCGACACAGTAGCAAAATTCGGCGATCGCACAGCACAATCGCCGGACACCACGGCGGTAGACGAAACCCAATTGCGGCGTGTAACAGTACGAGTGATGAGTTCGGACGCGGCGGGATCTGGGGCGATCGTCGATCGATCGAACGATACCTACACCGTCTTAACCAACTGGCACGTTGTCGAAAATCGCCAGAACTTGACCGTTCTCACCCACGACGGCCATCGCCATTCCCTGTCCGTCGCACCAAGACGGATTGCGGGAGTCGATATGGCAGTCGTTCGATTTCGCAGTTCGCGTCAATATCCCGTCGTTACACTGGCCGAAAACTTGCCGCAGGTCGGCGAAACGGCTTACGCTGCCGGATTTCCCCTGTACGAGCGAGGTGGCGGTTCTATGACGATCGATCGCGGCATCACTAACTTTACCTTGAATGTCGGTGAAGTATCTGTTCTGCTCGATCGACCCCTTCTAGGGGGCTATCAACTTGGCTACACCAACCCTATCGTCGTGGGAATGAGCGGCGGTCCGATTTTCAACGGACGGGGCGAACTCATCGGTTTAAACGCCCGCACTAGCGGGCGCGATCCCGGATTTGGCGCTTACCAATACCGCGATGGCAGTTCCCCAACCCCTGATGAACTCGAAATCGTGCAATCGTCAAGTCTTGGGGTCCCCATTCACTATTACACCGGCCTGTCCCCGGTGTCTTCAACACCGACCGTTTCCCCGCCACCGCGCAATCCCGAAACCATCGCGCCGCCTGTCGTGCGTCCGCAAACTCCTCTCACTCCAGTTTCTCGCGAACCGCAAACTGTTCGCGACGAAGATCTCAATTCTCTCCAAGAATAAACCTGTCCGGATTTTACCTGACCTCAAACCATGATGAAACGTTTTACACCAATTTTGGGTCTGACCGTCGGAACTGTTCTCGCCGGAACGGCCTTTCCGCGATCGGCTTTCGCTCAAACGGCGCGAGAGGTAGCACGCGTTGCCATTCCCACAACGGTACAAATCAACAACCTTCTCGCCCCGAATAGTGGAGGTTCGGGAGTTATTATCGCGAAAGACGATGAGACTTATACCGTCTTGACTGCCAACCATGTTGTGGCGAATCCCAACTCCGAGTACGAGATCGTAACATCCCGCGAGAACAGTCACACTGTCACCAATGTCATTAATTTAGATTTCGATCCTGAACCCGAACGAGGAATCGATCTGGCGATCGTTCAGTTTGAAAGTGACGAGGACTATCCCATCGCTCCAGTTACGGATTCCGAGGAAGCCACGGTCGGTTCGGGGATTTACATCTCGGGATACCCGCTTCCCGGTACGCCCGGTGAGGAACGGGAGTATAGTTTCACCAACGGGATTATCAGCAACGTTCGGTCTAGTGATGAAGAAGGCTATCTGCTGCGTTACGATGCGGTGACGCGACGGGGGATGAGCGGCGGTCCAGTCTTTGATGTGAGCGGCCGCGTGGTGGGAATTCACGGTCAAGGAGAAACCACTGGGGTCACGGAAGTCGTCACGCGGGAAGGTACGCAAGGACAGGAAGAAGCGAAAACCGGGTTTAACTTCGCCATTCCTGTGAATACTTTTATAGAGTTGGCTGAGGATGTCGATGGATTCAGCGATCGGGATATGGCGATCGATGACGATCCCCCTGCTGAAGTCGATTCTGAAGAAGTAGATAGTTCTGATGTAGACGATTGGTTTGAAGCGTTCGCTTTTGAACTACTTGAAGATGTTTTACGGGATGTACTTCGGCGATTTTTGCCGTTCTAAGCCTTGGGAAGCTTCAAGTAGTAATTATTGTTCTTTGTTTGACCTTTTTTAAGTGGAGATAAAAATCGTGAAACGCTTCCAGTTAAACAAGATTAGGTTCGATCAATCGATTTTGCTGGCAGTCTTGACTCTTTTGGGAATGGAACCTGCGATAAGTTCGATTTCACCCACACAAGAGTCCTCAGCAACACCTGTTGTCACTGAGATGCTTTCAGATGAGCTCAGTAACACTTGGGACGTTAAACAAAATCGAGTTCTTGTAAATTCGCCATTATTGCTAGAAAAACAAGCCGCTCCCCCGTTTCCTTACGATCCGGGGCCGGATTCTATTCGCGACGAGTTTCGACGTGACGATACTCGGCTTCCGATACAGCCACCACCACCGCAGTCTTCCAGATTATCTGATGTCGATCGAGCCATATGTACTCAACCTGGTCGTTATGCTACTTTTGGTGAAAATCCCTTATTTGGGGGCGATTATGGTAATCCGGACGTGCGTTTTTTCGATGATCTTGATATTCAACGACTTCACGAACACTTGTTCTTCTGTGACAATGGAGTAATTGTAGAAAATATCGGATACACGAATAGGAATGAGGGCTTTGATTTAAATCTCACTCCTCCTGGAGAACGTTTCTCTTATTCTCGCAGTGAAATTGAACGAGGTGTGACTGAAACTGGACGTAACTTAACAACTTTTCGTCCCAGTGCTCGTGAAGATAATTATTATGATTACGACTTAATGCAACAGGTTGTTCAAGATCCTGATGGATTGGTGTTTCCTACAAGTTGTCGATTAAATTCAAGGAACTACAATGTTGTGAACATTGGAGGGGAAAACTGTCAAAGATTTGCAAGCCACGTGCGTGAAGCCTATGACCAGACTTTAGAGGAATTAGAAGTAATAGGGGGGCAATCTCTGTCTGGCGAATGGGTTGTTGCCGAGGGACCTAGTCTGATAGGTGATGATAGTGGATGTAGCCTTGGAAGATCTGGTGGTAATCCACAGATGGATGGTCGTCCTTTGGGGGAACCCTTTACGATTGAACAAAGGGGTAACCAAATAATCCGTCAATCATCTACCTATAGCTACACCGATCGTGAGGGTCGCCGCCGCTCATACTCCGTAAGTTATTCTGGAACTGTAGAAGCCAATGAGGTAACTTGGCTGGATCGAGGTGGTGGGTTTACTAGCGAATGCAGAGGTGTTGTTAACGACAGTCAAACACAGATTAGCTGGGATTGCATTTGTGCTCACTCACGTGGTCCTGGACGGGCTCGCTATTCAGCTACGTGGAATCGTGTAGACTAGCCTTCCTGCGTAAGGTGAAATGGCGCTTTAAGGCTCTTCGCCGTTTAGGGTGACAGAAAAACTGACTTCACGAGATTTCAGGGGTTTTGGCGCTCGATTCTCCAACTGTTTGTAGTTTCCCATATATTTTTCACCGCGAACAGCGAAGACCCCGCTTTAATCTCACTAACAGAGTGAAGTAGTCATCAGTGGTTGGCATGGCAATCGTCCATCGACTAATCCCCACTCCCATCTCCAAATAACCCGATTAACGTTGTCGTTTTTCTCCAATCAACTGGGGCGTATGGCAATGCGCCCTGCGTTCGATTCCCGGATGTTACCCGCTAATACCCCAAACCAGGCATCAACAATAACACTGCCAAAATTACCAAATTTTTAAACCCAAAATCAACGGTTTAGTATTGTCGTTTTTACGGATAATAGAACTGATAAAAACTCATCATCGATCGCACCGTTCCATCTGTCTGAAACATGACGACTACAGCCAATCCGGGTGGTACTTCATCACTATCTGCACGGCACAACACCTGTGCCTGTTCGGTGAAATTGTTGAGGGAAACATGATTCCCAATACCTTCGGACAAATCGAGATCGAAGTAATACCTCAAAACTTCCATCACCCCTCAAGCCCCAACTCCGGTAACTGAGCTTGCCGCCAAACGCCCCCAGGCAACCAAATTCCGCCATACTCACGCACTTTCTCGCCGCTCATGTAGTACGCCCAAGCCACACCGCGCGATCGCGACTTGTCCTCTACGTCAAACACCTCCACCTCATAACGGTTGTACTCGTTCGAGGCCGGATCGCGATCGCCCACAAACCCCTCCAAGGTATCCAACTTCAAAATCGCCTGGGGATCGTCGAACGACAACACCACCCCCTGCACCCAACCGAGTTCGCGAGTCATGGCGGGATAGTTCAACCCCGGAAGGTGGTACAAGCGGCCGGAAGCCAACGCCTCGCCTTCTACCCGCACGCGATCGCCGCAATAGGGAAGGTGAAAACGTTCCCCCGGTTGCAAGGTTCCGTAGACAAAGACGCGCACCATCTCAGATCGCCCCATCAATCGTTCTCAGATATTATTCTCAGACAATAATGTAGCGGGAATATCGGTATCTTCATAGATGTCGGCGATCGCGATCGCACAATTAACACTCGCGAGTTGGATCGGGTTGCGAGTGGGTACGATCGCCCAATTACCCCGATCGCCCTTTTGGAAAACCTCAACCTGCTGGCGATCGCTCGAAACGAGGACGTATTCTTCGAGACTAGGAATAGTGCGGTAGTCGGCGAATTTTTCCGTGCGATCAAAACAAGCCGTCGAGGGAGAGAGAACTTCGATAATCAGGCGGGGATATTCGATGTATTGGCTTTGGGGCTGGCGATCGCGATCATCGCAGGTGACGACAACATCGGGATAGTAGAAAGCGTTGCTAGCTTCGACGCGGGTTTTCATCCCTTCGGCGAAAATGCGACAGCCAGAACTCCGGAGGTGAGTTTTGAGCGCGAATAATAAGTTGCCAACAATCGTGTGATGTGCCTGTGTCCCGCCTGTCATCGCGAAGACTTCACCGTCGCGGTATTCGTGGCCGATGGGGCTAATTTCCTCGGCGGCGAGGTAGTCTTCTGGGGTGATGTAGAGGGGATCGTTGGCGAGCATGGTGGGAGTGGTGAGGGGACTAATGCGTAGTTTAGCAACACGAATGCCATAACCCCATTCCCATCACAGCCAGCCAAAAACGGAACATTCGACCAAGAGTCAAGACTCCTGATGCGAATGTTCCGTCTCACAATAACTCGATTATGAGTTTTTTTGACGTTGGCGGCGTTGAGCCGAAACAATCGTACCGCGCGTAACTGGGAATCCAGCCACCGGAATCACTTGATGCTGACGTTCAGCCTCAAGTTCTTTGAGTTCCTCATACTCAACCCAGTGGATACAGTTCACTGGACAAGTATCAATGGCCTCTTGGATCACCTCTTCTGGCTCACCATCTTGGTTGATGACCCGCGCTCGCCCGTAATCCGGTTCAATATAAAAGGTATTACGGGCCACATGGGCGCAATGTTTACAGCCAATACAGGTGACCTCATCAACATACACGCCCTTTTCACGCAACGCCCCCCCTAATTCCGGCTCGAACCCAGACCGTTCAGGATGCTCCCGTAGAGAGCCGCCGAGTTCGGGTTCCCAGCCTGAACGGTCTTTAGAGACCTGTTGTTGTGGATTTGGGGCATCGGTCATGGTTAACTCCAGCGTTGCAACACCAGACGGATGGAACCGTCTGTTTGGGTTTGTTGTTCTGAGACTTGGAATCCTTGTTTAGCGGTTTCCTGCATCACCGTCGAGAAGGCATATTGTTGGGTGATTTTGCTTAAAAAGCGTTCAACGGGAATCGGCTGATTCCAGAATTGTAGGTCAGCCACCAGGTCGTAGGCCTGTCCGTTCCAGCTAAATCCGATATCGTAGCCATTGTCCTGTTCGACAACGATCGCCGCCGAATGAACCTGGCCGCGATAGCCGCGAACATCCTTGGGACCCGCTTTCCAGTCGAGTTTCAGTTCCGTCAGCGCCTGTTGTAAGGCATCGAGGTCACGGATTTGGGTTTTGATATGGCTAAAGTGAGACATAGCTTGGCGAGGGATTTGCTAAATGTTAGGGACAACAGATGAGACAAATGAACGGGCAAACAGTTACCATTGGCTGTAGGATTGAGCCTGAGCCGCTGTTGTTGCCGAGTTTTCTTGGGTTTGTTGGTAAAACTCAGAGGTTTTCTCTTGATTGAGAACAATTCCGAGCTTTTCCTCGATCGCAGCCGTGACCTCAGCACAGGAGGCTCCGGAAATACCGGTCACCTGTTCGACCACTCTGCCATCGGGGTAAATCGTGAATTCGAGTGTTTCCATAAGCTCCGGGGAACCACGAGGGGGACGATAGATGCCTTGAGGTCGATAGCCAGAACCTCTCCCAACAGCGATGTAACACTAGCGGGAGCCTCTGAACTCAGTCGCTCTCGAATAAAATCTTAATAAATTGCTTTGTTACGATCCAAGGCTTTGCGTAACTTAACAATTGTTGAGCTACGCACGTTTACTTTTACTAAGTTTGTCCCAAATTCCCATTTCCGTCAAGGCGATCGCCCAAGTAATTGCAAAATTTTCTCAGCTATGTCCTAGGGGGGGTCGGCTCCGAGTCATCCCAGCGACGGCCCCTGGCCGGGGACACTCAACGATTGACGGTGATTGAAGTGCTCAAGGGGATAAAACTGCGATCGCCATCATAAATCCAAGCTCGAACGGTCGTCGCCCCTTCAGAGAACACCGTCCCTGGGAGCTGAATTTGCCAACGAGCTCGATCATACTCAGGGACATTAAACGCCTCAACTAAATCAGGGCTTTCCTGATCGACTAAGGTAGCAGCAAAAAAAGCCGGGCGATCGTTCCGAGACAAGAAGACCATTTCCGGCGTCTCAGGACGACCGGGAAAAATGGCCCACCCGGCGACCACGAAGGTTTGCTCAGCCGTCACAGAGATGGCCTCATCGGCTTGAGGGGTGTCAATCAGTCCATAGGACTCCGCTGGGATATCCAAGAACTCAGCCTGGTCCACGAATTCAAAAAAACCTAATTGGTCTAATTGCGGATACCAGAGCCAGATCAGCGGCTCAACATCAGGAAAAAGCATGAGAAGGCAGCTTGTTGATGATGGTTCCATATACTCAACCAAGCTAAAGCACTGTTTCCCTAAAACCCGTTCTTTATGCAATACATTTCCCGCCTCTAAAGCATCAAATGACCGAGAAATAGAAAAAACAGCAAACACAACTGCGATCGCCCCATAGAGAAGCCGCCAAGGCTGCCTTTGGCAACAAATACGAGCAATATGAATCAAGCCAATTAGCATCAAAATAGTGACCGTTGTATAGCGAGATGCCAACGCACCTCCAATGCCTAACACAGCACGTCCTACGGTTGTCATTGCCGCAAAACCTAGGGGAAACAGCAACAGAGAAAGCCAGGCTGCAATTTCTAGCCGATACTGTTTCTGAGTCCAGAAACACCAAACACTCAAGCCACACCCCAACAACATAACCAGTCCCGCCCAACTGGCACTATTCGGATTGGCAGAAAAAATTCGCCCCAAGATAGTTAGAAAGAATGGAATTGCTTCAAGCGGATGTTTTAAAAGATAGGTGCGGTCAAGACCGGTATCAGCCTGATCAGAACCGCTAATATATAACAAAACAGAACCAACAAATAGAATCAGCCAGATGACGCGTTGCAATCGAGGATGCTCAGAAGTCTCACTACGAACCCAAATCAATGGAAATACGGCAATCCAAATGAGTAAGCCATGAGCACCTGAGAAACTCATGAATACACCCAAAATGGCGGCTAAAATAAATTCCTTATCAAGCCAGCGCTGGGGTTGAGGATATTGTAAAAGAGCGACAATCAGAACTAAACAGAGAGTTTTCCAAAACCAGGCAAGTTGAAATTCCCAGATCCAGTTCTCATACTGCACTAAAGAAAATAACAGAACAACCGTAACAATATCTGCAAAACTTCGCCAGTTATGGGTTTGAGGATTGTTGAGGCTTTGCTGTCGAGAAATCCAAGACAACGATATCGCAGCTAAAACAGCCACAAGAACATTTAAGTATAATTGTAGTTTAATATCCCAATTTGTTGCAAAGGCAAAAGCTGCAATAAAAACGCGAGGGATAAGCATTCGATGCTCATTGTGAGGAACCCAAAAATCTGAAAAACTCACCGTTTCTAGGTGGATTTTATGAAATAATCCCACCAAACTAAATGAGTCCATCAAAGGAACATCAACCCCGAAGCGATGAACAAAGGCTAGGGTTGCCAAAACGGGCAAGATATAAAGGAGTGTCACCCCACGTAAAGGGTTAAATGGCTTCGGGTTCATCACATCAAAAACTCACAAAAATGAGAACATAGCTTGTATTTTAAAAGATGTTAGTTCCGTGGTTTTGAGGCAATCACTAAAAATTGTTTGCCCAAAAATTGCCAAATAAATGGAAGTGACAAATAAACAGAAACCGTCCAGAGCGGGGGTTGGCGTCCATTCGCCATCGTGTAGGGAAGAAATCGAGGAATACAGCTTGTCACCTTAAACCCCTTCAGTTCAAGAATCTCCGACATTGACGCATCAGTTAACGGTAAATGATGATCAAAGAAATCCCAGTAGGCTCCTCCGGTATATCTTAAGTTGGGTCCTAAACAGATGATTTGTCCTCCCGGCTTGACGCAGCGATAGGCTTCAGACAGGGTGTCACTCAAACTCTCTTTCGACAACAGATGTTCCAAGAAATTACTCGTAAACACCAGATCTAAGGCGTCATCGGGGAGGGGCCAGGCTTGGGAACAGTCTTGATGTAAAAACTGAGTATCTTGATCAAGATATTCTGCTGCGTCGGGGTTGAGATCCATGGCATACTTGCGGTTAGCCTCAATCTGATTAATAAATTCACCCCAACCACAGCCGAGATCCAGAATATCTCGATTTGTGCCAACTTTCCCTTGAAAGTACGATTTGACCAAGACACGCCAGACACGACGACGGTATTGAGCAATGTTGACAAATCGCCTCTGATATTCCTGTTGTAGCTCTTGTCCTAGCATCTTTGGGTCTCTCTCCTAAGGTTTATGGAGGTTCTTGCTGAGTATCGTCCCACAAACTTAGATAAAAATACCCGTCACTTGTGATTCTTCGCGGACAATCCAATCATAAATATCTTGCAAAGTCTGCTGGATATCCCGTTTAGGACGCCAGTTGAGTTGAGACATCACTTTGCGCGAGTCTGTGATAAAAATGGGGATATCTCCGGGACGCGTTTCTGGAACTGGGGTGATGGCGATCGCCGTCCCCGTAATCTCCTGACAAATCTGCGTCGTCTCCAACAGCGACACCTGATTCTCCACACCACCACCGACATTAAAGGTTTCCCCCTGAAGTCGATCGAGATTCTGAAGCTGTAAATCCAGTAAATCCAGCAAATCCTCCACATGCAGGAAATCCCGAACCTGCTTCCCGCTTCCCCCATAGCCGATATATTTTAGGGGTTTCTGGAAATAATGGCGGGCCACCCATAAGGCGAACACCCCTTGATCCACTTTCCCCATTTGCCACGGTCCTGTCAACACCCCGCAGCGATTGACGAGAGTTCGCAGATTATAAGCATCTGCATATTCAGCAATGAGTAGTTCCGAGGCCAGTTTCGTGGTTCCATAGAGCGATCGCGCGCGATCGAGAGGAAAATCCTCCGCAATCCCATAGCGAGACACACCCGCAAACGGCTGATCCTCCTGCAACGCAAAGCGAGTCTCCGTTTCCTCATAGTTGAGTTGACTCAGATAGGAAATGGGATAGACGCGACTGGTGGAGAGAAAGACAAAATCCGCCTGAGTCTGGCGGGCCAACTCCAGACAATTGACGGTTCCCACTAAATTCGTTTGCAAGAGATATCCCGGCGAACCATATCCCGCCAACACCGAGGGTTCAGCGGAACATTCTAAAATTAAGTCCGGGGTGAGTCGCTGCGGATCGAGATCTTCAGGGTTGCGGATATCACCATGAACAAACTCAATCCCCGCCGCCTTGAGACGAGGAAGATTGAGTTCCGATCCTCGCCGCTTCAGGTTATCTAAGGCGGTAATCTGCCAATGGGGATAGCGTTTGGCCAAGCCTAAGGCCAGGGAACTACCCACAAATCCGGCACCGCCGGTAATTAAAACGCGCTCTGTCATAAGATGGGGGATAGATGGGGAATTGATACCGGTTTAGCGGCGTTGTTTCGAGGACGATACGGCTTCAGTGGGAGTGACACGCGGCGATCGCAGCGGCGAGGGACGACGATAATCCCCCCGAGACAGCCAGCGTTCGAGGAGAACGTAGAGGACAATAAACAAATAACGACTTCCCATTTCCTTAATTTTGAGCTTCGAGACGCCAGCTTTACGATTTTGCCAGCGAATGGGAGTCGTGACATAACTGTACCCCCGTACAATCGACTTGAGGGGAAGTTCAACGGTGAGGTTGAAATGATGGGAGAGAATTGGCCGGATTCCCTCAATGACGTCTCGACGATAGGCTTTGAAAGCGTTGGTGGTGTCGTTGTAGCGTAGGCCAAACAGAACTTGAATAAACAGATTCGCCAGACGGTTCACCAGGAGTTTATGACGGGGATAGTCGATGACCTGGCCGCCGCGAATAAAGCGAGACCCAAAGACACAATCATAGCCTTCTTGCAGTAACTGATAGTAGCGCAGGATATCTTCAGGAGCATCAGACGCGTCGGCCATGACAATCGCCACCGCATCTCCCTTAAACTCATCTAAACCACAACGCAGTGCAAAGCCAAAGCCATTGGGATAGTGATTGTTGACATAGCGAACTCCGGGATTAGCTTGGCTGAGATCGGCTAACACCGCTTCGGTGCGATCGCGGCTATTGTCGTTGACCACTAAAATCTCGTAGGGAACCCCATTCTCATCCAGGAGGTTGGCGATGGCGGTTACCGTATCAGCGATCGACCCCTCCTCGTTATAGGCCGGAATCACAATCGAAAACAGAGAAACTGGCGAATAATTCTCCGACTCACTCTCCTCCCGCGTCTCTTTGACTTCGGGAAAGGCCGCTTCTAAGCCTTCAGGGGGGTAAAGTTGTCCATCATCACGATCGCGATCGCGGAACACCAGGCGATCGCTAACAATGTAGTTAATAATCGCACTGACCAACACCCCAATCAGGGTATTAACGCTATAACTCACCCCCAACCAATCGAGAAACGGGAAAATCGCAAACACCCGCAACACCACCGACCCCCCAGCCGAGAGATGATACAGCGGTAATTGTCGCAACAGCACCTCTCGCCATCGCCAGGTTCCGCCACGCCAAACCCAAATCCGGTAAATCACGAAGCTAAACAGCAACGACAACTCAATGGAGATGACGTTGGCCACGTTCCGCAGAACCGTCGTATCCCAGCCAGCTACCTCGATCAACAAAAACATCAACAGCAAGTTAAAAGCTGCTGCGACACCACCGCCCAAGAGAAAGCGAATCGCGCGTTTTTGCCAGAGTTTTTCAAAAAACCTCATCTCATCCCTAATTTATGTGATTACTGTGGTGACAACTCAATCCCAAGGCGATCGCTACCAGCGATCAACATTTTGGCTATAAATCTCTTTCAGGATATCCGGGACGCGGTAGGTTAACTCCCACTCAGGATAATGGGACTGAAAGCGACTCAGATTGCCAATCCACCAGATATGATCGCCACTGCGATGACTCTCGCGATACTCCCAGTTCAGGGTCTTTTCAGCAATCTCTTCACATTGTGCGATCGCCTCTAGCATCGAGCAGTTACTCTCCCGTCCACCGCCAATGTTATAGGTTTCAGCGACTCTCGGCCGTTGATAGAAGTGATAAAACGCATTCACCAAATCATAGCTATGGATGTTATCACGCACCTGTTTTCCCTTATAGCCATAGACTTTGTAGGGAGTTCCGGTCATGGTACATTTCATCAAATAGGAGAGAAACCCATGCAGTTCTGTTCCCGAATGACTCGGTCCTGTGAGACATCCACCTCGGAAACAGGCGGTTTTCATACCAAAGTAGCGGCCATATTCCTGGACCAACACATCCGCCGCCACCTTGGACGCACCAAATAGAGAATGCTTACAATGGTCAATGCTCATCGTTTCGTCAATCCCCTGGTAAAAGGGATGACTTTCCTCAATCTCCCAACGGCGATCGCATTCTACCAGGGGAAGTTGGTTGGGAGTGTCTCCATAGACCTTATTCGTTGAACAGAAGATAAACACCGCCTCAGGACAATGTTGGCGCGTCTGTTCTAGCAAATTGAGGGTTCCGTTCGCGTTGACGGTAAAATCCGTAAAGGGATCTCGCGCGGCCCAGTCATGGGAGGGTTGGGCCGCCGTATGGATAATCAGGCTAATCTCCTGGTTATAGGTGGCGAATAGGTCGCTGATGGCTTGGCGATCGCGAATATCGCTATTGTGATGCAGATACTGGTCGCCATACTTCTCTTGCAGGCGATCGCGATTCCACACCGTCGAAGCACCCTCACCAAAAAACGACTCCCGCATATTGTTGTCAACACCAACCACGGTAAAGCCTTTCTCACAAAAAAAACGAACTGACTCCGAGCCAATTAAGCCAGCCGAGCCGGTCACTAAGACAATAGACATAGGAATCTTCTCACACACCACACAGGAACCAGGCGCATCTGGTCTATCTCAACACAGGACATAGACAACAAACCACCCCAAATTGGGGGGATTCTAACATAGATCGTTTGCCAAAACTTGTCCGAAGTCCCCCAGCTGAGTCCATGACACCGTATCGAAACCGACCATCGGGGGAGATAATGGAAAATTAGTCTGTTTTTAACCTTAGATTTGTTATGACTGTGAACCCAACCCCACAACCACACACCTCCCCACTCTCCGTCGGAGTTTTGGGGTTCGGTGGACTCGGACAAGCCGCCTGTCGTCTTCTGTCTCCAAAACAACAGATGCGTTGGGTGGCCGTCGCCGATGGCCAAGGCTACGCCTACAACCGAGAAGGACTCAATGCCGATGCTCTCATTAGCGTAACCCGCGATCGCGGCTCCGTCGGCTATTTAGAGAACAACGGTATTCTCAGCCAGCAAAGCATTCAGGACCTAATCGCCGCTGCACCTGACGTTGACGGCTATTTCCTGGCCCTTCCCAATCTCCCCAACACCTTCATGGCCTCAGTAGCCCGTCAATTTATCGCCTCCGGCTGGAAAGGGGTATTAGTAGACGCCTTAAAACGCACCAGTGCCGTCGAACAACTCCTCGACTTACAAAATGACCTGCAAGCGGCCGGGATTACCTACATGACTGGCTGTGGTGCCACCCCCGGCTTACTCACCGCC
Organism: Phormidium willei BDU 130791; assembly: GCA_001637315.1. Lineage (GTDB taxonomy): Bacteria > Cyanobacteriota > Cyanobacteriia > Cyanobacteriales > Geitlerinemataceae > Sodalinema > Sodalinema willei. The sequence goes on along the minus strand of LSZA01000001.1, from coordinate 106,453 downwards.
GCCGCCACCCTCGCCGCACAAAGTTACGCCGAAATCCATCACGTCGCCATCACCTTCGGCGTGGGAATTGCCAACTGGGAAGCCTACCGTTCCACCATTCGCGAAGATATTGCCCATATGCCCGGCTATGATGTAGAAACAGCTCGGGCCATGAGCGATGACGAGGTGACAGCCCTATTGGACAAAACCAACGGCATCCTCAAGTTAGAGAATATGGAACACGCCGATGACATTATGTTGGAGTTAGCCGGAATTATTGACCGCGATCGCGTGACCGTCGGCGGTATCGTGGACACCCGTAACGCCAAAAAACCCCTCAGCACTAACGTCCAAGTTACCGGCCGCACCTTCGACGGCAAAATCTCCACCCACACCTTCACCCTCGGCGACGACACCAGCATGGCCGCCAACGTCTGCGGTCCCGCCTTCGGCTACCTCAAAGCCGGTGCAACCCTCCACCGTCGCGGCATCCACGGACTCTTTACCGCCGCCGAAGTCATGCCGCAGTTCGTCCGCTAGAGACAAATTTGGCAAATTTTGAACTTTTGTGACAAAAAGTCGGTAATCTTTGTTACAATCGCCTTGGCTCACTGAGATTCTTTCAGATCCCGCCGGGACAATGAGAGGTTTTCTCATGGTTTATGAGCTAACGTGATTGGTTTTGGTTGGTTTTCACTGGGTCGGCGTCCTGCCGGCTTTTTTATATCCAGAAAGTTGATTTTTAAATCAACCTCATCTCTCCCCCCTTGTCACCAACGGCGAAGCGTTATGACTGTGAACGATATTGATGACTTGTCAACCTGTAAAATGTAGGATAAAATTCCCCTCAGCTTTCTGGTCTCCTATGTAATGTTATTGACTTAGCTTAAGGGATAGTCCCGATTGCATTCAAAACCTACAAAATTTAGCACCATTACATCCTTTACTCTATATTTCACCTTGATGACCGGTAACCCTAAACCAGCTAGATGGCAGCAAATTCGCATTATAAATCTGGCACTTTTTACCATTTTATATATTCTCAGAAGACCCGCCGATGCTCTCTACCCTTCTGTTTGGAGTGAAGACGGGGTCATCAATATCCCCCAAGCCATCGAACATGGCTGGTCGAGTTTACTAATTCCCGTTAGTGGTTATCTTCTAATTCCTTCTAAAGTAGTTACACTTTTAAGCTTATCTATATCAGGTTTATTCTATCCTGAAGTCGCCTATGTTCTCACACTTATTTGTACGATTTTGGTTATAACAATCCTGACATCAAGCTTGATTGAATTACCCAAAAAAGAGTACCTGCCAATCATTATCGCATTACTTCCTTATGGACCCGAAGTTTTTTCCACGCCTCTATACGTCTTTTGGTGGACGTCTTTGTTACTCCTGGTTCCATTATTTTATTCCACAAACTCAGACAAAAAGACATTTCCATGGATTAATATAGGCTCAACAATTATAGCTTGCCTCAGTTCCCCCCTTAGTATTTTGCTGATGCCAGTTATGATGCTCAAAACATACATAACACGCTCTCGGCTTAATTATATCGTTTTAGCTATATGGACTGCACTCTCAGCAATTCAGATGTATTTTTCGCTGAATCAGGTCAGCGGAGAGCGAGATTTCTCAAACTTGCATATGGTCTTGCCTAAATTTCTAGGGTCTTACATAATCTATGATCGCTTTTTCATAACCCCAAATCCTGCTTCTTATATTTTGAGTGTGGTATTCCTATTGGCAGGTGGCTTGGCTCTCTATTTCACTTTAATTGTCAAGAGACAAGAGTTTTTTAATACATCAGCCGCCTTTTTGGCTGTCTTAAGTACAATGTTAGCCTCATGGTTAAGAATCAGTATTCTAGAAATCGATCCGATTTTAGGCGGTTCGCGATACTTCTTCTTTCCTTATGTTTTTATCTCTATATTTTTGATAACAAGTTATTCTATACCATCCCGAAGCATCTCCCCTGTTCCCAAAAGAGTCTTGACGACAATTTGCACTTTCGTATTAGTGGTTTCCTGTACCGCAACTTGGATTCAAGACCCTTCAAATTTCTACAGGATTCATCATCCATTAAATTGGAGACGTGAACTTTACAACTGTCTTGCATCTTCGGATACGTATAGCTTAAAAATTCATACCAGTGGAGACCGTGGACATCTATGGAATCGTGAGTATTCCCGTGAAGAGTGTTTGAAGATTACTCAAAGCGGTCTTTTGGCGAAATGGTATGGCGTGGATCAGAACTGGCTTCGCAGGTTCAAAGAATCCCCTGACATCCAACTCTAAATCGCTCTAAATCACACAACAGATCTTCACCCCCACCGGGATGGCCGGCCAACCTCAGCCAGACGACCCATACCCCTCTCAAATCAGTCTGGGAAAATATCGCTGTAGCTGTTGACAATTTTAAAATTAGACACTACAATGAAAATATAGACAAATAAATACGTTTTAAGCAAAAGAAAATTTTTTTTGACGGCTTAGGGCATTGGGGTCTCGGCGCATTTTTGAGCGGCGTAAGGTCAAACATCTAACCTGCAAACTTTTAAAAAACTCACTCTAAAACTGTAAAGTAATAAAAAATTAGCTTGCCTCTTGCCTCTTGCCGGAAGAGGGCGACCACAAGGGTACGCCCCTACGTTGTTTCTGTTCCCTGTTCCCTGTTCCCTGTTCCCTGTTCCCTGTTCCCTGTTCCCTTCTTTTGCCCCTTGCCTATGTCCCAAATACCAACGAGCGATTATTAGCCGGCATCTCCACCATTTCCTCGAATCGCAGCCCTCGTTCCGCTGCCGCCGCAATCACGGCCTCTTGATCTCGGACGCCCCAACTCGGGTCGCGATCGCGCAACATCAAATCAAACCCCTCATTACTCGGCGACGTATGCCGTCCGCCTTCCTTATACGGGCCATAAAGATAGAGAACTCCCCCCGTCGGGAGTAACCGCTGCGCCCCCGCCAACAGCCCCAAACAAGCCTCCCAAGGGGAAATATGAATCATATTGATACAGACGATCGCCCCAATTGGCTGTTGCTGTAACTGAGGCGGTGGCATCCGTTCCACCGTCCATGGCCGTTCACACACATCCAGACCAAACGGCTCCAACAAGCGATCGCTCCCCGTATACCGTCGCCAAGACTCAATACTCTCAACCGCCAACGGATTCGGATCAGAAGGCAACCAAAAGCGAGGTGCCAGCCGAGGCGCAAAAAACGCCCCATGTTCCCCCGTCCCACTGGCCACCTCCAACACCGTACCCTCAGGGGGCAAGACCCGGCTTAGAACCTGCAAAATTGGCTCTCGATTCCGTTGAGTGGCCGTCGCAAACTGGCGGCGATCGCTGTAATCCTGAATCATATAACAGTTAACCGTTAATCATGGACAATTTTCCTCCAAATCCCCAGTTCCCCCCCAACCTTATTAACTCTTGCCTCTTACCTCTTGCTAACCATCAAGGCCCAGCGTACCAGACAGCAAAGAGACCACCGGATCAAGTTGCTCCGACTGCTCCTGAGTCGCCGACACCACCAACATCAAAACCTCCGAACCCACCTGTCGTAGAAACACTCGTCCCGAAAGCGGGGTCGTTCCCAGAGTTCCCGTCCAATTCACAAGAACCACCCCAGTATCAATCGTCCTCACCGCCCCCAAACGGAACCCTTCCCCCTGTTGCAATCGGTTAATCGCCAGTTGGACCAACTCATCATCAATCAGCGGACGATCATTCGCTCGTTGCTGAACCTGCACCGTATAGGCCAACCCCCCCATTGGCGACTCAATAATCACCACTCCAGCATTCTTCGACGGTTGATAACCTTGCAACACCCCCACCTGAAACTGTCCCGGCTCCCGATAGAGATTTTCACTGAGACTTAAACCGCCCGTGTCCACATCCGGCAGCACCGGTAACGCCTCCAAGCGAAACTCAGCCGGTTCCGTCGATAACTGCCCCTCATCCTCCCCCGGTAACGTTGGGGGAGGAGAAGTTTGGGGAACCGCTGGGGGGTCCGGTAACGGATTTGCCGAACCCCCTTGAGCTTGAGTAACCGGTGCCGTGACTCCAGCTTGAGCCATACCCCAAAGGGGCCAATGTCCCATTAGACCAATCGATAGGGCAACAGATAACCCCAAACCAAGAAACCAAGAATAGCCTTTCATGGAGAGTTTGCAGTGAAAACTGACAGCGAAACAACACGAGAGTGGATCCGGGCCATGCCATGAAGCCAGGACAGTAGACGGGGGTTAAGGAGTGGGTATACCCAAAATAGAATCCGTATTGCCCGTAAAGAACAGTCCCGCAATACAGCCAGTCATTAAGGTTGCCAGAGTTGCCGCCCATAAGGCCTTAAACCCCAACGCCGAAATATCTGACCGTCGCGAAGGAACCAACGCCGATAATCCCCCCACAAAAATGCCATAGGAGGCAAAGTGGGTAAAACCACACAAAACATAACTGACAATCAGCAAAGCCCGAGGCGTCAGAACCCCAGCTCCCGCCAGTTGGGCCAGGGAGATATAAGGCGGGATATTCGTTTCAAACAGTCGTCGTCCAATAATCACCGACGATTCCCAGAGAACTTGCCAATTCTCCTCGAAAGCATCCGTAAAGGGAATTGGCAGAGATACCCCCGTTAGGAAGGTTAGCGGTAAGAAGATCGCACCTAACAGGTTTTGGAGGGTAATCACCCCAAAGATATTGCCCAAAACTCCCGGAAGTTGGGTCAGAAAGCTAAAAAACTCATTGACTAGGGCAACGAGTCCAAGGATAGCAATAATCACCGCCGCAATTCCTACCGCCATTTTTACCCCATCCAAAGCCCCGATAATTAGACTATCGACGGGATTCGGTTTTTCTTGATCGGGGTCTTCTTCGGCTTCGGGGATATGACCAAAGGTTTCAGGAGTGGTGGTTTCCGGGACCAGCAGTTTCGAGAGAACGAAACAGGCAGGAATCGTCATGATTGACGCAGAGACTAAATGCCCCGTAATCGTCGGAAAGGTTGGACGCAGCAGCCCCGCATAGAGGGCCAAGACCGATGAAGCGATCGAACCAAAGCAACTGGCTAAAATGGCGCAGAGTTCACTGCGGCTCATATTCGGCAAAAAGGGTTTGATAGCGATCGCCGACTCAATCCCCACAAAGATATTAGCCGCCCCCGCCAGGGATTCTGCCCCACTGATTTTCAGCGTCCGCCGGAAGATTTTGGCAAATACCTTAATAATCGGCTGGATGATATTGAGACGATAGAGTAAGCTGACTAGCCCTGAGAAGAAAATGACCTGGGGTAAAGAGCGGAAGGCCAAGATAAACCCTGGATTGAGATTGTCCGGGCCGAGGCGATCGCCCGGAACATTAACATACGGGTCCCCCAAGGTTCGCACCAACCAGCGTCCCGCGACCCCTGGCCCCGGACTACGGGCTGGATCCGGGACAAAAGGCGACGTTCCCCCACCAAAGAGAAATCTAGCTCCCGCTTCGGACGCATCGAGTAACACATTCAACAAGTCGTTAATCCAAACCACGACATCGCTACCGATGCCAAAAACGATGCCACCCACGACCAGTTGTAAGCCGATGCCCCAAATAATTGTGTTCCAAGACACAATTCGTCGATCCTCCGAACCCAGCCAGGCCACAACACACAAGCCGGCCAGTCCGATCGCAGACAATATATTTAACATGCTCGTTCACTCCTTTGGCATCACAAGGCTATCCGGAATCCTGCGACGGCTTTTTCCGTTAAGTTTCTTGGCTGTAAATAGCCCAGGACTTCACCAAGACATTACCTTAAAACTGACGCGATCGCATCTCAACCCCATGATAAATTGAGGAAATCCATGAAACCCCCTTGATTCTGGCTCCTAGTAGCCCCCAGTCCGCCGCCTCGGCGGTCTCATGATCCTGGCGATCGCCCCAGGATTCCCTTTAAACTAAGTGTTTGATTATTACTGAGGTATCGAATGGACGTTGATGAACTCTTAGAACGCTATAACCGGGGCGATCGCCGCTTCGATCAGATTGAACTACGAGAATGTGAACTCCTCAGCGCTCAACTCAATGACGCCAACTTCAATGGCGCTGATTTTCGTCAAGCTCGTTTAGGCCGCAGTTATTTCCAACGCTGTCAGTTTCGCCAGGCCAATCTCAGCGAGGCCATTCTCTGGGGAACGGATTTTACCGATACGGATTTATCCGGGGCGCTCTTCCGTGATGCTGACTTGAGTGCGGCCCGTCTGGCTCAGGCCACTCTCGAAGATAGCAATTTCCTCAAAGCCATGCTCTGTGGGGCGAATTTGAGTCGCGCCAACTTGCGGCGATCGCTGCTCGTTTCTGCGGATTTACGCTCAACATCTGATCAGCGCACCAATCTCGATGGCGCCATTCTCTGTCAAGCAGATTTAAGCTACGCTCAACTGTGCCAAGCTCAACTTCATCATGTTGATCTCCAAGGTGCCATTCTCACTCGTGCGAATTTGGCGACGGAACCCGGAATTGTACCCACAGATTTGACCGGGGCAGATCTGCGAGGCGCGGATCTCAGTTATGCGGATCTCAGCTACGCGATTCTGCAAAATGCCAATTTAGAGGGGGCCGACCTCACGGGAACTCTCCTCGACCACGCTGATTTACAAGGAGCAAAACTCCCTGAAGGGGTTACTTTTTCCACTTCTGATCGTTGAAATTTAACTTAATTTGGACAGTTAAAATCGGACAGCAGACAGCTATCAAAAGCCATCATGGCAAGAAACACAGGATTTATAAAAGTCCTATCTGTCCTGACTAAACAGCAGTAAACTTTTCTCGGTATGTTGCTGTCAACCTCAATAAAAAAAGGGGGGCGTTCCCGAGTTAAGGAACGCCCCCCTTTTTAAGGAGTGATAAGTAGTAAGAAATTATGAGTAATCGCAACTAATCATCACTGGTTTCTAGAATTTAGAGATTGGTCAAGAAACCAACCACACCATGACCCGTCGCAAGTTCTAAAACAATGGCACTAATGAAGCCAATCATTGCTAAACGACCGTTAAGTTGTTCAGCATACTTATTGAAGCCAAAGTGTTGTTTCTCATCCACATAAATTTTAGGCTCAACGGCAAAGTTATTGATCAAGCCGCCTTCTTCGTTTGTATAGCCGCGAGAAGTCATATGGTTTAAATCCTAATTGCATTACGTCTGTTGGATTCATTGTAACGCAATGTAAAGAAATATTGCAAGGAATTTACAAAAAAACTCAGATCTCCCCAGAGACTCTCTCAGATGATCGGTTGAATGCGATCGCAAGCATCGAGCTGTAACCCCCGTGCAATGCGGAATAGCTCCTGTCCCACATGCAAATGATGATCATCATAATTAAGGCTGAAATACTCCAACTCCTCAATCCCATCAGCCAACTGATTGAGACAGTGATAGAGATCCGCCGCCACCCCAGCCAAAACAGAAGGATTCCGTTGAGACTCAAAGGCCGACTCCGCTCGTCGCAAGAACACCTGACAAGAGCGGATATAGTCGACAAAGTTCTCCATTAACTCATCGTCAAAGGGATCAGCCGACAACTCATCGATTTGCTCATCGAGAGCATCAATAATGCGATCAACCTCCAGATTGAGGGGATGATAGACCTGAGTAACCCAACAGTGAATCCGCTCATCAGCCGTAGCCGCCGCCTGATGAGCCGATGAAGTCCGAGCTGAGTGGGTGTGACGATGGCGGACTGTCTTCGCCGGGCCAGCACCGCCTCCCCACTGACGGCGATCATAAGACTGACGAGCCTTACAATCGCCGAGGACTTCATAGGCCGCATTGATACGAACCATCTCCTCACGAGCCTGAACATCAGGATTGCGATCGGGGTGAAATTCCTTCACCAGCCGTCGATAAGCCTGTTTGACCTCGGCTTGTGTCGCCGCTGCATCAACACGAAGAGTTTGGTAGTAATTCGGCTCACGCATGAGAAGACAGGGGAAACAGTTAGGTCAACACCGCTTCCATCGTTAACTGAGGATCTTGGAACAAGGGGGTACTGAGGTAGCGTTCCCCAAAACTCGGTTGAATGACCACAATGAGTTTACCGTCATTTTCCGGACGTTGCCCAACCCGAATCGCCGCCGCGAGAGCTGCACCCGAAGAAATCCCCGAAAGCAAGCCTTCTTCAGCCGCCAAACGACGACCATAGGCGATCGCCTCATCATCCGTTACCGTCACCACCTCATCAATGAGCGAGGTATCCAACACCTCCGGGACAAATCCGGCCCCAATTCCCTGGATTTTGTGAGACCCCGGATTTCCACCCGAGAGGATGGGACTATTGCAAGGTTCAACAGCGATCGCCTGGAATTGAGGTTTACGGTGTTTTAAGTTCTGAGCAATCCCCGTAATCGTTCCCCCAGTTCCCACACCCGAAATCAAAATATCCACATGGCCATCAGTATCTTGCCAAATTTCTTCAGCGGTGGTTTTGCGGTGAATTTCTGGATTGGCCGGATTTTGGAACTGCTGCAACATATAAGCATTCTCCGTCGTCTCCACCAGTTCCGAGGCTCGCGAGATCGCACCGCGCATCCCTTGCGCACCGGGAGTCAGCTCTAACTGCGCCCCAAAGGCCCGCAACATAGCCCGACGTTCTAAACTCATCGTATCGGGCATGGTTAAAATCAGTTGATAGCCTCGGGCCGCCGCCACCATCGCTAAAGCAATTCCGGTGTTCCCAGAGGTCGGTTCAACCAGAATCGTCTCACCGGGGCGAATTTGTCCCTCTCGCTCGGCCGCATTGATCATATTGACCCCAATGCGGTCCTTGACAGAAGCCGCTGGGTTCATCCCTTCGAGTTTCATAACAATTTGGGCAACACAGCCCTCAGCCTCAGGGATACGATTGAGTTGAACCAGGGGAGTGTGACCCACCAGTTCCGTGATATTGTTGGCAATTTTCATGGGGAATAATCCTCTAGGAGTTAACGTGGATTAGGGGTCAAGACAGGTTGACGTCACAAAACCCCGACGGTTGACGGGATAAGCCGTGTCTCCGTCGAAATTTAAATGTAGTACATGATATTGAGTTGCGATCGCGCATCACGCTGTTCTCGCAAGTCTTGAAGTGTATATTTTTTTAACACGCCCTCGGCCGCCTCTTGGGCTTCAGACCAAATATCTTTAATAATTCCACTCTCGACGGTGGGAGCTGTATCCTGGGCGGTGGTGCTTTGTTCAGTGATACCCTCGATACATTCGAGAGCATCGAGCAACGTGATGTTCCAAGGCTCTCGGGCCAGGTGATATCCTCCTTTCGCCCCCCGCTGCGATCGCACCAGTCCCCCTCGTCGTAACGTCGCCAGCAGTTGTTCGAGATAGCGATCGGGAATGCCCTGTTGAGCGGCAATTTGCCGAATTTGTAGGGGTTCTCCTTTATTATGATGCACAGCCAATTCAATTAAGGCCAGTAGGGCGTATTCGCTTTTGCAAGAAAGTTCCACAGTCGACGTGTTAAACCTCAAGAACAGCCGGCTGAGAATGAAGTCCTCAACCGAATCTATTATACTCCGGTTCTCCACTGGAGTTTGCGCAATAGTACCACTCAGCGGCAAACTCATGGGGGACACTCTGGGGATACGATAGAGGCATCACAATAGTTTGGCTGATTGCCTATTGAGGGTTCGGCCGATTAACGATTTCCGTCCCAGAGTGAGTCAATAGGCGCCAAACTACGATGATCTAATTGGTCGTTGACGCTACTAGCCGCCGCGAGGCCCGATCGCACAGCCGTTTCCACCTGACGAGAACCACACCAGTCTCCACAACAGACGAGGGGAGAGCGAGTATCAAGAACAACAGTATCTTGCGGCCACACCTGAGCCGGGATTGCATAGCGCCAACGGTGAAGATGCCGATGTTCAGGAGTTTGCAACCAACTCCCTAAACGAGCGGCTCCTTGGCTGAGTAAATGCTCAATCACTGGGGTTAACTCTCTATCATCGAGATGCGATCGCGCCAACTCAGCACGACTGTTTAGTACGACTAGGGGGCGATCGCGTCCCGAGGACGAAGACTCCCGTTTACTACTATCAAGTCCTAGCCAAGACAGAGCCGGATCACCGGGAAACTCAACCGATCGCCAGGGAATCTCAGCGGGAACCCCCTCTGGAGAATATTGAGCCAGAAGCGTTAAACAAGGATCATAGGTAACCGATTGTAGCCGATTCATGACATCAGCGTTGATCCCTGGCACTGTGTCTAAAATAGTAACCACTTGCGGAGCGGGAATCGCCAGAATCACCGCTCTGGCCGTCACCTCTAACGGTGCATCAGACCCCGCCCGCACCGCCTCTAACCCCACGCGCCAGCCTTGAGATTGGGGCGTGATGGCCGCAACCCGGCGACTATACCAAACGGGTACATCTCGCCCTAACTCCTTCGCAATCTGACTCATCCCCTCAGCCGCCACATAATGAGTTTGTGGGGGATTAGACTGCAATCCCTCAGCCGTATAGCGATGACTGACTGTAATCCAAGGCGTTAGGACCTGACGCGCCGTGAGCGATCGCACCAACCCCGACAGCAAGCGTCCCTCGTCGGTCAAATACCGCAGGCCGCGATCGCAGCGAGAACCGTTGAGACGATAGGAGGCCAAGCGTCCCCCCAATCCCCGAGACTTCTCTAGCAACAGTAGGGAGTACCCCGCTGCCTGCAAGGGTAACGCAGCGGTCAAGCCTGCCAATCCAGCACCGACAATTGCAATATCAACGTTCATGTGAATAATTGGCCGTTCGTCTCAGCCGATGATAGCCTCTACTCCTACCTCTTGGCTGAGATGCAACGGGTTGTCGAAGGGGATTGCTCGGATTGGGACACTCGGTTTCTGCGAGAAACCGGGTGTCTGGGTGAGTTGCGGTGGACTTGGAGATACAATCACTTCAACCGGTTAATGCCCATTAAGTCTGTGAAAACTGACAGCATCTTCTACCGCATCTTCCAACAATATCCTCGGAGTCTCTTCGACCTCCTCCAGCGTCCGAGTGATGAAGCCCAGGAGTATCAGTTCACCTCCGTGGAAGTGAAACAACTGGCCTTTCGCCTCGATGGTCTATTCCTACCCACCGGTGACCGTCCCCAGCAACCGCTGTATCTGGTAGAAGTCCAATTCCAAGCCGATGATACGCTCTACTACCGCCTCTTTGCGGAACTGTTCCTCTATCTGCGACAGTATCGGCCGTCTCATCCCTGGCGGGTGGTGGTCATCTATCCAACACGACGGACGGAACGACCTGAGTTGCATCAGTTCCAAGACTGGCTAGAGTGCGATCGCGTCACTCGGATTTATCTCAATGAACTCCCCGACTCGGACTGTTTTGGGGTCAACCTGATGAAACTGGTCGTCGAACCCGAATCGGCCGCGATAGAATCGGCACAGGTACTCATTCAACAGACTCAGGAGCGTTTCGCAGCCACGCCGCTACAACGAGATCTGATTGACTTGATTGAAACCATTGTCGTTTACAAGCTTCCCAACGCCAGTCGCGAGGAGATTGCCCAAATGTTAGGAATTACGGATTTGAAACAAACCCGCTTTTATCAAGAGGCCTTTTTGGAGGGTCAAGAAGCCGAACAGCGAAAGTTAATTCGACGGCTGCGCGATCGCAACTATTCCCCGGAAGACATCGCGCAACTGCTGGATGTATCGGTTGAGGAGGTGCAACGGTTGTTGACGTGAATGTGAGGCGGGGGGGGATTGCTGGGGGTTGAGACACTCGGTTTCTGCCAGAAACCGGGTGTCTGGGTGGAGCGAGCGTTTCCCAAGTTCCCAACGCCAGTCGCGAGGAGATTGCCCAAATGTTTGAAATCCGTGATTTGAAACAAACCCGCTTTTATCAAGAGGCCTTTTTAGAAGGTTGGGAAAAAGGCTTCGAAGAGGGCCGCCAAGAAGTCCGTCAAGAAGAACGACGACTCCTAATTCGACCGATGCGCGATCTCAACTACTCCCTAGAAGACATCGCGCAAGTGCTTAATGTATCTGTTGAGGAGGTGCAACGGTTCCTGACGTGAGTGTGACGCGGGGGGGGATGGCTGGGGGTTGAGACACTCGGTTTCTGGCAGAAACCGGGTGTCTGGGTGAGTTGAGACAACGGCTACTCTAAGCCTAACTCCCGTTTCAGGAGTTCGATGGACTTGCTGCTGATGTAGTTCTCGAAACAGGTGACTTGGGGGGGACGAATCAGGTCATCTCGGGCCGATTGGATGGCAGATTTGACCGCCTCAAAGCTGGCGCGATCGCAGATAATCGTCCGCGCACTACGAACCATGGCATTCAGTTTATAGGTATTCCCCAACTCGGTGGTAATCACCAACAACTCATCACCGCGCAAACTGTGAACAATCACCTCGGCGGCTCGCAATAGCCCGGAACTGATACTGACGAGTCCTAAACAGCTATCCTTGGCTAACTCTTTGACGAGTTCGGTTTCCTTGGCGTAATCATAAATATCAATGGGAATCACCCGCACGGCTTTGGGCGCAGCGACGGACTCGGCTTCCCCGATAAAATAGCGACTGGTGACGACGGTTCCTGAATGAGCTTTATCGAGAATCTCGGATAACTCCTCCATAGGGACCAGTTGAACGGGAATTTTCAAAGCCTGTTCGAGTTCCTGAGACATCAACTCCCCTACGCCAATGTCCTGAAGTGGCGCCGTCACCAAGACTCGGGCGCTACAGCGTAAACGCCAGTCAATTTCCCCAAGGAACAACTCTCGCGCTTCGTTGAGGGAACAGCCTTTATTGAGGAGTTCGTCAAGACTGCGTTTGATGACTTCGTGGGCTTCGGGATATTGCGCCCAGATGGGGGAACTCAGATGCGTCCCTCCCCCTTCATGGCCCTGGGCGCGGACATAGATTCCTGAACCGGCTTGGGCTTCGACTAAGCCAATATCTTCGAGTTGACGGTAGACTTTACTGATGGTATTGCGGTGTAGGCCCGTCTGCATGGCCAGTTGGCGGGTACTCGGGAGCCGATGTCCGGGGGGAAACTGACGCGAGGCGATCGCAAAGCGAATTTGATTAAAGAGTTGGTTGGATGCGGGAATGTCGCTATCCGATTGAATATGAAATTTCATAGTTTTTTACGGAACCCTAACACACAAATTACAAGAGTTTAGTAGGCATTTTTCATGCCATTTTAGCGTACTGTACCCCTAATTTCCACCCTCAGACGGGTCTATTTCACATCTACTCCGGTTAATTTGGCGATTTCTAGCAATTCTCTCAAACCATGACGTGATCGTCCTGGGAGAGTTTCTTGAGACATCTCACCTCAGCGATCGCATCACAATTCGTCACAATTATCCTGTGATAACGATTTGATCTGAAGATCTCGTTCGAGGTCCTGCACCAGTTCTCGCACTTGGAACTGTTCAATTAAGTCGCGATAGTGTTGACAAAAACCTTCTAAGTTTTCATGGTTCTCTGCGATCGCATCCAGATGCTGACCCAAACGATTTAAACTCCCTCGCTTCGCTAAATGGAGTAATTCTGCCAACTCATCTGTTTCAGGAAAGTCCTCTACTCTTTTTGGGGATTGGGACAAGACTGACGAGTTACTCGTGGATACGATAACTGGCAGAGCATCCTCACTGATCAGTTCGTAGGAATTCACGTCAATCTCTAACTCAAAGCAAAAAAAACTTCCAGATCCCAGTTTTGATTTGACTTCAAGTTCACTTCCCATCCGCTGGAGAATTTCTTGGACAATGACCAATCCTAAACCGGTTCCATCATTATTATTTTCTGGATCACTGACTTGTTCAAACGGATAAAAAATACGCTCTAAGTCTTCCTCGGCAATTCCAATTCCACTGTCAATGACTTGAAATCTAAGACGCACTTTCTCTGGAGCATGATTTTCAGAAACGGATTCATGATCGGCTTTCGCAAGAGTTTCCCCTGGACTCAAACACTCAAGACAGGAAATATGAAACTCAACCGTACCCCCACAATTTGTGAATTTAATCGCATTACCCAAGAGATTGATAGTGACTTGTTTTAATCGTTTATCATCGACAATAACATGACTAGGAAGCTGGGAATCTGCAAATATTTGTAAATTCAAACGTTTTTCGTTAGCCGTGACTTGACAAACTTCAACAACAGTGTTAATCAGCTTTGATAGATTAACCAGTCTTGGCTGAAGGGTTAGTTCTCCCGATTCAATTTTTGCAAAATCGAGAATATCGTTAATTAAATTCAGCAGATGATTTCCACAGTTATAAAGTGAGTTAAGTTGCTTGGTTTCAAGGGTGGTCAACTGTTGAGAGTGCATCAAGATTTGAGCATAGCCAAGAATACCATTTAAGGGGGTTCGTAATTCATGGCTCATATTGGCAATAAATTTACTTTTCGCAGCATTAGCCGCATCTGCGGCAAGTTTAGCCTCTTGGAGTTGAGCGGTACGAGCTGCAACTTTATCTTCTAGACATTCAAACGCATTATTAAGTTGTTGAGTCATTTCCGTAAAAGATTGAGACAGTTGACTGATTTCTCGAATTCCGCCCTGGGGAATCGTACGATCGCGTTTCCCATTAGCAATATCACGGCTGATTTTACTCAGTTGTAACAGAGGACGGGTGAGCCAACGAGCCGTCAGCCAGCCGATGATGGCAGCGACAATCAGAGCGATCGCACATAACAGCAATGTCAGATGTTGATTCTCCTCAATCTCTTGCATAAAGTTGGCTTCAGGAATAATCACGACACTCCGCCAACGCACACCATAGTTATCGCGAATTAGCCGAACTTGTAAAAAATATCCCTCATTCGCTATCTTGAAGTATAAATTTTTCTGCTCTGTAATCTGACTCCAATGTCCAAATTCTTTCTCTAAGTATCGAGCCGATTGAGCAATAACCGGATGACGACTATGACGAGCATACGGACGCTCGATAAGCTGGGGATGATTGAGATCAGATTGAATAGCACTGAGAGGATCACTTCCATCAGAAATCCCGATCAATTGCCCAGTCGAATCCACAATATAAGCCTGTCCTCCTCCAGCAATATCAATTTCATTGAGAACAGTACTAATATGCTTCAGTCTCAGAGTGACAGCGGTAACTCCTAAAAGCACATGATTCTCATCATAAATCGGCTGAGAGGCTGTGATAACAAGTGCATTATAAGCCGCCTGACTCAGAGAACGATGGAGTTGACTCCAATTACTATGACCTAAACCAATGGTTCGTCGGTACCAAGGGCGATCGCGGGCATCAAACTCCTCTTGCATCCGCAATTGAGTCGTCATACGCCCCAAAACATCCACAGAAAAACTAATTAACTCACCGTTTGTTTCTACATCCGCATATTCAATAAAATAGGATATCTCTGACTCGAATGGGTCTAACGGTGGTGTCTTTTCCTGTGATACAATACGGATCAGATTTCCTTGGCGAGCTTCCCCAAAGCTGATCGCATTAATCGACGGAAAACTTTGCAGTTGGTCCCAAAACAAAGGCTGTAAATTGCGAACATTGCTGACATCGATAGTCTCCCGCGCGATCGCCCGAGCCGTCACCTGATTCACCGTCAAGGGAACGTCTAAAAACTTAGCAATTTCCGTTTCAATGCGATCGCTCTTTTCTTGAGCCAGTCGACTCACCAAATTATGAACAGCCTCGCGGCCCTTATTCAAAGAAAACCAGCCCGTCAGCCCAACAATTACCGTGATTTCCAGTAAAAATGGAATCACCAGCACCAAACGTAACGGAATCCGGCTACTCAGTCGCTGTATCCGTTTCTTAACCGGTATTATCGCAGCATTGGACATATCGGACTAACCACAACTGAAGAGAAGGGATAGCATCTGTGGGTCTCAAAATAACTTCCTTCTCTTCATTCTAGTGTCTAACCCTGGGATGTCAGGAGCTAGAATTAGCACCATAGACCTGATCATAGTACTCCCGATAGTCCTGAGAGAGTAGCGGGGTCCACCAGGATTCATGACTGAGATACCAATCCACTGTCCGTCGTAACCCTTCCTCTACCGTGACCGATGGCTGCCATCCCAGTTCAGTTTTGATTTTAGTGGCATCAATGGCATAGCGTCGATCATGGCCGGGGCGATCGCGGACAAATGTGATCAACTCCTGACTCGGACGCTGCGGAAGCTGAGGCGCCATCTCATCCATCAACCGACAGAGGAGATGGACTAAATCCAAGTTTTTAACTTCATTATTACCGCCAATGTTGTAGGTTTGTCCGGGTTGTCCCTTAGAGATCACCGTATCCAAGGCGCTACAGTGGTCTTCAACATACAGCCAATCACGAACATTTTGCCCATCTCCATAGACAGGAAGTGCTTTCCCCAACAGGATATTAATGCACATCAACGGGATCAGCTTTTCCGGGAAATGATACGGACCATAATTATTAGAACAGTTCGTGATCAGCGTTGGTAGGCCATAGGTATGGAAATAGGAACGCACCAGATGGTCACTCCCCGCTTTTGAGGCGGAATAGGGACTATTGGGAGCGTAGGCGGTCGTTTCGGAAAAGGCAGGATCGTCGGGGCCAAGACTTCCGTACACCTCATCAGTAGAGACATGGAGAAATCGCCCCCGTTGTTGATTGGCGTAATGGCTGCGGAAGGCTTCGAGAAGGGTGAAAGTTCCAACAACATTGGTTTGGATAAAAGCTTCTGGGCCAAGAATCGAGCGATCAACATGGGATTCCGCCGCAAAATGAGCCACAGTATCAATCTCATGCTCGCGCAACAGGCGATCGATAAGGGGGCGATCGCAGATATTCCCCTGAACAAAGGTGAGTTTACCCTGTTGCTCTAAATCGGCGATATTCGCTCGGTTTCCGGCATAGGTGAGCGCATCGAGGACCACCACATGATCCTCAGGATGGCGATCGCACCAGTAGCGGACAAAGTTTGAGCCGATGAATCCGGCTCCTCCGGTAATTAGAAGATGTGGCATGGGGGAAGAAGGCAAGAGGCAAAAGACAAGAGGCAAAAGACAAGACTTCGGCCTTGTAGTCGCCTAGAGTGTTTTCATGGGGTTGGCTAGTCGCTCAGGATTTGTAGGCGAACCGTGTGTTCTCCAGTCTCGTCGAGGGGAACTTCAATAATGGGACCACTGATGCGTTCAATTACATGAATGAGCGATCGCAGGTTAGGGGTACTCGCTCCAGTATCCACATAGAGGCGGTCAGATTGGCTTGAGAGGCGCTTCCAGGTCGTATAGAGCTTTGTAACCGTTTGCTCCAATTGAGCCGCCTGTTTAACCAAATCTGAGGCGACACTGAGAGATCCAACCCGTAAGGCTTCTTCTAAGGCCATCTCGAGATCCAGAGAAGGATCTTGTAGAGTTTGCACCTGAGAAGCGGCATCAATATATTTTGAGAGATTGCGAGCCTCCGTTGTTAATTGTTTTAAAGTGTCCACATCAGGATTTTCCGCCGCTTCCCGTTGAATCTCTTTCTGATGGTTTTCGGGCAGTTTTTCTAACTCCCGAACGAGAGGTGCAACATGACGAGCGGGTAACGAATGATCAGCGGCGCGATCGCGGACTTCCTCGGGCAATAACTCCGAGGTCATCGCCATCCACTCATCAGACAGTTGTTTAACTTCACGGCGAGTAATGCGATCGCCATCCTGAGCCGCCGAAGCAACGAGTTGTTGCACCTCTAACGGCGAGTTAGCCGTCTCAACAAATGCCCGCTTACTGAAGTTATTAATACTATTGGGATCGAGTTTTCCCTGGTCGAGTAACGTATCAGCACTATTAGCTAGTTCAATCAGAGAATAGGCTTGACTTTTGCTAATTTCTCGTTCACTGAGCCATTTTAAAAAACCTTTTCCACGTCCCTCACCGCCAATTTTCTCGCGATCGCGCACCGCGCGTAAAATCCGTCCCCGCCAAATATCCGTTTGCAAATTAAAGCGATCGCACACCAACCAGGCGCGATCAACCTGTTGCAAAAACTCAAAATCAGGCAAGTCTTCATCATCAGGATTTGGTAAATCAAAATCCAAATCGGGCGGTTCCTGGAGAACCTCAATCAATTCGTCTTGTAGATCTGGCATAGGAGGGAACAGGGAACAGGGAACAGGGAACAGGGGAGGAAGGCAAGAGGCAAGAGGCAAACGGGGGAAGAAGGCATAACCCGCCCCTAACCCCTCCCAAGAGGGGATGGCAAGAGAAAATATGTAGGGGTTTACCCTTGTGATCGCTCTCTTCGGGCAACGATTTGTGGTGAACTGACTATTGAGTTAGGGCGCGGATAAAGCGTTGCACTTCACCAAACAAACCTCGGGATTTGGGTTTGGTTGAACGAGTGGACCCATCAGGATCAACCTCAGCCGCTTCAGAAGACTCATTGTCGAGTTCTTCACCCATTAGTAAGCGTTCAAGTTCCTCACCAATCGGTTTATAGGACATTTCTGTTAACACCTCATATTGATTTTCCTCATTTAACGTCCAGACAATCCAAGATGAGGGATAGGCCCGGAACACAGCACCGCCAGGGAGAGGACGCACATAATAACATGACGTGATTTTGCTGAGGAAGCGTTCGCGCAACTGACGGGCGGCGTAGCCAATACCAACAGTAGCAACACTTTCGAGGCGAGGGAGGAGTAAAATCACCGGGCGATCACCGGCTTCATTCGCCAGTTTCTCCACCTGTTCAATTTCCACGTCAGAAGGTTCCACCAGCAGATAACATTCATCGCTGTCATCCATCTGATTGGTGACAGGGAGGCGACGACTGCCCACATCAGCAATTTTGAACGGCGTCTCTCCCCAATCGCGGCGGGCCAAGGCGGCGGCCCCCGTATCAGGGAATAGCACTTTCAGGTTATAGCCCATCTCCGTCAATACGGGGATAAAAGTTTCAGCAATAGGTTGGGCCTTCAGTTCTGGATAGACGATCTCAACTTGGATTAAGCGGTAGCCATCCTCCAGGGCAGCTTTGGTGGCCGCTTTCGCCTGGGCGATCGCATCCTCTAAGTCATCTGGGAGTTCAATTCGATTATCTGTAGTATCCATCCCGTCGTAAAAACCCTGTAACGCTTTAACATAGTCAGCTAGATCTCATTTTAACCCCTCACGGCATCCCTCCCCCCTCTTGCCTCTTGCCTGTTGCCTGTTACCTCTTGCCTTTCCCCCTATGTCTCCCAAAACCCTCGGCGTATCGCCCCAACTCTACGACTATCTCCTCAAGACCTCCCTACGGGAGACCCCCGTTTTGCAACAATTGCGGCAGGAAACAGCCCAATTACCCGCCGCGCGGATGCAAATCGCCCCGGAACAGGGGCAGTTTATGGCCCTGCTGGTGCAGCTTTTGGGGGCACGAAAAACCTTAGAAATTGGCACATTTACCGGCTATAGTGCTTTGGTGGTTGCCTTAGCCTTGCCGCCGGAAGGAACCGTTGTCACCTGTGATATTGATGAAACGATGACGGCGATCGCCCGTCGTTATTGGCAACACGCCGATGTCGCCGATAAGATTCAGCTACACCTCGCCCCAGCCCTAGATACCCTGCAACAGTTACTCCAGTCTGGAGAAGAAGGGAGTTTTGATTTTGCCTTTATCGATGCCGATAAACGTAACTATCCTCACTATTACGAGAAGTGTCTGCAACTGGTGCGATCAGGAGGACTGATTGCGATCGATAATGTTCTCTGGTCCGGGCGTGTAGCCGATGAAACCGTGACCGATAAGCGTACTGAGGCGATTCGTGAGTTTAACCGCCGGCTTCACCACGACGATCGCATCACCCTAAGTCTCGTTCCCATCGCGGATGGCCTGACGTTGGCGTTGAAGCGTTAACTGGCGTACTTTTTCTTCTCGGCGGCGGCGTGTCTCGTCGCTGAGATGATCGTGGCAATGGGGGCAACAGATACCCCAGTCATAATAAGGTGACTCTCGTTCCTGGGCGGAAACGGGATGGCCACATCCGAGACAAAGTTCGTAGTTTCCCGGCTTTAAGCCATGTTGAACAGCGACACGCTCATCGAAAACAAAACAGTCTCCTTCCCATAAACTGTCCTCTTCGGGGACATCTTCGAGATATTTCAAAATCCCCCCTTTGAGGTGATACACCTCTTGGAAGCCTTGTTTTAACAGGTAAGATGTGGCTTTTTCGCAACGAATGCCGCCGGTGCAAAACATGGCGATTTTGGGTGTTTTGTCGGGATCTAGGTTGTTTTTGATGTAGTCCGGAAACTCCGTAAATGAGGCAGTCTGGGGATTGTTTGCCCCCTTAAATGTGCCAATTTCGACTTCAAAGTTATTGCGCGTGTCGATGACGGTAACATCAGGATTGGAGATGAGTTGATTCCACTCGGCGGTGTCAACGTAAGTTCCCACGGTTTCTTGGGGATTGACATTGTCTTGCTTGAAGGTGACAATTTCGGGTTTGATGCGGACTTTGAAGCGTTGGAAAGGAGGAGTTTGACTTTGAGACTCCTTGTAGTTCAAGCGATCTAAGTCTTTAAATTGGGGAATTTGACGCAGTTGGGCCATGAAATCATCGATCGCCGTTCGAGATCCGGCCAGAGTGGCGTTGAGACCTTCGGGGGCGAGGATCACGGTTCCTTTGAGGTGGCGATCGCGGCCGAGGGCCAACAGATGCGATCGCAGTCCCTCAAGCGGTTTGAGGGGCGTAAATTGGTAGAAACTGGCGACGATAATGGACATGAGACCAACAACAACGGAACATATGATTGACATCCGCCTACGCTAATTCAAAGAATATAGCGTGGGAGGATGTCAACCTTCAGCTCATGAGTATAGCACTCGATTCAGATGCGATGACTTAGCTTAAACCGCTTCACAATAGCGTAAAAACCCATCCGGATAGAGCGTGAGTTCCCCGGAACGAAATTTTTCCATATCAATCCAACGGGCGATTTTCTTGCGTTTACCTTCTAGAAATGGAATTTCTTCCCGCTCATAGAACGTTTTATCCACAAAATCACAGCGATACAATTGGATGACTTCGTGACCACTTTTGCCTTGATATTCAAAGATATTCTCAAGGCAGTCCAGATATTTTATATTAGTTAAATCCGCCTGTATTTCTTCTTGAAACTCCCGTTTTAGAGCCGTTAAGCTAGTCTCTAGGAATTCTACCCCTCCGCCTAAAGCGCGGTAAAACTCCTGTTTTTTTTGAGGATCATACCCTTGTGATAAAAAGAGGCGATCGCCATCACGAATCAGTCCCAAGGCAATGACGCGAATGGAATTATATTTACCCATGTTGTTGTATTTAGCTTAAAATCAGCCTAAATTTCACTTAAAGTTAGCTTAGTTATAGTCAGCAAATTGAGCCGTGTGAGAACCGGGAATCGTCCAGTCTTCATTTTCACCGCCGATAATCAGACGAGGAATACTGACATAATCCAAACTCAGTTGGCGCAAGGCGTTAATCAACACATCGAGAGCGATCGCATCACTGGTTCCTAAATCAAACCAACACCGTCCCCAATTTCCCTGATATTCAAACTCACCCATATTGTGCATCAGCGCCAGGATCGCGCTGTTGCCGGGGCGATCATTGTAGTCCATATAACTAATGTCCAACCCCTCCTCCTGCACTTGCAGATTTTCCGCGTTGAAGCCGCCGAGTTTACCGAGGTAAAACCAGGATTCAAACACTTGTTCTACATATTGCTGTTCCGCTGGAGAGGGGCTGTTGTCAAACTCCAACCAAAACCAAACATCAAAGGGGTTATATTCGCGAAACTGAACATCCATAAAGCGATCGCACTCGGGATTAACATGAGGTCAACTACCTAGCTTACCGGTTCGAGGCTTGTTCTGCATCCACCCGCCGTTGAGCCTGATCTCGCTCCCGTTGGATTTGGCGCACCAACTCCTCAGGAAGTTGCCCCTGCATCGCCAGAGCGCGATCAAACCAGGGTAAACTGGAGGCGCGATCGCCGCGATCAACATAAATCTGCGCCTTGAGATACATCACCTCAGGATTCTCAGGCGTCAGTTCCAAACTACGATTCACCGCCGCCATCGCCTCATCAAAGCGATCGAGATCCCGAAATCCCACCGCTAACCCTCGCTTCGCCAAATATTCAGGAGCAGCATAGTTTTCGAGACGTTCGATGGGCCGTTCAGGATTAGAAAAGGGAAGATTAGCCGCTAACATCAGATCCATATAGCCCTTAATGATATTAAGTTCAGGATCTTCAGGATTGACTTCAGCCGCGCGATCGAGATGGCGAAACACTTGCTGTAACTTCGACAACGCCGTCGGAACCCCTCGCACAACCCCCTCCGTTTTCAGAACATAGGCCCCTTCAAAAAAATGGCCCACCGCCAGATACAGATTACCCCGCAGAGGATCATCAGCGACCAACGCCTCGGCCCGTTCTAGGGTTAACGTCGCGTAGTCTTGGAACTCACTTGGGAGATTGTCAGGATCGTCGAGATACAACAACGACGCCTGCATGGCATAGAGAATCGGGTCAAGATCAGCCTCGGTTAAGGCCTGATTCACCCGCTGAGCCGCTAGAGGATAGTTGCCAACTCGGAAAAAGGCTTCAAAGGCCGCTTCAGTGGTATCACTAATATCACGGGGATTTTGGCGGCGGAAGGGATCACCGGCCCAGACTGGAGTTAACCAAGTTCCCAGGGCGATCGCCACCATACTCACCCCTCCCCCCCATCGAGATACCCAGCCAATTTGGTTACGCATGGTCATCGGGGATTCTCCCAAAACTCTAACTTCTCAGTATAGTCCAGGGGATGGAGTCGTCGCCGAGCTTGGCCGCCTCCCCTCAACTATCCCTGTATACATCGCCCCATCCCGAGAACAGAACATGGCTCGATTGTCAGATGAGTTATGCCAATGAATTGTTCGAATTAGCTCTTCAAACCCGGATCGAGTCCTCGTTTAGACTCTCGCTCAAACCAGTCAATAATCTGCCCAACCGTAATATCTGCCAGAGGTTGGTCCGTTTCCTGGCAGATCTGCACCAGAGGCTTCTGAGACGCCACCACTAAATTGCTAAAGAAGGTCGCAAAACTGGCATCCACATCCACTTGGTCCTGAATCGTGGGATCCTCCTGAATCCAATTCGCCACCTGTTGCGGCGTAATCTCATCAGCTGGGGTGTTGGTTCTCTGAGAAATTTGCTGAAGAGATCTTAATGCATAAATTGCCAATCGTGTCAAGAACTTTTCTTGAGAGGATAACAGGGCCGCATCCACCTTAGCCGCCTCTTCAGGTTGGAGAAATTCAACAGTCATCGGGGAAGGAGTGGTCATCGGAGTTAAAAATTGCCAGTACTACTTACTTTTAGCGTATCGTAGCCGGCGATCGCCCCAACCGATTTACCCCGACTCCGACGCCGCCTCAGATTGTCCCTCAATCAGATAACCACAGCGATTTTCCCCATCAATCATCCAATGAGTCCGCTGCACCTGACAATCCGGTAACGCCCGCACAAACATCTCCAACTCATGGCCGCAGACACTGGGGAAAGACTCAGCCACATTAGAAATCGCACAGTTATACTCAGCCACCACAAACCGGGGTGCACCCTGAGGCGTCGGATCAAGTTCAACCAACTCCGCCATATAGCCTTCCTGACGGCGTAACTCCACTAAACTCGCAACCCGTTCCGCCACCGGCGCCTCACCGAGTTGATCCCGATAGGCGATCGCCTTCCGTTGCCATTGTTTCCCCAGAACCTGGCCAACCCCCTCTTGTCCCACGGTTTCAGCCAGAGTATCCAGGAGAGAGACCGCAAACTCATCATAATGGTGCGGAAAGCGATCGCGTCCAGCGTCCGTTAACTCATACACATGTTGAGGGCGACCCATCCCCACCTGAACCGAGCCATGTTGAATCAGCCCTTCCCCCTCCAAGTCCTTGAGATGGCGTCGGATGGCCTGGGGGCTGATTTTCAGCGTTTCAGATAGAGTTT
The DNA here is from genome assembly GCA_001637315.1 of Phormidium willei BDU 130791. GTDB lineage: Bacteria > Cyanobacteriota > Cyanobacteriia > Cyanobacteriales > Geitlerinemataceae > Sodalinema > Sodalinema willei. Next base: position 82,525 of record LSZA01000001.1, on the reverse strand, counting down.
GCGCCTTCGCTTGACCTTGTTTGAGCAAGTAGTAAAGGATATCGTCTTTTGTCGATGGATTCTGTGTCGTCGCCCTCATGTTCCTTATCCCTAAAACCAATACAGCAGTACAGTAGGCAGCGTATGATATAAATGATGTCCGAGACTTTGACAACTTGCCTGTTGCTAAAGTAACCTACAACTAGGGATATAAACAACAGCCAAGTTGCTTTAGACTCTATTATAGACAAAGACGTTTACCGACTCTGCCCTATGACTGCACCAACCAACCCTCAGCAGGCGACCGAAAAAAACCTAGATGCCATGCGGCGCTTTTCCGAACAGTACGCCAAACGCACAGGGACGTACTTCTGTTCAGATTTGAGCATTACGGCCGTGGTCATCGAGGGGCTAGCCAAGCACAAGGATGAGTTGGGTGCGCCCCTATGTCCCTGTCGTCACTACGAGGACAAAGAGGCCGAAGTCAAAGCCACCTACTGGAACTGCCCCTGCGTTCCCATGCGAGAGCGTAAAGAATGCCATTGTATGCTCTTCCTCACCGAAGACAACGACTTCGCCGGGTCCGAACAGAACATCACGAACGAACAAATCCGCGCCACAACCAACCAAGTTTAGGGCCAGGTTTAACGTCATAGACCTCTCGGAAAGCCCCCGGTGAGGTCTCCCCCCCCCCATCCCCCATCCAAACACACCCACCGCGCAACCAGAGATAACCAGCCATGAGTGCCAGCGTTAAAACCCTCGTTAACCAACCTTACAAATACGGTTTCACCACCGACATCGAAACCGACAGCATCGCACGCGGACTCAACGAAGATGTCATCCGCGCCATCTCCGCCAAAAAGAACGAGCCGGAATTTATGTTAGAGTTCCGCCTCAAAGCCTATCGTCAATGGCTGAAAATGGAAGAACCCGACTGGCAACACGCCAGCTATCCCCCCATTGACTATCAAAACATCGTCTACTACTCCGCCCCGAAGGTCAAAGACGAGAAAAAGAAAAGTCTCGACGATGTTGACCCCACCCTCCTCGAAACCTTTGAAAAACTAGGGATTCCCCTCTCGGAACAAAAGCGTCTGGCCAACGTAGCGGTCGATGCAATCTTCGACAGTGTTTCCGTCGCCACCACCTTCAAAGAAAAACTGGCCGAAGCCGGGGTCATCTTCTGTTCCATCTCCGAGGCCCTGCAAGAACACCCGGAACTGGTGAAAAAATACATCGGGAGTGTCGTTCCCGTCGGCGACAACTACTTCGCCGCCCTCAACTCCGCCGTCTTCACCGATGGGTCTTTCGTCTTCGTCCCCAAAGGCGTCACCTGTCCCATGGACTTGTCCACCTACTTCCGCATTAACAACGGCGAGTCGGGACAGTTCGAGCGGACTCTGATTGTCGCCGAAGAAGGCGCCTCCGTCACCTACCTCGAAGGCTGTACCGCCCCCATGTTCGACACCAACCAACTCCACGCCGCCGTGGTGGAACTGGTGACTTTGGACGACGCAGAAATTAAATACTCCACCGTGCAAAACTGGTTCGCCGGAGACGAAAACGGCAAAGGGGGGATTTACAACTTCGTCACCAAGCGGGGACTCTGTAAAGGGAAAAACTCCAAAATTTCCTGGACTCAGGTCGAAACCGGGTCTGCAATTACCTGGAAGTACCCCAGTTGTGTCCTCGTCGGCGATAACTCCGTCGGTGAGTTCTACTCCGTGGCCTTGACGAATAACTATCAGCAAGCCGATACGGGAACCAAGATGGTCCATATTGGCAAGAACACCAAAAGCACGATTATCTCGAAGGGGATTTCCTCTGGGAAGTCCAAAAACAGCTATCGCGGCTTGGTGAAAATGGGACCGAAGGCGGCAGGGTCGCGCAATTACTCCCAATGTGATTCGATGTTGATTGGGGATAATGCCGAAGCTAACACCTTCCCCTATATCGATGTTCAGAACAATCTGGCCAAGGTCGAACATGAGGCCTCGACCTCTAAGATTGGCGAAGACCAGTTGTTCTATTTCGCTCAACGGGGTATCTCGGAAGAAGATGCGGTATCCATGATTATTAGTGGCTTCTGCCGCGATGTCTTCAATGAGTTACCCATGGAGTTTGCAGCCGAAGCGGATAAACTCCTGAGTCTGAAGCTTGAAGGCGCTGTGGGTTAATCCAGAACTCAGGTCTTCAATGTAGGAATTTGGGTAGGGGCGAACGGCCGTTCGCCCCTACAGCAAGGGTTCTAGTTTTATAGAAACTTAGCGTATTACCTTAAATCCTGACGATCAATCCTGAAGACCTGAGAACTCACGTTTTGAATGCCATTTTTTGCTAACCTGGTTCTCGGTTATGATGCTGAATCAGTCCAGGGTAGGGGCAAGAAAAAATTATCTCTACAGCATCGTTGTTTAGGAAAAAGAAGGCATCAAAGCGTTTCAAAAGACGATTAACAGAAGTTCAATTAAGCCTTCTAATTTGGACGATCTCCTCGATTTTGAATTAAACCACCATGATTGTTGAAAATAGCGACGTTATTCTTTCCGTAAAAAACCTCAACGCAACCGTTGAGGGAACTCCAATTCTCAAAGACCTGAATTTGGAAATTAAGGCGGGGGAAATTCACGCCATTATGGGACCGAATGGGTCTGGGAAAAGTACCTTTTCTAAGATTATCGCCGGACATCCGGATTACGAAGTCACCAGCGGCGAAGTGATGTACAAGGGGCAAAACCTGCTGGAACTCGAAGCCGATGAACGGGCGACAGCGGGGGTATTTTTGGCGTTCCAATATCCCATTGAGATTCCTGGAGTGAGTAACTTAGACTTCCTGCGAGTCGCCTACAACTCCCACCGCAAAGCCAAAGGTTTGGAAGAAATCGATACCTTTGATTTCGAGGATTTGGTCGAAGAGAAACTTGATATCGTGAAGATGCGGGCGGAGTTCTTGAACCGTAGCGTCAATGAAGGCTTCTCCGGTGGGGAGAAAAAACGCAATGAGATTTTGCAAATGGCGTTGCTAGAACCCACTCTGGCAATTCTCGATGAGACGGATTCCGGATTGGATATTGATGCCCTAAAAACCGTGGCTGGTGGTGTGAATCAGTTGGCGCAACCGGATAATTGCACCCTGATGATTACGCACTATCAACGGTTGCTCGATTATATTGTTCCTGATTTTGTCCATATTATGTATGATGGACGGATTTTGACCACTGGCGGCAAAGATTTAGCCCTGAAACTCGAAGAACAGGGCTACGATTGGGCAATCGCCGAATTTGCAGCAGTAGGGGTATAAGGCATTATGAGTTTAGAGACAATCACTAAAAACAACGTCACCTCCCTCGCGGAGTTGGTGAAACTGCGTCAGCCGGTGGTGAGTGATGGGGCGATTCTTAACCCAATTCGCGATCGCCACCAGGCCCGCCTCGACGAACTGGCCCTCCCCACCCCCCGCGATGAAGCTTGGCGTTTCACAGACTTATCGGAACTAACTGGGGTCAACTTCACCCCAGCCCCCAGCATTAATCTCGAAGCCAGTCAGATTGAGGTTAACCAACTTCCCGAAGCCCCCGAGAGTCGTCTGGTGTTCGTCAATGGACGCTACAGCGACAACCTCTCTCAACAAAACGCCCTACCCGAAGGCCTCTATGCGGGAAATCTCGCCAACCTTCCCCAAGACCAAAAAGCCAAATTGGGAGACTACCTGGCGCAACAGCCGGGACAAGAAGAAGTCTTCACCGCCCTAAACAGTGCTAGTTTCGAGGATATAGCCGTCATTTGGTTGCGTCGCGGAACGGTCGTTGAAGTTCCTCTGCAACTGTTGTTTGTCTCAGTTCCCGAAGACTCAGCCATGCTGACGCAGCCACGCTGTCTGGTGGTGGCTGAGGCTAATAGTCATCTCACCTTCGTCGAAGAGTTTGTCTCCACCGTCGAAGGCTGTCCCGATTCCCAAGCCATGGCCTATTTCAATAATGCCGTGACGGAAATTTGGCTGGAGGACAATGCGGAATTAACTCATGTGCGCCTACAGCGGGATAATGGGTCCGCCTTCCATGTTGGCAAAACCGCCGTCACCCAAGCCCGAGATAGCCGTTACGCCTGTCATACCCTGAATTTGGGGTCACAACTGTCTCGCCATAACCTGGATGTTTATCAAACTGGGCCGGGAACAGAAACCACCCTCAATGGTTTAACCTTAATTGGTAAAGCCCAAACCTCGGATAGTCACAGTACGGTGATTTACGACCATCCCCATGGAACTGTGAACCAACTCCATAAATGTATTGTGGGGGATAAAGGTCACGCGGTCTTTGATGGTCGGGTTGTGGTCATGAAAAAGGCTCAACTCACCGACGCCAACCAACTCAACCGTAATCTGTTGCTGTCGCCCAAGGCGCGAGTCAACACCAAGCCTCAGTTAGAGATTGTGGCCGATAACGTCAAATGCAGCCACGGCGCAACGGTGAGTCAACTCGAAGCCGATGAAGTGTTTTATCTGCAAAGTCGCGGTTTAGACAAAACCACCAGTCAGAATCTCCTGGTAGACGCTTTCGCCGCCGAGATTCTGCAAGAGATTCCTCTCAAATCCCTGCAAACGGCGATCGCCCAATGTGTCGCCTGTCGCACCATTAGCTATTGATGAGTAAAGGTAATGGGCAAAGAGTAGGTTATCCCTATTGCTAGCTTGCCTGTTGCCTATTGCTAGCTTGCCTATTGCCTTCTTCCCCCTATGACCCTTGCCACCGCCCAAACCCTAGCCGATCGCACCCGCGCTGACTTCCCGATTCTACATCAGGAGGTCAATGGTAAGCCTCTGGTGTATCTGGATAACGCCGCCACCTCTCAAAAGCCCAAAGCGGTCATTGATGCCTTATCTCACTACTACAGTCGGGATAACTCCAATGTCCATCGTGGTGTTCACACCCTCAGCGCCAGGGCCACGGATAACTACGAGGGAACTCGGGATAAAATCGTCCCCTTCATCAACGCCCAATCTCGCAATGAAATCGTCTTCACCCGCAATGCGAGTGAAGCGATTAACCTAGTGGCCTATTCTTGGGGATTGAATCATCTCCAGGCGGGGGATGAGATTATCCTGTCGGTGATGGAACACCACAGCAACCTCATTCCTTGGCAAATGGTGGCCCAAAAGACGGGGGCGGTGTTGAAGTTTGTCGGCTTGACGGAGACTCAGGAGTTCGATTTTGAGCAGTATCAGTCTCTCCTATCGGAGAAGACGAAACTGGTGGCGGTGGTTCATGTCTCCAATACCCTCGGCTGTATTAACCCCGTCAAGGAAATTGCTGAACTGGCGCATCGGCAGGGGGCCAAGGTTCTCATTGATGCTTGTCAGAGTGTGCCTCATATGCCCATCGATGTGCAAGACATCGATTGTGACTGGCTGGTGGCGTCCGGTCATAAAATGTGTGCGCCGACAGGGATTGGCTTTCTCTATGGCAAATTGGCGTTATTACAGTCGATGCCGCCATTTCTCGGCGGTGGGGAGATGATTGCCGATGTGGAACTCAACTCCTTTACCTGTGCCGAATTGCCCCATAAGTTTGAGGCGGGGACCCCGGCGATTGGGGAGGCGATCGCCCTGGGGGCGGCCATTGATTATCTGACGGAGATTGGCATGGAGGCGATCGCCGACTATGAACATGAACTCTGCCGCTACCTCTACGACAAACTGGCCACCGTCCCCGGCCTAACCCTCTACGGACCCCAACCCCAAGCCGACGGCAGCGGACGGGCCGCCTTAGCCTCCTTCACCTCCGCCGATGTCCATGCCAACGACCTCTCAACCCTCCTCGATGAGTCAGGAGTGGCGATTCGTACGGGACATCACTGCACCCAACCGTTGCACAAACGGCTTCAACAAACCTCAACGGCCCGGGCCAGCCTCTATTTCTACAACACCCATGCCGAGATTGACACCTTCATCGCCAGTCTCAAGGACACGATCAACTTCTTTCAGAGCATTATGGGATAATCTTCAGACACTTCAAAGCTAACATTAAAAACGCCAAAACCCTTACAAAAAGGGTTTTGGCTAACTTAAACTGTCTTTTTTACTGTGTCTATAATTAGCATATTGAAAAGCAAAGCGTGACCCTAGACTCGAACCTAGACTTAGGGGCGTATAGCCAATGACACGCCCCTGGTGAGGGTTTCGGGGTGAGTTAGATATCTTTCTCGCCTAACTCACGAATCATGTGGTCAAACGGCTCATCAATGAAACTGGTTTCAATACCAGCATCAGCCACTTTGGCCTTCACAATCTCTTTCAAGATACCAATACCGATGACCGTGGGGCCGATCGCCACATTGAGAGAATTATAGGTTTCTCTCAACCCCGTTAAGACCCGTTCATCGAGGACATCCGTATCACCGGCCACCCAAGAATAGGTGGCATAGCGTAGATAATAGTCCATATCCCGCAAACAAGCCGCATAGCGACGAGTCGTGTAGGCACTCCCACCGGGGCGAATCAGTTCAGGCTGGTCGTTAAACAGAGTTGAACCCGCCTCTTTAACCACCGCCGCCGCTTGACCGTTAATCAGGGCTGCGGCTTGAACCCGAGCCGTACCCGTTTCAAAATAGGACTTTAGGCGATCAATCGCCACACCATCAAGATAGCGGCCCGTCGAATCGTAGTTTTTAATCAGCGTTGTAATTGCGTCTTGCATGAAATGCCTCTTCGTTATAAATATTGACCGATGGACTATAGCTTACCTCACCCTTCCAACATGAACGTCAAGGGAGAGGTCACTGGGAGCCACTGGACCCGGCTTCCTATAGTATTATTCCGTCCTGACCGCACAATGTTTAGAAAACTCAACAATCTTTCATAAATCCTCGGTCTCCATCCTGGAAATCGGGCCGTCTCTGGGATCTTTCTGAGATTTTTGCGAAAAAATGTATAAACCATTACAAATCATCGCCACAGCAATCCCTAGGATGAATCAGGTATTCGTCAGCACCTAGCCCCACCCCTGCGTGCGTCTTCCACGTACCGTCCGGAAAAGCAACTACTGGCAAACTCCAACGATTTTCGCGATTATAGGGAGAAGTAACCCATGCCTGAAACGCCACAAGACGTCCTGAACATGATTCAGGGTGAGAACATCGAACTGATTGACCTGAAGTTTGTTGATCTGTTCGGAATTTGGCAGCACTGCACGTTCCACCGCAGCCTCGTTGAAGAAGAATCCTTTGATGAAGGGATTGCCTTTGATGGCTCGAGTATTCGGGGCTGGAAAGCGATCAACGCCTCCGATATGTGTATGGTTCCTGACCCGAGCACAGCCTGGTTAGATCCTTTCATGGATACCCCCACGCTGAGCATGGTCTGTTCCATCAAAGAACCCCGTACCGGCGAGTGGTATGAGCGTGATCCGCGTTCCCTAGCGGATCGAGCCTTACAGTATCTGCAATCGACCGGAATCGGTGATACAGTCTTCTGCGGACCCGAGCCAGAATTCTTTATCTTCGACGATGTTCGCTACGACCAGAACGAACATGAAGGCTACTACCACGTCGATTCCACTGAGGGGATGTGGAACTCTGGACGTCATGAAGAAGGGGGCAACCTTGGCTTCAAAACGGGCTACAAGCGCGGTTACTTCCCCGTGGGTCCCTCGGATACCCTACAAGACATCCGTACAGAAATGCTCCTGACCATGGGGCGCTGTGGAGTTCCCATTGAGAAACATCACCATGAAGTGGGAACCGCCGGTCAATGTGAACTGGGGATTCGTTTCTCGGATCTGATCAATGCCGCCGACAACGTCATGACCTACAAATATGTGGTCAAAAACGTGGCTCGCAAATACGGCAAATCCGCCACCTTCATGCCTAAACCCGTCTTCAACGACAACGGGAGCGGGATGCACACCCACATGTCCATCTGGAAAGACGGACAACCCCTCTTCTTCGGTGATAACTATGCCGATCTCAGTGACTTAGCCTTATACTTCATCGGCGGCCTACTCAAACACGCTCCAGCGGTTTTGGCTTTCACCAACCCCTCCTTGAACTCCTACAAACGTCTGGTTCCTGGGTTTGAAGCGCCCGTGAACTTAGCCTACTCTCAAGGAAACCGCTCTGCCTCGATTCGGATTCCCTTAACCGGTTCCAACCCCAAAGCGAAACGGATTGAGTTCCGTTGCCCTGATGCGAGTTCTAACCCTTATCTTGGCTTTGCCGCCATGCTGATGGCAGGTCTCGATGGAATTCAGAACAAAATTGACCCCGGCGAGGCCCTCGATGTCGATATCTACGAACTCAGCCCTGAAGAACTGAGCAAGATTCCCTCGACTCCGGGTTCTCTCGAAGGTGCGTTGAGTGCGTTAGCTCATGACAGTGAGTTCTTGACCAAAGGTGGCGTATTCACCGAGGACTTTATCGACAACTACATCACCTACAAGCTCGATAACGAAGTCAACCCCATTCGCCTACGTCCCCATCCCTTCGAGTATATGCTCTACTACGATGCCTAAGCTCGCCTTAGTCATGGTTCACTAACTCTCATCACCACCAGATAGAATTCCCTCACTTCAATGTAAGTGAGGTTTTTTTTAGGGGCAACCCACTGAAGTACCAGGCGCTAAACTGGGTTTATGGGTGGGTTAGCCCTTCTGTTTCTATATTTTCTGTGATGTCGTCGTCTCAATTCCTAGATACTCGGACAACCAATTTTGGGGACTTAATCCGTAATGGTAAAATTTATCGAGTCCCCGCCTTTCAGCGAGACTACTCTTGGACAGTCGAAAATTGGGAAGACCTCTGGCAAGATATTGAGTCGATTTATCACGATTCCCAGAGTAGTCACTATATGGGAGCGATTGTCTTACAGAACTCCCCCGACTCAAATCAGGAATTTACCATTATTGATGGCCAACAGCGGCTGGCGACTTTGAGCATTTTGGCGATCGCCATTCTTGATAAACTCCAAGACTTAATCAACCAAGGACAGGCGGTTGAGGAAAATCGGGAACGTCAAAATATTTTGCGGCGAACCTATTTAAGTGATAAAGACCCCCGTTCCTTACGCTATTCGAGCAAGTTACTGTTGAATGCCAACGATAATGATTTTTATCAAAGTAATTTAATTAACTTACGCAAGCCCAGGAATCAGCGACGGCTCACGACATCCAATCAACTGCTTTGGCAAGCCTTTGAGCATTTCTCAAAATGTTTAAATGGGCTGACTTTGGTAGTTAGAAATGGAGAAGATTTGACGACGTTTCTAACGGATGTCGTTGCTCAACGCTTAGTATTTATTCAAATCAATGTTCAAGATGCGCTCAATGCGTACACTGTGTTTGAAACCTTGAATGCGCGAGGAATCGAACTCAGTACCACCGATTTATTGAAAAACTATTTATTTTCTTCATTTCAGGGACCCGATGATTTGCGAGAAGCTCAACGGCAATGGAAACGGCTCATTGATACGGTCACGATGCGACAATTTCCGGAGTTTTTGCGTGACTACCTGAGTTTATCCCAAACCGGAGTTCGGAAAGATAGACTCTTTAAAACAATTCGTCGTACTATTACCAATGCAGAACAAGCATTTCATTTGCTGGATGATTTAGAGCAGTATAGTGACTTATTTATTGCCCTCGGCGACTCTCATGATGAACTGTGGCGAGAGACTCCCAACTGCCAGCCTTATATCCGAGAACTACAGCTTTTTCGAGTAAAACAGGCGTATCCAGCCCTATTCGCCGCCCATGTCAAGTTTGCTCCCTCGGATTTTGTGCGGGTGTTGAAACTCATTGGAGTTTTATCCTTTCGCTATCTTGTGGTGAGTCAACTTAACCCGAATGAGTTGGAGACAATTTATAACGAGGTGGCGATCGCCATCATGAACGACCAAATCACAACCTCCCGAGAAGTCTTCAGTGCCTGTCGCCCAATTTACGTCCCAGACGATAAATTTCAACAAGACTTTGCCGTTTTAAGGCTATCAACCAAGAGACACAAAAAACTCGTCCAATACATCCTAGCCAAACTCGAAGAACACGAGTGCGGTCATCCCATTGAGCGTAACAGTTTCTCAATCGAGCATATCCTCCCCGAATCAGCCAGTGAGAGTTGGCGGCGAGCGTTTACAGAAACTCAACTCGACGAAATGACCTATCGCTTAGGAAACCTGACCCTCTTAGAACCGAGTTTAAATCGTGAGCTGGGCAATCAAGCCTATGCAGTTAAGCAGCAAACCTACCCGCAAAGCCGCTACCGCTTAACCCAGAGCATTTTAGCCCAAGAGTGGACGGCGGATAGCCTAGCCGATCGCCAAGGACGTTTAGCGCGGCAGGCGGTTCAGATTTGGCAGGCTGATTTTGTGTAGAATAGTCGAGCTATACTTCGTCGAACAAGGCATCAACTGTGCGTATCTCACTCAACTGGTTGCGAACCCTCATTAACATTGATCTAACTGCGGACGACCTGGCCCATCGCCTCACTATGGCGGGGTTTGAAGTGGAGGAGATTGAAGAGCGCAGCACCTGGGCCGATGGGGTGGTGATCGGTCACATTGTGGGTATCGAGCCACATCCCAACGCCGATAAGCTGCGGGTGTGTCAAGTCGATATTGGCAGCGGTGAACCGCAACAGATTGTCTGTGGTGCGCCCAATGCTCAGGCAAATATCTACGTTCCGGTGGCTACCATCGGCACGAAGCTGCCCCAAGTGGGTCTCAAGATTAAACCGACCAAACTGCGGGGGGTTCCCTCTAACGGCATGATTTGCTCTCTTGAGGAAGTGGGCCTAACTTCCGAAATTGATGGCATTCATATTTTTGCCGAGGGCAATGATAACCAGTTCCAGGGCAAAATTGGTGCCGATGCGCGACCGTTTCTGGGACTCGATGACTCGATTTTAGACTTGACGGCGACGGCGAACCGAGCCGATGCTCTGAGTATGGTGGGCGTGGCCCGGGAAGTCGCGGCGTTAACGGGGGATAGGCTGGAATTACCCCAGGCTGAGGTGGCTGAGATTGCCCCGAAGGAGTCTCTAACGGTTGAGGTGGCTCAAAACAAGGCTTGTCCGGCCTATATTGGCACGATGATTGAAGGAGTCACGATCGCCCCTTCGCCGGATTGGCTACAACAACGACTACAAGCGGCTGGCGTGCGCCCCATTAACAATGTGGTGGATATTACCAACTATGTGATGTTGGAATGGGGACAGCCGTTGCACGCTTTTGACCGCGATCGCCTACAACAGCTCACCGGTCAAGATTCCCTAACCATCGGGGTTCGTTACGCCAAAACTAATGAAACCCTGACCAGCCTCGATGGCCAGGAACGACCCCTGCAAGACACTAATCTACTGATTACCGCCAATGACCATCCCGTGGCCCTAGCTGGCGTCATGGGCGGGGAAGACAGCGAAGTCCATGCAGAGACCACTAATTTAGTCTTAGAAGCGGCCCTATTTGACCCCGTCGCCGTGCGTCGTTCCTCTCGCGCTCAGAATCTCCGTAGCGAGTCTTCCTCACGCTATGAACGGGGGGTAAACTTCGCCGAGTTAGAAACCGCCTGTCAACGGGCGATCGCCCTTATCGGCGAATTAGCGGGCGGAACTCCGGTGGCCCAAGCCAAGGCCGATTCTCGCCCCGATTTGTCTCAAACGCTCACGCTACGAGTGGCCCGGGTGCGTCAGGTTCTCGGTCCAGTGCATCTCGGGGATGAGGTGGGCGACCTCCCGGAAGCGGATATGAAGCAAATCCTGGAACGCCTCAACTTTAGCGTCGCTCCCACGGAGGAAACAGGAGTTTGGACAGTGCAGGTTCCCCCTTACCGTCGCCGGGATATTGAACGGGAAATTGATTTAATTGAAGAAATCGCTCGTCTCTATGGCTACGATAACTTCTGCGAAACCCTGCCCAAACAGGGAACGCTGGGCCAACTTTCCCCGGAATTTGCCCTGACGGGACAGTTGCGGGAAGCCCTACGGGGGGCAGGTTTGACGGAGTTAATTCACTATTCTCTGGTCAAACCCACCCAAGAGCAACAAATTTGTCTGGGAAATCCCCTTTTTGCTGAGTATTCCGCCCTACGAACGGAACTTCTCCCAGGGATGATTGACGCCTTTGAGTATAACTTGAAACAGGGAAATGGGGCGCTCAATGGCTTTGAGATTGGGCGAGTTTTCTGGAAAGAGGGAGAGACGTACCAGGAGAAAAACCTGGTGGCGGGGATTCTTGGGGGCGATCGTACTCAGGGACGTTGGTTACGGTCTGGGAAGGAACAACCGATGTCTTGGTTTGAAGCCAAGGGGGTGTTACAAGGGGTGTTCGATCGCCTAGGCTTAACGGTTTACTATCAAGCTGATGCAGGAGATGAACGATTGCATCCTGGACGCACCGCCTCGATTTGGTTGCGGGGTCGTCAATTGGGACGCTTTGGCCAGCTTCATCCCCAGTTGCGTCAAGATCGCGAACTCCCCGATGAAGTCTATGTCTTCGAGTTGGAGTTAAGTCTACTCCTAGAAGCGCTCCCATCAAGTCAGGTTCCTAAGTTCAACCCCTTTTCGACGTTCCCGGCCAGCGATCGCGATTTAGCCTTTTTCGCTCCCATTGATGCAGAAGTCTTGGAGTTAGAAAAAGCCATGAGTCGGGCTGGGGGGAAATTGTTGGAGTCGGTGGAACTATTCGATGAGTATCGCGGTGAGTCGGTTCCGGAGGGTCAGCGTAGTTTGGCGTTTCGTCTAGTTTATCGGGCCGGCGATCGCACCCTTAAAGATAAGGAGGTCGATACCGCTCATCAGAAGGTACGGGAGGCGATCGTCAAGAAGTTCAAGGTAGAACTACGGAGTTAGTCTTGGGCTGGACTGAGGGGTTAAACCCTCGACCGTCGAGGCTTAGAGCGATTTCCCCGTCTTGACAATCGAAAATCTCAGGTCATAATAGTCGGTGAAATTACGTAAAGGTAGGGTGCGATCGATGGCTCAACTTGCATTACCTGAGATTTTAGGGGGGCTATGTCTGTGGATCCTCAAGTAATCGAAGACGCGAAACGACCGAAAGACCAACAATCATCAGGGAACTCGGGTACTGTTCAACCCTCAACACCATCTTTCGCGTTGAGGGCTGAACGTGACGAAGGAGGAGTTGTCCCCACTTCAGAGCCGTTTTTCGACAGTAATCAATGGCCTAATCCCTGGACAGACAGGGGAATTGGGGAACGAACTAATCTAAAAAATCTACCCGGTGTGACATGGGGGGAACGGACAGTTGTTAGCCTGGGGAACCGCGAAATCCCAGCCGGTTCCTATCGAATTGTCTGGCGGGGTGATGGGGGGTATTTCGCTCAAGCTGAGATTAGTTATCCCGATATCTCTGGAGAATCTCGGATTGGTGAGAGTCAGCTAGACAACTTCAATTTTGTCATCTATACCCCTGATGGACAAGTCTTGACGAGTGTTCAGCTAGATCCAGAAATAGGAGAGAGTGCAGATTTAGGGTTCCAGCTGTCTGCGGCTAGTAAGTTGAGAACTCTAACGCTCAATACTCCTAAAGGTTATACCTTCAGGTTTCACACGCCTCTGGACGCTGAAGCTGGCACAGCGCGTCTGATTAGTCTAGAACAAAATTTACCTGAGAATGACCCTAGTGGAGTGAGTCTAAGACTTGATGAGGGGGGAACTGTGGCCTTAATCAACCGTCAACCCGACCCCCTGACTCGAATGCAATTCGAGGAATTCTTTGATGCAGACTTCTATCTGGCCAGTAACCCTGATGTGGCGAATGAGATAGCGAACGGAGGGATGGCTGATCCTCTCACTCATTTTCAACGTCATGGACAATATGAGGGTCGCAATCCTAATGGGTTCTTTGATACCGCCTTCTACCTAGCCAGTAACCCGGATGTGGCGGCGGGAGTGGCCGAGGGTTCGGTGGAATCCGCTGTCAGCCATTTTATCAATCATGGGCAATTTGATTGGCGATCGCCCAATCCGGCTTACAATGATTTTGCCTATCTGGTTCGCAATCCCGAAGCCTTAGATGCCTTGGCCTCTGGGGAGTTTACCACCCCTGTCGCTCATTTCTTGGAAGTGGGCCAGAATCAGGGATTCTCAGCGGTTCCCTTTGCCTAATTGTCCCCCTAAGACTCGCCACTGTCTGAGCGATCGCCCTAAAATCGAATAAGCTGTAGCGAAATGGCGAGGTCTTAGGAGCGTTGCAATGGTAGAACAAGAATGGATTGACAAGGGAATCGCCCAGGCGAAGATGGGAGACACCGTCGAAGCGATCGCCGCCTTCACCGAGGCCATTGAAGCGAACCCCATCTCGGCGATCGCCTATCGCCAGAGAGGATTAGCCTATTATGATGCCGGGCGTATTCATGATGCGATTTCCGACTATACCCAGGCCATTCAACTCCATCCCGAGGATTTCGCCGCCCATTATGGACGAGCGATCGCCCGCCTGGCCTTAAAAAACTATACCGGGGCCTTATCTGATATCGAGGTGGCCCTACGAGTGAACGCCCAACACGCCGCCGGACAACGATTGCGGGGAATCCTCTGCCGTAAACTCAATGATATCCCCGAGGCCATCGCCAGCTTCAAACAGGCCGCCCAACTCTATCTCGATCGCAAGGATAAAGACAATTGCCAAGCCTGTCTAACGGCGATCGCCCAAATCCAACCCAAATCGAACCTCGCCTCCTCATCCACATCGGCCTCCCCCCAACCCCCCTCAATGCCTAGCGTCGGGGATATCTACTCACAACTGCTCGATCGCATCCGTCACGGCGATGTCCAAAGCGCCCTCAAGGACTTAAATTGGGTCTTAGATGCCGATGATGGCGATCCTCAGGCCCATTGCTGTCGCGGTATCGCCTACCTAAAACTCAATCAACCCCAAAACGCCCTCAAAGACTTTAATCGAGCCTTACAGAAGCAGCCAAATAACGCTCTGGCGTTACGCAATCGAGGTAAAGTCCGCTTTCAACTCGGCGATCGCGCCGGTGGGATGGCAGACTTTGAACGAGCCTTGCAACTCAACCCTGAAGAGATCTTGGTGTACATCGCCAAAGGAAACGCCTTTCGCGATATCGGCGATCATCAACAGGCCATCGCCGCCTACGAACAGGCCCTCGCCCTCGACGATCAATGTGCCTCAATTTATCTCAATCGGGCCATGGCTTACATACGCCTCGAAGACACTCGCCAGGCGATCGCCGACTATCAAACAGCGGTATCTCTCTTCTGCGAAGCTGAAGATTGGGACAACTATAACGCCAGCTTAAAAAAGCTCAACGCTCTACAATCAGGCATTTCCAGTTCCATCCCCTCACGCCAAACCCCAACATCATCGAGTTCTGACCGCCTCGATTCTCTCAATTCTCCCCGCAAAGAACGCTTACGGATGCTAGTGGGTGGACATTGGGAAATTGCCGAACGGTTACTCGAACAGGCGCGACGTTACTATCCTAACCAAACCGAAGCCTGGTATCTTGACAAAGTGATTCAGGATCTAGAACGTAACTTTGAAACTTAATTTGTCCTCTCCAAACCAGGTGGTTGCCAATTTTAAAACTGTCCTAAAACAGTCTCTACTTATCAATCAATCCGGAGAATGAGGGTAACAGGGCGCATAGAACTGATGTCATCAACCGATGTAAACACCAGGGGTCTCCACCATGAAAAGTGCGCCAGAATGCCCACGCTGCGGTCGTTATAGTATTGTCCAGGAAAGCGAAACTCGCTGGACTTGCCTGAATTGCAATTTTTCTAAAAACTTGTCACACTCGAGTTCGCGTCAGAGTTCTCGTCATGAGAAGTCCTCCGATTCAGAAGACGACAATAACGGCTGGTTTAGCATCTTTATCTTAGCCGGAATGCTTCTGATTGTGATGGTTGAAGTTGTTTATAGCCAAGACCTTGAGGAGCAATCGAGAGACCCATTGCCATCGGCGATCGCCCTCCAACATTTCCCTTGACCATCAACCTATCCCAGAACTCCCTGGAAATGGGATGCAAAGCCCGAGACAGTTGATTAAAATAAGGAAGCGAGAAGAGGAAAAAGGGACGCTCATGTCCCTTTTTTTTTGTGTCTAAGTGCCGTTAAAGCCCCAGCCCAACCGATCCTGATACTTAACTCTGACGTGACGTTCTGGGTCGTCTATGCCACACTGAGACCATTCTCAGACCCTTCTCGACCCATCAGAAGCTCTTTCCCGGCTTCAAGGACTCTCCCTATGGTAAAGCGTTACCTGACCCTGACCGTTCTCCTCTCCACTGTTTTGGGTATATCACCCCTATCGGCCCAAACCGAGGACAGGCCCGAACAGGCGATCGCCCCCCCCGAAGTCACTCAGCATCTCCCCGCTAATGCAGCCCTGGTTCTGCTACTGAATCGCCCCCAAGCCTGGGATTCCTTTAACCGTTTCGAGGCCCTCGATTCCATCGTTGAAGTCTTCAACGACCCGGGATTGTTGCCCTTTCTCCCTGTTGTCACTCTCCAAGAGGGGGAAATCCTAGACCCCTGGATTGACGATTGGAGTGCCACAGCAGTGATTCCGCTATCCTCGATTGAGACAGAAACAGCAGCCGCAACGGTCACCTTGATGCCCGTATCGGATGAGAACGCCTTCGCGGACTATCTCACTCGCTTAGAAGTTGACTACGGCACATCTGCGAGTCAGGAAACCTACAACGACATCCCCATTCAGGTGTTTCCCCAGGTGGAGATGGCCCCCGATCCCATGCCAACTCCTCCCTCTCCCGAAATGTGGCAGGATGACGGGGAGGTTTCCCCCAGCAATCCCTCCCTAAACAAGTCTCTCAGCCACCTGTCTCACCCCCTCAAACAGGTTTTGACAGCGATCAAGCAGGGAGAGGGGGTTGAGGACTCCAATTTCCCGCCAGAGTTCGAGTTTCCCCAAACTGCGATCGTTAAACCCAGTGTGGCGATCGCCCGTCTCCCCAATAATCTAGTGGTGGTGGCCCCGAGTCGCGAGGATATCCAAAGCTATCTGGATATGGCGAGTTTAGCAGTTCCCCTGGCTGAGAATCCTGAATTTCAGAAACTGCTGTCTCATCCCGACTTCAGCAACGCCGTGGTGGGAACCTATGGGAACTTTAAACAACTTGCCCAACTCAGCCGCCAGGTGGAAACTCAATCACCACCAGGATTCCCTCCTCTCCCCAGTGGATCAGGCTTATCGGACGTGGCAGATCTCTATGGTCAAACCTATCTGAGTTTTAACGCCCTGATTTGGGCCGATGAAGCCGGCGGACGGTTGCAATTTCGCAGCGATTACCGGGACCCTCAACGGTCGATGGCAGTTCGTTACCAAAACCCCAATCGTCTCCTCTCCCGACTTCCGGGAGGAACCTATGTTGCCACCAATGGTATCAATTTGGGCCAGTCTCTGTTGACTCTCGTCTCTACGGTGGAGGAGATTCCTGAAATCGCTTCGGTTCTCGATGGGGTTCGGGGGGAGATTCGTCAGGCCTTAGGTTTGGAACTGCAAGACCTGTTGCAATGGATGGATGGGGAGTTTGCCTTGTTTCTCTATCCTCCCATTGGCGGGAGTCAGAATGCGTTATTCCCCTTTCTTCCCTTTGATATTGGTCTGTATCTCGAAACCGGCGATCGCCCCGCCGCTGAACGGGTCTTATCTGCCCTGGATAGCTGGATTCTCAACATTAGTGAGGGGTTTATCGAAATTTCTAGAGAATCCCTGGAGAATCAGCCCTTCACCAGTTGGAATCTCCCCATGGGATTTGAGGATGAAACCCTCAGTCAAGTGGCCCATGGCTGGATTACGGAGGATACCCTATTACTGACGACGGGAATGGCATCGGTGAACCGTCTGTATCCCCAGCCACGAGTTCGCCTATTGGATAGTTATAACTTCCAGACGGCGATCGCCCCCTTCCCCGACAACCGAACCAGTTTGGCCTATTACAACCTCGGGGCGATCGTTGCCGCAACTCGCGACTTGTGGCGGTCTCCGATGGCGGAGTTTAACGGAATGACTCCCGTGGAGGGGGAGGAACAACCCACCGATCCCTTCTTTGAGTTTCTCCAATCTCTCCGCAGTTTGAGTTTAAGCCTGTCCATTGACGAAGAGAGAGAACAACTCGATATTCGCCTTGTCCTCTCTCATTCGCGACACTAGAGAGAGAAGACCTTTCGGAGTGACCAACCTCACGATACTCGATCGCCAAACTTATCAGTTTCCACCTAACTCCAGCCCAAATTGCCGAAGCTTTAGAATTATCATTAGAGCAGGTGCAACATCACATCAACCCATGAGTCCATCGGAAACCAACGACTATGATAGCCCCTGGAAAGAAGCCTTAGAAGTCTATTTCCCCGACTTCATGGCTTTTTTCTTTCCCAAAGCCTATGAGGACATCGACTGGTTACGAGGGTACGAGTTTCTCGACCAAGAGTTTCAGCAAATTGTCCGAGATGCGGAACTGGGAAAACGACTGGTCGATAAACTGGTGAAAGTTTGGCGTAGAGACAACCAGGAGGCCCTTGTTCTCATCCATCTGGAAGTGCAAAGTCAATACGAAGCACTCTTCAACCAACGGGTGTTCGTCTATAACTATCGCATCTTTGACCGCTACAAGCTACCCGTGGCCAGCTTGGTGATTTTGGCCGATGATCGACCCAACTGGACCCCTAAAAACTTCGGCTATGAGCTCTGGGATAGCAAAATCTCATTCGAGTTTCCCAGCGTCAAACTCTTACATTGACAAACTCCCCGCGAATCACGCGACGGGGATTCTGGGGTCAAACAGTAAATGCAGGCTGAGCCTGACTGACTTTACCTCGCCCACAGGTTGATGCCCCAACCTGTTTGATATTGATGGCGGCGTTTTCGTCACGGTCGTTTTTCGACCCACAAGACGGGCAGCGCCACCGTCTCACGCTCAAATCCAACTCGTCCAAAACATACCCACAGCCCGAGCAGGTCTTACTGGATGGAAACCAACGGTCGATGTAGGCAACGACTTTTCCTTTCTTTTGAGCGACCCATTCCAAGATTTTCAGGAACGACCGAAATCCTAAGTCAGAGACTTTGCGTCCCCAGAGTCGCTGCATGGCTTTTAGGTTCAACGTCTCGAAATAGAGAACGTCAAACCGATCGGTCAGCCAGTGAGCTAGTTTCCAGAACCAGTCCTCTCGCCGATGAACAATGTCTTCGTGGCGACGAACTAGGTTCTTTCGAGCGCGTTCTCGCTTGTTCGAGCTTTTCTGTTTGCGGGACAGTTCTCGGTTCGCCTTCTGAATCTCACGGAGAGATTGCTTAAAAAACAGCGGGGCGTCAATACTGAAGCCTTCAGAGGTCGTGAGAAACATTTTCAGTCCGAAGTCAAAGCCAGCGCTTTTACCCGTCTCGACTTTGACAGTCGGCTCCGAAGGAGCGTCTACCGTGACGAACATACACATCTCTCCCAATGGAGTCCGTTTAACTGTCACCGTTTTGATTTTCCCCTCAATTTCTCTGGACTTCCAGAACTGATACACTCGACCGCAGATCTTCACCCGGTTTTCACCGAGAAACTTGTAGTTGTTCTGTTTGAGAGTAAACGATTTGTACTTTTTGACTTTTTTAAACCCAGGAGGACGAACCCCTTTGTCTCTGTGCTTAAAAAACAACTGATACGCTTTTTCGATACGCTGGCAGATGTCTTGCACTGCTTGAGCGTCAACGGTTTTCCAGGAAGGATTACGTTTTCTGAGCTTAGCAATATGCTTCTGGAGCTTGGAGCAGTTCAAGTGTTTGCCCCACATCCGATAGTACCGACGATGCAACGCAATACAGTGGTTGTAAATCGTTCCCGAGGCATTAACGATGCACTTCAGGTGATGATTTCGCTTGTGGTTGTACAGCTTGAACTTGAGCGTCTTCATGCTATTATAATAGCCGATTGAGGTAGCCAGTGGGTAGCCAGTCCCATGAAATTAAGATTAAGTGTCAGGATTGAGACAGGACGACTTGAGAAGCTGAGACGGGTTGCCAAGCAGAAGCGCAAAACGATGACTCAACTAATCGAAGATTGGATAGACAGGATTAAGAAGCTGACGGCGGCTAAAGCCGCACGAGTCGCTTTTCCACCCCGCGCTAAAGCAGCAGGGCTATCAAGCTCCCGACCTATTCACGTATCAAGACCAGTGGGACCAGCTACAAGAGGATGTGAACCCCTTTGCGGTGATGGTGATGGCCCATTTGAAAACCCAAGCCACCCGACAGCAGCCCAACCAACGACTACAATGGAAGCTGGAGGTAACTAAAAGCCTCTACCGTCGGGGCTATAGCCGTCAAAATATTCTGGAACTCTTCCGACTGGTCAACTGGATCATGACTCTCCCGGAAGAGTTGGAGTCATCGTTTAACACTGAAATTGCCGCCTTTGAGGAGGAGGAAAAAATGCCTTATATCACCCCCCTAGAGCGTTTCGCTCAAGAAGCCGGAGTCTCAGCCGGAGTGTTAACCAGTCGTCGCGAAGATATCCTGGATATCTTGGAAACTCGGTTTGGACCCGTTCCCAGTTCCCTGAGCGATCGCATCAACGCCATCGACGACGCCACCTACCTGAAAACCTTACTGATTCAAGCCGTCACCCTCTCCTCCCTAGAAGACTTTGAACGGGCGATCGCACCGAATTCATAACCCCTCAACCTGTTCGTTCACAAAGCGATGACCAACGAAGCAATCAGTTGAGTCTCGTCCAGTCCATTGACGAAAATAGAAAACCACTAGATATTCGCCTTGTCCTCTCTCATTCGCGACACTAGAGAGAGAAGACCTTTCGGAGTGACCAACCTCACGATGCTCGATCGCATCCAAAGCCTTGCCAAAGAAATCGCCCCTCGGCTGATTGAAATCCGTCGTCATATCCACAGCCATCCTGAACTGAGTGGCCATGAGTACCAAACCGCCGCCTACGTCGCTGGCGTTCTTTCTTCCTGTGGCGTACAAGTCCGAGAGGGAGTGGGTCAAACCGGTGTCATTGGGGAACTCGGGGACCGCCAACAGCCTCGGGTTGCCATTCGCACCGATATGGATGCCCTCCCCATCGAAGAACGCACCGGCTTACCCTTCGCCTCCCGCAATCCAGGTGTGATGCACGCCTGCGGCCATGATGTCCATACCACTCTGGGATTAGGAACCGCCATGGTCCTCTCTCGGTTCGTGGATGAGTTGCCAGGAGCCGTGCGATTCCTCTTCCAACCCGCTGAAGAAATCGCCCAGGGCGCCCATTGGATGGTCGCAGATGGGGCGATGGCGGAGGTGGATGCCATTTTTGGGGTTCATGTGTTTCCTAGCATTCCTGGCGGTATTGTGGGGGTGCGTTATGGGGCTTTGACGGCGGCGGCGGATGACTTGGAACTGATGATTACCGGCGAGTCGGGCCATGGGGCGCGTCCCTATGAGGCGGTGGATGCCATTTGGATTGCGGCCCAGGTGATTACCACCTTGCAGCAGGCCATTTCCCGCACCCATAATCCCTTGCGGCCGGTGGTGTTGACCATTGGTAAAATTCAGGGAGGACGAGCCCCCAATGCGATCGCCGACTCGGTGCAACTTCTGGGAACGGTGCGATCGCTGCACCCGGAAACCCACCGCGAACTCCCGGATTGGATTGAGAACATCGTCGCCGGAGTCTGCAAAACCTACGGGGCGAAGTATGAAATGAACTATCGCCGTTTGGTTCCTTCTGTATTTAACGACACGGCCTTAACTCAGATTGTCGAATCGACAGTACGTCAGGCCTGGGGGGAAACGGGGATGCAACTGTTGATGGAACCCTCCCTGGGAGCGGAAGATTTTTCGGTCTATTTAGATCATGCCCCAGGAACCATGTTCCGTCTCGGAGTGGGTCATGCCAACCAACGCAATTATGCCTTGCATCATCCTCAATTTGATATTGATGAAGAGGCGATTATAACGGGAGTGATTACCTTAGCCTATTCCGCCTGGCAGTATTTAGACCGTTGGCAGGCCGATTAGAGTCAAACCAACTTTAACTTTAAAGTCGTGCTAGATGTCTGTGAGGGGATGATTCTCCTCACAGGCCCCAATACTCACCCAACTACTGGCCCCATCTTGCCAATGTTCCTTTTTCCAAATCGGAGCATTATGTTTGAGCGTATCGATCGCATAGCGACAAGCCTCAAACGCCTCACCACGATGGGGACAACCTACCACAACTAACACACTAATTTCACCCACCGTCAGCTTGCCAATACGATGATGAATCACCACAGACGTGATCATCGGCCAGCGTTGGCGAATTTGCTCACCAATCTGACGAAACACCTCTAACGCCATCGGTTCATAGGCTTGATACTCCAAATAGTTCACCCCTCGTCCCTCGGTGTTATCCCGTACCATACCGCTCATCACCACAATCGCACCATTACCCGAGTCATCGGCTCGTTGATAGGCGTCTGTTAAAGAGAGGGGAGCAAAGCGGATCGCGAAATCGTCTTTCATATGGACTCAAAAAATTAACTCAATTAACCGTTAACGTCGCCAGTCAAACCAGGCCTGTTGCAGACGATGAAGCTGGGGATGCTGTTGTCGCCAAACCGGGTTCCAGAGTCGGAGAAAGCCGTCAAAGAGATCTCGATCTGGAGGTGGAAGTGTGGCGAGGTTGCGGATATGAGATCTCTGTTTCATCAACAGGGCGATCGCCTGAATCCAGCGCGGCGCCTCGTCTGCGATACTATACGCACCAATGATTTGCCCCGAGGGACGAACCAGTAACGTCGCCAAACCATCGAGGTGTCCCCGTCGCTGACACGAGTCAACCTGATACAAGGGTAATGATAGAGTCACAAACTCCTCACCAAAGCGTTGTTGAGCCTGGGGAGTGGTTAAGCCAACCGCAGCAATGGGGGGAGCCGTTGAGACGATGCGAGGTAGACGACTGTAATCGAGGCGATCGCGCGGTAAAACCAGAGCATTATACGTCGCCAGTTCCGCCTCATAGCGTTCGAGTTCGCGATCGCAATATCCCCCTAACAGCGAACCACAAGCATAAACGCTCGGCTGGGCCGTCTCTAACCTAGGATTCGTTCCAATTCGTCCCATGTACCATTTAATTTGCAAATTGTCAACCCCTATCCCCTGTAAATTTCCTTGCCAGCCCTGAGCCAAAACCAACCCCTCAGTTTCTAGGGCCTGATTCCCCCCTTGCAGCCAAATTTTGCCCTCAATCTCGCGAATCTGCATCAGTGGCGTTCCCGTGAGAACCCGCACCCCCGCCGCCTCCAGATGAGCGTACAGCCGTTTCCCCAATTGAGGATCTTCGTAAGGTAACAGGAACGGTTCACCGACGAGAAGTTGCACCGAACCCCCCAAACGAGCTAGAGTTTGCGCTAAAACAGCTCCCTGGGGATCCGCTCCGACAATCGTTAGATGTTGGGGAAGTTTCCCACTCAGAAGCGGTTTAAGATGATTGAGGTCATAATACGGGATCTCCTGAAGACCGGGAATCGGGGGAATATAAGGTTGAGGTGCGGGAGCCAGAAGATAGTGGCGCGATCGCAGCTCCCGCCGCGACCCCAACGCCCCAGCCTCATGCAGCCGCACCCGTAGATGAGGATCGAGCATAAACTCAACAGAGCCGATGTGGACATCCACCCCTTGCAGCGCGAGAGTCGCCGGAGACCGAAGAATCCCTAAATTCTCCGTCATTTCCTCCGCCAAGCGCCAATTCGCCGCTAAATCGATCAGGTCCAAATCAGCCCTTGAAGCCAAAGACTGAAGTTGAGCCATCGCCAACTCACCACAAACCCGCCTTCTCCACGTCTCTCCCGCAGGGACCACCCAAGCCACCCGCGCCCCCCACTGGGCCGCCAGAGACGCCGAATGCACCGCCCCCTCACTATCTCCCACAACCAGCCAATCGTACTCAAACCCCATGGTTGACGCGATAAAACAACTCCATTATCTCCCCTGAGCGGCCCGCCACTCCTCCGCCAACCCCTGAATCTGGGCCTGTTCTTCCGGGGAAATGCGTTTGATATGGCTTAACATCAAATTCATGCGTCCGAGATCCTTGAGGCGATCGCGATGTCGGATTAGAAAGTCCCAATAGAACACATTAACAGGACAGGCCCGATCCCCCGTGCGAGAGCGGCGATCGTAGCGACAGTGTTGACAATAATCACTCATCTTGTGGATATAGTTCGCCGACGCCACATAGGGTTTCGTCGCTAAGCGTCCCCCATCGGCGAACAGGGCCATTCCCAACACATTCGTTTGCATCACCCAATCATAGCCATCAATAAAGGCGGCGTGAAACCAAGCCACCACCGCCTGAGGCGACAACCCGGCGATCGTGGCAAAATTGCCCAAAATCATCAAGCGTTGGATATGATGCGCATAGCCACTACGTTCAACCTGTTTCAGAACCTGATACAAACAATTGAGATCCGTTTTTTCAGCATCCCAGAAAAACTCCGGTAGAGGCGCATCATGGTCAAACCAGTTACTGTGAGCGTACTCGGGGCCAAAATAGAGATACAGTCCCCGCATATATTCCCGCCAACCGAGAACCTGTCGGATAAACCCTTCTACACTCGCAATCGGGAACTGATCTCGGTCGTAGGCTGTTTCAACCGCCGCAATCACCTCCCGAGGATGCAATAACCCCAGATTGAGATAAGGTGAGAGCAGAGAATGCCAAAGCGTCTCTTCTCGGGTAACCATCGCATCTTGATAGGGACCGAACTGGGGTAACTGATGCTCAAGAAAATAGTCCAGCACCTCCAAGGCTTGCGATCGCGTCACCGCCCAAGCAAACCCCTCCATCTCCCCATACCCCGACGACTGAGATACCTGGTTGACCTGTTCCATCACCGCTTGAGTCACCTCATCAGGCGGAAAACTGAGAGGTTTAGGGGGATTTAAATCACCCCGGGGCGGTTGACGATTTTGCTTGTCATAATTCCAAATTCCGCCTTTGGGATCATGACCCTTCATCAACACCTGAAAGCGTTTTCGCCCCTCTCGGTAGAACGATTCAAGTAACAACGACTTGCGGGAAGTAGCCCAGTCGAAAAACTCGGCTTGACTCCAAAGAAACAGGTTATTATCAAGAAATTTCAGAGGACAAGGAAGATCGAGAGTCTCCAGATGGTGCTTAAAGGGAAAATCTTCAGGGTCCATCAGCCAGACTTCCGAAAGGCGCTGGTCCTCAATCCACTCCGTTAAAGGCGTTGCGAAGGTCTCCTCAGTGCAATAGGTTACATCCCAGCCAGCCTCGCTCAGTTCAGCAGCAAAATGACGCATGGCGGACCAAACCAGCACCAGTTTTTGACGATGATAGGGGCGATCGCCAGCCAACCTGAGAGACTCAATCAAGAGAATCGGGGGCCGTTCAGACCCATCCAACGCATCAAACCGCTGCAACGCCGGATGATTCAGCGAGAGTTGATGACCAAGAATCCAAATACCGACAGTCATGATCCAGCAGGGAGCCAGCCCAGGCGAACATCCTGGCCAGGATACCCTGAATTCACGGGACGCGGTGGATTATCTCCCCAGACCATACAACCAATCAAACACATCAGCCAGATCACTCACACAGTCCCCCATCGGCATGGCTGGCCGTTGCACCATAATGATGGGAAGCTGCAAATCTCGGGCCGCGACAATTTTGGCGTAGGTTCCATCCCCACCGCTGTTTTTACTGACGATCGCCCCAATCTGATAATCCTGCAAAAGCCTCCGCTCCTCATCAAGGGAAAACGGCCCTCGAGCCAACAGAATCTCCCCAGGAGGACACGGACAATCCGCCGCTGGCGGATCAATCATACGCATCAAGAACCACACCTGTCGCACCTGAGCAAAACGGGCCAACTCTTGACGACCAATCGTTAAAAAGACCCGCCCGGCCACCTCCCGAACCCGCTGAGCCGCCTCAGCATAACTCGACACCTCCAACCAGTGATCTCCTGGCTGGGGCGACCACGGGGGACGAGTCAGCCGTAAATGGGGAATCCCCGCCTCCTCAGCCGCTTGGGCCGCATTCTGAGAAATTTGGGCCGCAAAGGGATGAGTCGCATCGACTAACGCCTCGATCTGTTGCTCTCTTAGATACTCCCGCAATCCCTCAACGCCACCAAAACCACCGATGCGAGTGGTTTCAATGGGAATATCCGGGTGACGAGTGCGGCCCGCCAGAGAGGCGATCGCCTCAATATCCCCCCGTTGCGACGCTTGGCGGGCCAGTTTTCGCCCCTCCCCAGTTCCGACTAAAATTAAAACCCGTTTACGCAACCTCATCGCTGTATCTCTATCCGTCTGTCTTCATCCATCCGTATCCATCTGTAAAGGGGAAACACGAGTCGTTCATCTCATTATTCATCTTCCGATCGCCCTGTGACTACATCGCTTGCTCAAGACGCTATTGAACTACTCCTCGATTTAGCCGAACGAGGAGAAATTGATCCCTGGGATGTTCAGGTGATTGAAGTGATCGATCGCCACCTCAGTCAATTAGCCCCCAGTCTCTCACCGGGGGGGATTCCCTACGAAGCGGATTTATCCCGCTCAGGACAAGCCTTTCTCTATGCGTCCATGCTATTACTCCTCAAAGCCGATACCCTCGTTCGCACCCCCCTCGACGAAGAACCCGAGGAATTCATCCCAGAGTTCTGGCCCCTTGACGGAGATGGACAGCAATTATCCCTTCCCTTCCGTCTCGAAACCCAACTGCAACGACGGGCCGTTGCGCCCCCCCGACAAAGCCGGCCCGTCAGCCTCGGCGAGATGATTGCGCAACTCGAAACCATCGCCCAACAAATTGAAGATGACCCCCGAGAAGGGCGATCGCGCCGCCGCCGAAAAAGCACAAAACTCGAAACCGCCGCCGAAATCGGCCAACTCGCCCATGAAGAAAACCTCACGGAAACCGCCGAGGAGATCGAAACCTTCCTACTCCAGCACTGGGAGACGATCTCGGCGGGGAAACCCTGGGTCAGTTTTGAGCGTCTCCTCGACGGCTGGAGTCGTCGGGGCCAGAACCAACAAAACCTCGCCGAACGTCAAGTGGCTGTTTTCTGGGCCTTGCTACTGTTGGCCTCCCAGTCTAAGGTGGAACTTTTCCAAGAGCAGTTCTATCGAGATATCCAGATTAAATTAACTCCAGAGTCGCCGATCGCACCGGAAACCGCCTAACTCAATGCGATCGTTCGCCGCAAGAATGCCTGAATTTGGTTTTGTCCTCGGCGATCGTGTCGTATAGTGAGAAAGAAATCGGCATCCGCATCGGCAGATCCATCAAACTAGCCAGTTGACCAAGGGTTGGAACAGAAAAATTCATGAAAGCGATGATTCTAGCGGCGGGAAAAGGTACCCGCGTGCGCCCGATTACCTACACCATTCCCAAACCCATGATTCCCATCCTGCAAAAGCCAGTGATGGAATTTCTCGTGGATCTGCTGCGTCAGAACGGCTTTGACCAGATTATGGTCAACGTCAGCCACCTGGCCAACGAAATTGAGAACTATTTTCGCGATGGCCAGCGGTTCGGAGTCCAAATTGGCTATTCTTTTGAAGGCAAAATTACCGCTGATGGAGAACTCGTCGGCAAAGCCCTCGGTTCCGCTGGTGGGATGAAACGGATTCAGGACTTCTACCCCTTCTTTGATGATACGTTCGTTGTCCTCTGTGGAGATGCCCTGATTGACCTTGATATCAGTGAAGCGGTCGCCTGGCATCGTCAGAAGGGAGCCGTGGCGACCGTGATTCTCAAGCCGGTTCCGAAAGAGGAAGTGTCGAGTTATGGGGTTGTCGTCACCGACGATGACGGCCGAATTAAAGCCTTCCAAGAAAAACCTGGGGTTGATGAAGCCCTCAGCAATAACATCAACACCGGAATTTATATCTTTGAGCCGGAGGTGTTTGACTATATCCCCTCGGCGACCGAATTTGATATTGGTGGGGATTTGTTCCCCAAACTCGTGGAAATGGGTGCTCCCTTCTATGGGTTAAGCATGGATTTCCAATGGGTTGACATTGGACGTGTCCCCGACTACTGGCAAGCCATTCGTACCGTGTTGCGTGGTGAAGTCCGCAATGTCGATATTCCCGGACGAGAGGTGGCTCCCGGTATCTATACGGGGCTGAATGTGGTGGTTAACTGGGACAAGGTTGATATCCAAGGACCCGTGTATATCGGCTCGATGACGCGCATTGAAGATGGGGTGAAAATTATTGGACCGACAGCCATCGGCTCTAGCTGTCGCATCGGGGCCAATGCCACGGTGGACAATACGGTGATTTTCGATTACTCCCGCCTGGGCCGAGGCATTCGCTTAGTCGATAAGTTGGTCTTTGGACGCTACTGTGTCGATCGCCTCGGCAATACCATTGATGTCCAGGCGGCAGCCCTCGATTGGCTGATTACTGACGCTCGTCAAGACCCCCCTTCCCGTGTTCCTCGGGAACATCAGGCGATCGCCGAACTCCTCGGCGGCGATGGTAATGCTCTCATCTCCAATGATGATGATTGATGAGGCGCAATTGAGGCGCAATTGAATAGGCGCGATCACCATTGATGATTGCCCTTGATTGTCAAAATACGATTGTCAAGAGATAAATTACCCCGTTAACTCAACCCATACCAACTCCTTAGAGGCTTCCCATGACTTCCTCCCTAAAGCAAAAAGCAGCCTATGGTGCTTGGAAATCCCCCATTACTGCTGATTTGATTGTTTCTGAAAGCATTGGCTTAGGAGGCATTGCCTCAGATGGAAACTGCCTCTACTGGATCGAACGTCGTCCCTCGGAAGGAGGACGCAATGTGTTAGTCCGTCGTCGTTCGGATGGCGGGGTTGAGGATGTCACCCCTGGGGGGTATAACGTTCGCAATCGAGTCCATGAATATGGCGGTGCTGCCTTTACGGTAGCTGATGGCAGAGTCTATTTTTCCAATTTCGCCGATGGACGGTTGTATCAACAACGTCTTGGCGGCGAACCCGAAGCCATCACCCCTGAGGGTGAGTGGCGCTATGCGGATTTTCGCGTTGATGGGACGCGATCGCGCCTGATTGGAGTCCGTGAAGATCATCACGGTGACGGGGAAGCCAAAAATGAGATTGTCGCCGTTGGCTTCGATGGTTCTATGGAGGTGTTGGTGTCCGGAAGCGATTTCTACGCCTCCCCTCGCCTCAGTCCCGATGGGCAAACCCTAGCCTGGCTCAGTTGGAATCATCCTAATCTCCCCTGGGATGGGACAGAACTCTGGACGGCGCAGGTGACCGAGGCGGGACGCTTGAGCGCACCGAAGAAGATCACCGGGGGAACGGCTGAGTCCGTGTTTGGCCCTCAATGGTCCCCGGATGGAGTGCTATATTTCGTCAGCGATCGCGCCAGTTGGTGGAATCTCTACCGCCAGGGAGACAACGGTGTTGAACCCCTATTTCCCCTCAATGCTGAGTTTGCCACGCCTCAATGGGTGTTTGGGATGTCTACCTATACGTTCCTCAGTGCTGAACGCTTGGTTTGCACCTATACCCAGCGGGGATTATGGCAGTTAGCCACCCTCAACCCGAAAAGCCGCCGTTTGCAAAATCTCGAAACCCCCTACAGCCAAATTTCCTCTCTGACCGCCCACGGCGATCGCCTGGCCTTTTTAGGGGCGTCCGCGACCGAGTCGAGTGCGTTCTTGCTGATGGATCTCGATGAGGGGGAAGTTGAGGTGTTACGGCGATCGACGACCTTAGAGATGGATCCAGGCTATCTCTCGCAACCGCAGTCGATTGAGTTCCCCACCAGTGAAGGGGCAACAGCCTATGGCTTCTTCTATCCCCCCCAAAACCGCGATTATGACCCCTTAGACGGGGAGAAACCGCCGTTACTGGTCAAAAGTCATGGTGGCCCCACCGCCGCCGCATCGAGCGCCTTACGGTTGTCGGTTCAGTATTGGACCAGTCGCGGCTTTGCCTTTTTAGATGTGAACTATCGCGGTAGTACGGGCTTCGGCCGGGATTACCGTCAGGCGTTAGATGGCCAATGGGGCATCGCAGATGTCGATGATTGCGCCAATGGGGCTAAGTTTTTAGCCGAACAGGGTTGGGTCGATGGCGATCGCCTGGCCATTACCGGTAGTAGCGCTGGAGGCTATACCACCCTAGCGGCGTTAACCTTCCGGGATACCTTCAAAGCCGGGGCCAGTTACTACGGAATTAGTGATCTCGAAGCCCTCGCCACGGATACTCATAAGTTTGAGTCTCGCTATTTAGATCGTCTCGTGGGTCCCTATCCCGAGGAAAAAGAACGCTACATGGCGCGATCGCCGATTCATTTTACCGATCGCCTCTCCTGTCCCGTGGTCTTCTTCCAAGGACTTGAGGATAAAGTCGTTCCCCCCAATCAAGCCGAACGTATGGTTGAGGCCCTACGGGAGAAAGGCCTACCGGTGGCCTATGTTCCCTTTGAGGGCGAGTCTCACGGATTTCGTCAAGCGGCGAATATCAAACGGGCCTTAGAAGCGGAGTTTTATTTCTACTCCCGTGTCTTTGGCTATGAACCCGCCGAGGCGATCGAACCTCTGGCGATCGAAAATATGGATTAACCCAAGTTAAATCGATAGTTAAATTGATTCCGTCGTCCCCGTTCCCGAGAGTGCATCTCGGAGTTTTTCTAACGCAATGAGAGTCGGCACTAACGCCAATAACATCAACGCCGACACCATATCTCCTCCCCAACCTTCGTGAAGCCAGTCAAATAAATTATCATAACCCTGACCGTGAAAGAGGGTTAAAAAGGTGTTGCGTAAAATGTTGGTCACAACACTAATGATAACGCCACAGAAGAGAAAGACAACTACCGTTTTACGGGATTTAAATGCCCCAGTCCAGTAGAGTAACATCAACGCCACATACAAGGTTGTAAACAGCATCTTAAACCCGGCACAGTGCGGGGCAACTTCTACGATACGTCCCCCCACATAAATAAAAATTTCTTGAACATTCACATCAAATCCCCATTGAGTCAAAATAAAACCCGCTGTGCCAGCAATAAAGCTTTGTAAGGGATATGAAAATGGGGCAATTAAATAGGGGATATCCGTGGGAGTAGCTAACAAAACTAGAAACCAAGGAATACTAAACAGCTTCATCCCCGGAATACCCTTGAGACCAAAACAAAGTCCCGACAATACAATGGGTAACGAGAGATTCACTAAATCAGGAACACCACTGAGATAAAACACGGCGGCTAACCCCAGTAACACAGCCCCAAAAGGATTAAAGCGATCGGGGAGTTTTTGCCATTGATGCCGTTTTTCCCAAACAATATAGGCGGCAAATGGTAAACCAATCACGCCATGACTGTAGTATTCATGCTCTAGGCTAATACTTTTATTGAGCCAGCCATCATACCAATAGAGAATCAAGGGGATGTATAAAACTGCCAGCAAAACTGCCACCATAATTTCGGTGGAATGTCGTTGTAGATTCCATTTTAGGGGGGTTTGTACGGTCATGTCTTTAGCTGATACAAAATTGATGAAACGTTAATCTGAAGATGAAGTCGAAAGATGGGCTTTAATGGCACAGACAACCCGCTCAATATCCTCGTCACTTAAGCCGGGATACATCGGTAATGAGAGGATCTGTTCACTCAACTGTTCCGAGACCGGAAAATTACCGGCACTATAGCCGAGGTTGCGATAAGCCGGTTGTAGGTGACAGGGAATGGGGTAGTGAATCCCCGTTTGAATCCCTTGTTCGGCTAAGGCTTGACTGAGGGTATCGCGATTCCCGTGGGGACTGTCGACCTGAATCACATAGAGATGATAAACATGACCAGGACCACAGTCATTTCGCATCGGCACAACGCCCAACTCCTTGAGGGGACTCAGTCGGCGATCGTAAGTTTGGGCGGCGTGGTTTCGTTGTTGGTTCCATGGCCCGAGATAGGGGAGTTTCACATTCAGGACGGTTCCTTGCAAGGTATCGAGGCGGCTGTTGGTTCCTCGGTAAACATGAACATATTTTTTGGGGGCGCCATAGTTGCGTAATGATCGCACCCGTTCAGCCACATCAGGATTTTGGGTAACCACCATTCCCCCATTCCCCACCGTACCGAGGTTTTTACTAGGGTAGAAACTAAAGGCCGCCGCCATCCCGATTGAACCGGCGATTTCTCCATCTCGTTGGCCCAAATGGGCTTGGGCCGCATCTTCAAAGATAATCAGATTATGAATGGCAGCAATCTCCCGTAGTTTTCCTGGCGACACCACCTGTCCGTAAAGATGAACTGGTAAAATCGCCCGAGTTCGGGGTGTAATCGCCTGTTCCACCGCATCGAGGTCAATCAGGGCCGTGTGAGGATCACAATCGACGAGAACCGGGGTGGCTTCAGCATGGAGAACACCAATCACCGTCGCAATGAAGGTGTTCGCCGGAACAATGACTTCATCCCCTTGACCGATACCACAGGCTTGTAATCCTAGGGCGATCGCATCGGTCCCACAGGCTACCCCGACCGCATGTTCAACGCCACAGGCTTGGGCGAAGGCGGCTTCAAAATCACGAACCGCCTGTCCTAAAATAAAGTCACCCCGTTCTAAGACTTGGGCGATCGCCTCATCAATGTCCTTTTGAATCGGCTGGTGAAGGGCGTGTAAATCGACGAAGGGAATTGGCTGGGGAACTGAGGTCATGGCAACAGGGGCTAGAATGGGGGGCTAGAATGTGAATAGAGAGGAGACGTGATGTTCGGTTATTTTCAGTGATTCCTCGGTTATTCCACTGTAGCCCGGTTATTTTGGCGATCGCGAGCAGGTTGGGAAAAACTTCATAGAAACTTCATAGAATCTTTATAGTGAATCTTCACCGTGAATCTTCACCGTGATCAAAATCAGGCTCCGGGGCTGCCGACCCTTAATCTTGAGTCAATCAACCAAGATTCCAGACCGGAATTTCATGTTTTCCTGAGAGTCTTAAATAGAGTAATTCCGTTAAAATGTGATTACCTGAGGCATTAACATGAATGCTATCTCGATATAAATTTTCAGGACTTTTAAGACCATTAAAAATCGGCAACACATCGATATAGGTCGCCGAATAATCCTCAAGATATGCCTCAAGGCGACGGCGAGCCTCCCATTCATAAGGTCGCGGTCCTGGCTCTCCTAACTCCCGTTTTAAGGGCGTTAAGAAAATCATCAGGCGAACCTGTCGTGCCTCTAACTCAGCACAAATTTGGCCAATGGCCTGCAAATTTTTCTGGACAACATCCCCATCTTGCTCACGGATTTGGGCTAACTCCGGGATCTCAACCGGAGGACGAAATCGGTTAATCAGTTCTAGCCAAGCCAGAGGGGGTCGTTGATCCGGATAGTTGCGATCGCGTCCGACGACCACAGATGTCGGTTGACGAGAAAACAGATCATCGGTGTTGAGCAATAACACCACATCCGCCGCCGCGAAAATGCCAAACTTACGGATATATTGCCATTGATTACGCGGTCCCCAGGAGTTAGCCGAAGCATTCAAGACCTCGACCGGCCCCATCGCCTCTCCGAGACGCTCCTGCAACTGGGCTGAAATGGTCTGAGAATCATCCGTCCACCAGCCTCCATTGGCAATAGAATCCCCCAATAATAAGACTCGGTGAACATGAGGAGCGGGTTCCGGGGTAATCTGCGGACCGCGCAAAGAAAACTCGTTGACGCTAATACGATTCCCGAAGCGGCGAGTCCGTTGATTGGGGGCCAGACGATAACCCGTGGCCTCATCAGCCACATAGAGAACTGGGTTTCCAAAGCCAAGAAACCAACGTAGCCCTAACTCCGAGGCGATCGCCAGCAGAACCATGGACACAAGGAGAATTTGCACAACTTTCACAATCATTTTGGAGCGGTCAGGCTCCCATTCAGCATCGCTACACCCAGTATAGAGGGTAGCTTGTGCCAAAATCCCACGAGCAAGAATCGACCCAAGCCCGAGAACTGCAACGAACAAACGGTATAGTTGATCTGGGACAGGCTGGCAGTCATGCCCCCTGTTCAATCGGCCCAACGCCTGGGACGATGATTGACCGTGGCGGCATCCAACCCGCACCGGGTCACGTCTCCCGACCAACCAAGTCCGAGATTAGCAAAAACGTGGACTTCAAGCAGATTTTCCCAACCTCAAACCCAGTAATCGGAGTTGTACACCTACTTCCTTTGCCCTCCTCGCCCCGATGGGGAGGGAATTTGAAGACAGTCATCGATCGCGCCGAACGAGAAGCTGCGGCCTTAGCAGCGGGCGGCGTGGATGGCATGATTGTCGAAAACTTTTTCGATGCCCCATTCACCAATGGACAAGTCGATCCCGTTGTTGTCAGTGCGATGACAGTGATTGTGGAGCGCCTAATGGGGTTAGTTACAGTTCCCATTGGGGTCAATGTCTTACGCAATGATGCCCGTAGCAGTTTGGCCATCGCCAGTTGTGTGGGCGCCAAATTCATTCGTGTTAACGTGCTGACCGGCGTGATGGCCACCGATCAAGGCATCATTGAAGGGTGCGCCCATGACCTGATGCGATACCGGCGAGAACTGGGCAGCGATGTCCAGATCCTGGCTGATGTGTTGGTCAAACACGCCCAACCCGTGGGTCGGCCGAGTCTGAGCCTGACGGTCCGAGAAACCCTAGAACGGGGGTTAGCGGACGGGGTCATTCTCTCGGGGGTCGCCACGGGAATGCCGCCGAGCCTCGAAGACTTAGAAATCGCTCAAGCCGCCGCTGGGTCGAAACCCGTCTTGATCGGCAGTGGCGCCACCTGGGAGAATATCCCCCATTTGATGAAAGCGGCCGATGGGGCCATTGTGTCGAGTTCTCTGAAACGACATGGCAAAATCAATGAACCCATTGACCCGATTCGAGTGAGTCAGTTTGTCGAAGCCGTCCAACAAGAAACCTCAACGGGGACTAATGAGACGGCAGCAATGGTGAATAGTCGGGCCTTGAACAAGGTACGGTCTTAATGTGCCGTCTCATGGTTTCGTCTGAATGTGCCGTCTGAATGTGCCGTCTGAACCTGTGCCGTCTTAACCTGTGATCCGAATTTGGAGGAGATTCAACCATGACCCGTCGATTCGCCACGCCCCGCTTTAACCCTGGGTTCCGTCCCCTCATTGGGGCGATCGCCGTTTTAGGAGTCCTAGAGACGACGTTTTTAACGGTGGTGAAGCTAACGGACCAGGTGGCGACCATTTGCCCGACCGAGGGCTGTAATCAGGTCTTAACCAGTTCCTATGCCACCGTGTTCGGAGTCCCGCTGACCCTGTTGGGTCTCTTGGGATATGCGGTGATGACCCTGTTGGCCTTTGCCCCCTACAGTGTTCGCCGCGATCGCGATCGCAAGGGCCACGATCGTCTCGATCGCCTCAGCGGCTGGGGACTCTTGATCGGAGGCAGCATTATGGCGGCCTTCAGTGGCTACCTCATGTTTCTTCTGGTGAACGAACTGCATGAGTTTTGTCCCTACTGTCTCCTCTCCGCTCTCTTCTCCTTTAGTCTCTTTGGCTTAGCGGCCTTTGGACAACATTGGGATGACGAGGGACAACCCCTGTTCACCAGCGTGATTCTCATGTTTGTCACCCTAATTGGCGTCACTGGCCTCTACGCCGATCAACCCGGAGTGGCGGCCACACCAGCCGGGGCCATCGCTGAGACCGGACAGCGCGGCCCGGCGATCACAACGGAGTCTGGCCGGTCAGAAGTGGCTCTGGCGGAGCATTTAACGGCCGTTGGCGCTCGCTATTTTGGGGCCTATTGGTGTCCCCACTGTTATAGCCAGAAACAACTGTTTGGCTCCGAGGCCTTTGACAAGCTGACCTATGTCGAATGTGACGCCAATGGCTATCAGGCTCAACCCCAAGTTTGTCAAGATGCCGGAGTGCGGGCCTATCCCACCTGGGAGATTGATGGGGAACTCTATGAGGGAACCCGAGAATTGCGGGAGTTGGCGCGGTTATCAGGGTATGACGGCGATCGCGAGTTTCGCCATTCGATTCGTAGCGTACGCTGATGGCGGCGAATAGCTCGTGATTGACCCGAGAGACGGGGACAGAGACTGGTATAATCCCCTCTCAAGGAATGACTATTGTTTTGACTTGGGGGCAAGAGATCGTGGCACAGTGGCAAGAAATTTCAGGGGCAGTGACCGCTCCTCGGGGCTATCAAGCGGCTGGGATTACCGCCGGCTTGAAACCTTCAGGGGCCAAAGATTTGGCGTTGATTTATTCTGAGGTCGATGCGATCGCCGCCGGGGTCTTTACGACAACTCAAGTGCGGGCGGCCTGTGTCGATTATTGCCGCCAACAGTTACAACGTAAAGCGAGCGCCCGAGCCATTCTCTGTAATGCCGGTCAAGCCAATGCCGCCACCGGTGAGGGAGGATGGGAGGATGTACGAGAAAGTGCCGCCTTAGTCTCTCAGTCCCTGGGAATCCCCGGTGATGCGGTCTTGTTGGCCTCGACGGGGGTCATCGGGCAACGGATTAAGATGGACGCTCTACGTCAGGGAGTCCCTCAGGTGGTCTCCCAGCTATCCGAAAGCGGGGGGGATGAAGCCGCTGAGGCGATTATTACCACAGACTTGGTGACGAAATCCATTGCCCTAGAAGCCCAATTTGGCGATCGCACCGTTCGTATGGGGGGCATCTGTAAGGGATCAGGCATGATTCACCCCAATATGGCGACGATGTTGGGCTTTATCACCTGTGATGCGGTGGTCTCGTCCCAACTGTGGCAGGAAATGCTCAGTCGGGCAGTCGATCAGAGTTTTAATCAGATTACCGTCGATGGCGATACCAGTACGAATGACACTGTGATCGCCTTGGCCAATGGCCAGTCTCGCACTCCGGCCATTGTCCGCGAAGGACCCGAAGCCAAGAAGCTCGAAGCGATGCTCACCGCCGTCTGTCAGCATCTAGCCAAGGCGATCGCCCGTGATGGAGAGGGAGCCAGTTGTTTACTCGAAGTCTCGGTTAAGGGTGCAGCCACAGACGCCGATGCTCGCAAAATTGCCCGTACCATTGCTGGCTCATCGTTAGTGAAATCGGCCATGTTTGGACGAGATCCCAACTGGGGGCGAATTGCGGCCGCCGCTGGACGAGCTGGGGTGACGTTTAGTCAAGACCAGTTGCAAATTCAACTGGGAACGTTTCAATTGATGGATGGGGGACAACCGCTTCCCTTTGACCGCGCGGCCGCCAGTGCCTATTTACGGGAGAAGGCCGAGGGTGAGTATCTCAAGACGGATACGGTTGAAATTGGCGTCACCATCGGCCCAGGACCCGGTCAGGGGGTCGCCTGGGGCTGCGATCTCAGTTATGACTATGTTCGCATCAACGCTGAATACACAACCTAACACCAGTTGTTGAGACAGAAACTTGCTGGGACAGAAACTTGCTGGGACAGAAATTTGCTGGGACAGAAACTTGCTGAGACAGACAATATAGGACTTAATATTTTTCTGAAATCCTTTTTTTTAAGGTTTAGAGGGTTATTATCGTCCTAACTTTACTGTCTATTTTCTTCCGATTCCTCAGGCGGTGAGGTTGGGGGAAAAGTGAACTCAAACACCTGACTCGGGGCCTCATCACTGACGGTTCCAGTCTGGGTTTGGGTTTCGCCATCGAGGCTAATCGAGAGTTCAAAGGGGATGGGGGCGCGATCGCCGTTGCAGCGGGTAAAGAGAGTGACGCTGGCCGTGTAATTCCCTTCCGGCGCATTTCCTGGCGGCCAAAATATATTTTCCACGGGGTTTTGGAATTGAGACATACAACCGGCGTTGGAGTCAACATCAAGCTGGCCGCCTGAGGGAATCGACGGATTAGCAAAGAAGGCCGTCTCCCCACTGGGATCCGTAACCGCTAAATCGAGATCATCTAAGCTCGTCCAACGTAGCGTCACTTGGACATCCCCAGTTCCTAACACCGGCTCAGCGGCGCTGGTTCCTTCCGGTGGTGTTTGATTAAATCCCAGTAACTCCTCAGCATTGCTGTAGTAGCGCACCCATTCGGAAAGTTCGGGAATTCGCCGCCAGCGATCGCGCCGCACATCGACCGACAACAGAGGGGTCATCAAGCCCTGATTTTCCCCCATCACCACCAACGAAATATCGCTGACCACAATATCAGCGTTAAACGTCCGCTCAATCTCCTCCTGAGCAATGATTTCAGCCCGCGTGAGTAGCTCCAGAAACCGCTCGCCCTGTTGGCGGCTGAGGGTGACCGTGAGCCGCTCGGTGGCCGCTTGCACGAGGGGTGGAGGCGTCACGAGCGGGATAGCGATCGCCCCCAAGGCGACAACAGGAAAGATTCGGGCAAGAGAGAAAGAGTAGAGCACGGGTTTAAGCCAGTCGTAGACAAGCGTTGAGACAGTTCAGGGATCTAGGCAACTCCAGCGAATAGCTGAGCAATGTCTCGGGTTGGCGCATCCTCCTTGGCGACAATTTCAACAATTTTATTGCGAGCCTCAGGAGAGAACAGCGCTTCGACACAAACATGAGCGACTTTTTGCCGAGGAATACTCCCGTCCGAGAGAGAATCAGCCGATCTCATGATAATGGGTGCGGGGGTATCCTCATTTTTGAGTCCCCCTGGACGCACAATGGTGTAAGTGAGTCCACTTTGACGCAGCGCCTCCTCGGCTTGTTTTTTCCAATATAGGACGAGCCAAAACAGGTTCAGGGGATGGAAAAACTCCGAGGTACACAGAGAACTCACCAGGACAAATTGCTCGATATTTGCCGTTTGAGCGGCTTGAATCAGGTTTTGGGTGCCTTGGTAGTCCACCTTGTAGGGACCGGTGGGATCGAGGCTGGGACGCGCTCCGGTGGCGCACAGCAGCGTAGTACAGTCGGCGAGGGCGTTGGGGAGCGTTTGAGCATCGAGGACATCTCCAGCAACGAATTCGGCTTGATGGGGGAGAATTTCTCGGGCGCGATCGAGGTTACGAACGAAAGCTCGCACGGGAATCTCCCGTTGAACAAGTTCTTGGACGATGTGACGTCCCGTGGCTCCAGTGGCTCCAGCGACAAATGCTTTCACGGTTCCTATAGTGGCTATGGTAGTGGCTAGGGTGATGTTTCAGGTTAAGAAACAAGAGTGCTGCTGAATATCTTAGCGAATTCGGTCAAAGTTCCGAGATATTACTCATTGCCAGGGTAGATGAACAGGCTAAGCTAGAACAGAGGAAAGGCGAATTGTCTCCTAGAAGCACGATCGCCTCATACTAAAGGACATTGGAACGATGCAGTCGTCTGTTAACTCGCAGTTCACGAACGCCCAAGACCATCCAGCATCTGTTGAGGATGAGCCGATGACTCATTTGGAGACGGGCGACTCTCAGGTCGGCGATCGCCTCTACTGGTTTTATACCCAGTTCGAGGGCGTCATGGAGATGTATGCTGAAGCCGATACAGTTCGTCAGTATCTCGATGTCCATCAGGGCTGGTTTCGTCGCTGTGCTGCGCCGATGCAAGTGACGCCCTTGGGAGAAAACGGCTACGATTTGACCATTGGTAAGTTTGGAGCCTTAGGCTATTATGTCGAGCCAAAAATTGGCTTAGAGTTAATTCCCCAACGCGATCGCGTCTATCGCATTGAGACCATTCCCATTCCTGATTATGTTCCTCCAGGATATCAGGTTGAGTTTCGGGCCACCCAAGTCTTGGACTCGCCATCCACCGAGGAATTAGAACAGGTGGATTTCCCGATGACTCGAGTGAGTTGGGAGTTAGATCTCAATGTTGGGGTGTGTTTCCCGAAGTTTATTCATTCCTTATCTCCCAAGTTGATTCAACGAACGGGCGATCGGCTCATTACACAAATTGTCAAACAAGTGTCCCGCCGTTTAACCTGTAAAGTCCAAGAGGACTTTCATGAACGTCTCGGTCCTGAATCTCTGACACAGTACCGTCAGTTGAGGAAACATCGCACCAGCTTTGCTTGTGTTCCCCGCGAGACTAGCGACTCCGATCATAAGCCTCCTCAAGAGTAGAAATGACCGCCTTTTCCTGAAACTTCCGCGCCAATTGAGTGATAGTTGTGGCAAAAGCCGCATAATGGCTGTCTTCCTCCTGTAGCGCCTGACATTGCTGAATCACCTGCTTAAGAGCGCCACGACGGGCCGCATGAAGCAGACGTTCTAAGTCTTCCGCTAGGGGAACTCGCCCGGTCTGGTCGGCTTCGATGGCTTCGGCTGACGCCGTTGAGGAGGAGGCTTCTAGGGCTGTTTCCCGAATCCAGACGAGATGGAGATGTTGTTCTAACATCAATAAGAGACGGTCAAACTCAATGGGTCGCGGTAGAAAATCATCACTACCGGCGCTGGTACTAAAATGGCGATCGCGCTCAAAGACACTCGCTGAAGAGGCGATAATCGTCACGTTCTCTAACGATGGGGTGCGGCGGATTTGTCGCATCATTTCAAAGCCATCGAGAACGGGCATCACTAAATCAGTGATAATCAAATCTGGACGATGCTGTTTAGCTTTTTTTAATCCCTCAGCCCCATTGTCCGCCTCAAGCATCTCAAAGCCTAAGGGATATAGTAAATTCGTCAGTAACATCCGGTTTTGTGGTTTATCATCGACCAACAAAACCCTTCGTCGGCGACCGTCATAGCCCACAATTCGCGATTGGCTATCGGTTTTAATTTGGCTTTCATCAGCAATAGGAACTGTAATTTCAAACCAAAAACAACTCCCTTTCCTAAACTCACTACTCACCTGAATTTCACCGCCCATCATGCTAACAATACGTTGGGCGATCGCCAACCCCAATCCCGTTCCTTCCGATAACTGATAAGACTCTCCCACCTGTTCAAAGGGTAAAAAGATGCGATCTAACTGTTCAGGCGTCATTCCCACTCCTGTATC
This sequence comes from Phormidium willei BDU 130791, assembly GCA_001637315.1. GTDB lineage: Bacteria > Cyanobacteriota > Cyanobacteriia > Cyanobacteriales > Geitlerinemataceae > Sodalinema > Sodalinema willei. Next base: position 41,652 of record LSZA01000001.1, on the reverse strand, counting down.
TTCAATGGAAAATCGCAAGCTAACTGACCCGTCACTCGTTGACAACCCAGAGACCGGTAGTACCGAGAAAATAATGCCCCCATGCTCCGTATATTTTGCCGCATTCCCGAGTAAATTAATTAAAACTTGTCGCAATCGCTTCTCATCAACTTCAATGATTTCAGGTAACTGATCACTGGGTTGATAGGTAAAGGTTAAACGTTTCTGAACAGCCCGGATTTGACACATTTCCGTAACCCCAGTCAGCAACGCCGGTAATGAAACAACACCTGGATGAAGTTCCATTTTTTGCGCCTCAATTTTCGAGAGATCGAGGATATCGTTAATCAACGTCAGCAGGTGAGACCCACATTGATGAATCACCTCAACACCCTGTCGTTGAATCTGATTTAAATCATCGCGTCGTTGCAGAATTTGACTATAACCCAGAATACCGTTGAGGGGTGTGCGCAATTCGTGACTCATATTCGCCAAAAACTCACTCTTGGCTTGAGACGCTCGATCCGCTCGTTCTCGTGCAACTTTTAAGTCTTGAGTATGGATTTCAACCTGTTGAATCAGTCGATTTAAAGACTCAGCGACCGATCCGATTTCATCTTGATGATGAATAGGACAACGGAGACTAAAATCAGCATTTTGGGTCACATCTCGGGCCACTTTTTCCACGTCAAGGAGCGGACGTGTTAACGTCCGACTGGTCATCAGTGCTACGAGAATTGATAATAATCCCGAGAGGCTAATACTGAGATAAATAATCCACTGTCGCCAAATTTCGGCGTCTTCGAGTCCCGCTTGAGCCAGTTCATGTTGAGCATCTGCGGCGGCATCGAGCCAAATGAGGTATTCGAGGAGGCGATCGAAACGAACCTCTAAAGCTTTGGCGTCCTGACTGGTGAGACTATCGAGGATTTGTTGTTGGGCGTTGGGGATTTCTGCGTCGGTGAGTTGGGCTGGATTAAGCTGTTGCCAAAGTTGCTGAATATCCGTTTCGTAGTCTCGGGTAACTTGCTCATAATCGAGCAGGATAGACCGCAATTTCTCAACATCAATCTCTGATTCTTGGGCGTAGTTGTCTAGGAAGATTTCAAATTCAGAAAGGGTCTCGTTCACCCGATTGACGTCGGCTTGAAATTTAGAAACTTCGTAATCAAACCAGATCGTATCCCCAAGGACTGTGATTAAGCGTTGGGGATGTAACCGCATCGCCCCGACAGAGTTTTCTAAGTTGTAGAGTAAATCCCGTTGGCGATCGGCGACAGCAAACTTAAAATAGGCACGCTGTTGATAATAATTGCCGATGGATAAGCCGCTAACGGTTCCGCAAATGGCAACACCAATGACTAAACTAGAGCCAAAAGCCAGTTTCTGGCTAATACTCAAGCCATGAATTGGCTGAGTAAACGATTGGCGACCGGGTAGAGGGAGCTGTTGCCAGCGTTGCTGTAAACGCTGCCTAAGATTCAGGAATTGTGAAGATAAAGTCATGCGATCGCCTGTTTGAAAACACTAACCCAGAAGCCATCATCCCTCAGACTCGCGAATCAAATCGCATCCCTAATCGAGAAAGCTACCTTGGCCAATGATACGATACGCGTCCCGGATACTGTCATAGTCGTGATCAGCCACCGAGACGATTCGCGAACCCATGTATTTGTTATTGGCTGGAACCGCTGTAATGGCGGCTACAATTTCCTCGCTATGCTCTTGAGCGAGTTGGCGAAATTCCTCAATAAACTGAGGGGAGGTGCGGCTATTGACCACGACGACATCATTGGGAAGAGGGGAACTTTGAGCCAATTGCCGATAATCATCACGAGAGATGTCATCTCGGTCCAGGAAGTTGCGATAATCCGTTAAAGACCCAAACCAGGCATCTACTTCTCCGTTTTGCAGCGCCTCAAGACTCCCCTCATCTCTTGAAAACTCAACAGTGTAGTCAGTTTTGGGGTCCAGTCCAGCCGCAACCAAGAGGCTTGTGGGGCCAAGATGACCACTGGTCGAACCGATGTCAGACATGGCCAACACTTTACCCTTGAGATCGCTGAGTTTCGTAATCGGGCTATCGGCGGGAACAACCCCTATACTGTAATAATCGGGACGGGTAATGGCAAAAACCGGTGTGGCGTTGGTCCTGGCTCGAATCAGAACATATTCTGTAGGGCCGGCTAGGGCCAAATCAATGCTTCCGGCTTGTAATCCAGCTGCGGCGACGGTGGTTGTCCTGACAGGATAGAACTCAATGTTCCGGTTGAGGAGTTGGGACAATTTAGCCCGCAGCGGCTCATATTTAGCGGTCAGAGGAGCTAGTCCTTGTTCGTCTGTCACACTAAAGGTCAAAGGCGAATTAGCACGATTTTCATAGGGGGCTACCCGTTGTGATCTCGATCCAGCACAACCAGTTAGAAAAAGAAGACTATAGCCGAGCAGTTGACGTCGTCGCATGGTTATTAAGCTCGTTATTAAGACGCGCGATCGCACCCAATCTCGACCAATCTAGCAAAATTCCAGAGGGATGGGGTTAAGGCGACATTAAACCCCTACTAATTTCAGACAACTCACTGGGTCAAATCACTGGATCAACTAACTAGGTTGAGTCTGACTTGGAATCAGAATCAAGGCCCAATAGGTGGCTTCCTCTGGGTCGAGATCGCGAATCGGAAGAATGCGCTGCGTGGGTTGAGTGGCTCGCTCGATATAGAGCGCCCGGTCTAAGAGTCCTAATTCCCCTAAAATCTCTCGAACTTTGGCAAAATGTCGCCCCAATTTAATAATAACGGCGGCATCAACACCTTGAAGGCGATCGCGCAATTGATCAGCCTCCAACGTCGCCGGCATAATACTCAACACATCATTGCGGAAGGTAATCGGAACCCCCAACATGGCGGCACTAGCAAAGGTCGAAGAAATGCCGGGAACGACTTCAGTCGGAAATCGGGGAGCGAGTCGTTGAAACAGATACATAAAACTTCCATATAGCATCGGTTCCCCTTCACATAACACGGCAACATCTCGTCCCAAACTTAATTGTTCGGCAATTTTTTCCGCGCCCAAATCATAATACGGTTGAGACGATCGCTGCACACTAAAGGGCAACGGCATGGCAATCTCATGCTGTTCCGGGCGAATAAAATCGGCAACAATTGCCCGAGCCAATGCCTTACCATTTTCTAATGTTGGATAAGCAATCACCGGAACCGACGTTAAAATTCGATGAGCTTTTAACGTTAAAAGTTCTGGATCACCGGGGCCAATTCCCAATCCATAGAGTCGTCCCAATTCCGTCATAATTCATTCTCCTTAGCGAGTGCATTCACAGCAGCGGCGGCGATCGCACTGCCACCCCGTCGTCCCTGTAACGTCATAAACGGAACCCCAAACTCCCCCCGAGCCAGCTCTGCTTTCGACTCAGCCGCCCCCACAAAGCCCACCGGAAAGCCTAAAATTAACGCCGGTTTCTCAACCCCTTTCGCCAACAATTCCAACAGATAAAACAACGCTGTCGGCGCATTGCCAATTACCACAACTGACCCCGATAAATGAGGTTTCCATAACTCTAACGCTGCGGCTGATCGCGTATTGCCAATCTCCTGAGCCAACTCAGGAACCAACGGCTCCCGTAGGGTACAAATCACCGGATTCTCCGCCGGTAGCCGAGCGCGAGTCACCCCATGAGCCACCATCTGCGAATCGCACAAAATCGGCGCCCCCTGACGCAGTGCCTCTCGTCCGACCTGCACCGCCCCCTCAGATGCCACCAAATCCGCCACAATATCGGTCATTCCACAGGCGTGAATCAAGCGAACGGCAACATGAGCCAAATCAGTGGGCAACGTCTCTAACGCCGCCTCAGCGCGAATCGTGGCAAAAGATTGTTTATAAATTTCCTGGCCGTCACGGATATAGTCGATCATGACCGCCACTCCTGAAGCCGAACTCCGGCTTGCTGCGATCGCCCCACCCAAGCGGTAAAGGATTCTTCAGGACCACGACGGTGCTGCTGATAGCCGGTTAAGACCCGACCGAGTACCGGCGAGAGGTCCTCAACCGCCACAGAACCGAGATCATATTTCCAAGAATCCTGGCCATCGCCGAGATACAGGTGATAGGTTTCGTCAGCGGTTCCCAACAGGGTGATCTCCGCTGGACTGGGTTGAGCGCAGGATTTTGGACAGGCGGTGAGATGGATGTTAATGGGGGTTTCGAGGGTTTCTACTCCCATCTGTTGCGGGAGTTCAGCCAGGAGACGCCGCGCATCAGGTTGCGCGGCGGTCGTGGCCGCTGAACAGCCGGGTTTTCCAGTACAGGCGGCGATCGCCAACGATGGAACCTCCCCCGACAATCCCAAGTCCTGTAACTGCTGCAACACCCTCTCTACCTGGTTCTCAGGGATATTGGCCACCATCAAGCTTTGCCAAGGAGTTAAGCGCAAAGATCCTGAGTCAACCTGTGCGACTAACTCCAGAAGTCCCTGAACCTGGGCCAGCGTCAACTGTCCCAAGGGCAAATCCACGCCGATATAGGCGACACCCGGTTGACGTTGACGATGAACACCCAAGTGAGCCGCCCCCGTACTCGGAGTGAGACGCAGCGGTTTCCCTCGAAGGAAGGCTTGAGGCTGATAACGGGTTGCTTGGTCCAGATACCGTTCTAGCCCCCAATCGGCCAAAAGATGCGTCATCCGCCGTTTGCGCCCCGGCTTAGGCAACGGTTCGGCGTGACGGAGGTAATCGAGATAGGCTTGAGTCAGAGCCGCGACGGCTTCGACAACTTGGTCTGGAGGAATCAAATAGGCCGTGTCATGGAGTTGTTTCCCGGCCCCTAGGGCCAGATGAACCATAAGGGACGAGTTCTCGTTTGCGCCATCGTTTGCGCCATCCGTTGCGCCATTAGAGGCAACGACGGACAATTGAATCTCGTTATAGCGATATTCCCAGGAGAGCGGCGAGCGAGTACCGATCGCCACAGATCCACCGCCATCGATCCCAATGCTAAACTTAGCCGGCAGAGCTTCTAACTGGCGCTGTTGTTGGATCGACTCATCTAAGGCTTGCACCCAGGGACGAGTATCGAGGAGTTCCTGGGGATCAATCCCGGCGGTGGGGCTGGCCATGATGTTACGAAGCTGATCCACTTGCGGGATGGGAGACGCTAAACCGAGGGTTTTGAGTTCTGTGAAGATTTCGGGACTGGGGGCCTGGCCGAGCGATCGCAGTTGTAGATTACCCCGATTCGTCACTTGTAGGCGATCGCACCCCCAAGCCTCCATCCAACGAGCGATGGCCCGTCCTTGGGACAGGGTCAGTTGCCCACCTGGGGTACGAATCCGAAGTAAAAAGCCATCCTGGGCCGGGGTTCCATAAAACACCCCCGGACAGGGATTTGCGTCAATGATCCAATTCACAATGAGTTTCCTTCTCTGTGCGACGCAGAGAATCGACAATGACCGGACTCGATCCGGCTTGATGTTGGTGTTCTGACTTGTGGGTGCAAGATGATCGGTGAGGTCACCCCATTGCAGTTGCGGCACAGTCCCGGACTCTCACCGGAGTTTCCCAACAATCAATCCCTCCACCGTAGCATAGGACGACCCCTTCATGAGACAGTACAGCTAGTCGGGGCGAAAAAATTAACTTTTCGCCCCGACTAGAATTGAGGCATGAGGCAGGTAGGGATGACGGAGAAATGGTTATCGGTCATTGGCATCGGTGAGGAGGGCCAGGCTGGACTTAGTGCAGCGGCGCGATCGCTCTTGCAACAGGCTCAAATTCTGGTAGGGGGCCGGCGACATTTGGGATTTTTAGACGAGGGCGATCGCCGAGAACGCCTGGTTTGGGAATCCCCCCTGCAAAAGACCATTGACAATATCCTCCAGCGTCGTGGCCAACGAGTCTGTGTCTTAGCCACCGGTGACCCAATGTGGTACGGAATTGGGGCCACCCTAGCGCGTCAGATTCCCATAGAGGAGATGACCCTGATTCCCGCGCCATCCGCCCTTAGTCTCGCCTGTAGCCGCCTGGGTTGGCCCCTAGCGGATGTGGACAGCCTCAGCCTCTGTGGACGACCGGCGGACTTGTTACTGGGCTATCTTTATCCAGGAGTGCGTTTGTTGCTGTTGAGTGGCGATCGCCATACCCCCACTCTCGTCGCCCAACGACTGACCGAGACGGGATTTGGCCAAAGTCAGATGACCGTCCTAGAACGACTCGGCGGCCCCCAGGAACGGCTGATTCAGGGCCAAGCCGCCACCTGGAATCCAGGGGAATTAGCGGACTTAAACACCATCGCCATCGACTGTTGTGGCCAGAGTTTTCACCATTGTGGGCCGGGATTGCCGGATGAGGCCTATCATCACGATGGACAACTGACCAAACGGGAAGTCCGTTCCGTGACCCTGTCTAGCCTGGCCCCGCAGCCGGGACAACGATTGTGGGATGTGGGGGCCGGGTGTGGTTCGATTAGTATTGAATGGCTGAGGAGCGATCGCCGCTGTCAAGCGATCGCCATCGAACAGCATCCCCAACGAGTCGGCTACTTGGCCGATAACGCCGCCGCCTTAGGGGTTCCTCAGTTAGAGATTGTCAGCGGGCCAGCCCCGGCGGCCTTGCAAGATTTACCGGAACCGAACACCATCTTTATTGGTGGGGGACTGACCACACCAGACCTGTTAGAGACCTGTTGGCAGGCGTTACCCTCAGGGGGTCGTCTGGTGGCCAACGCCGTCACCGTCGAGAGTGAACAAAGGTTGTTCGAAGCCCAGCAGAAGTGGGGTGGCACGTTAACGCGCATGGCCATTCAACGAACCAAACCCCTCGGGCGATTTCTCAGTTGGACGGCCTTGGCCCCGGTGACGCAATGGTCAGTCCTCAAAGCCTGATTTTCAGGGTCTCAAGCACCTATCTTTGGCGAATTTCCCCATCCTCAAGATAGGTCACAGAATCAGCCACATCCAAAATGCGCGGATCATGGGTGACCATTAACACCGTGACATCCTCATCGATGGCCAAACGCCGCAACAACTCCATCACCGCATGGCCACTCTTGGAGTCCAAGGCCGCCGTAGGTTCATCAGCCATGACAATCTCCGGTCGCGTCACCAAGGCTCGGGCGATCGCCACCCGCTGTTTTTGCCCCCCAGACAGGTCTCGGGGACGATTTTGACCTTTATCCCCCAAGCCCACGCGATCGAGCATCTCCTGAGCGGCTTGGCGGGCCGTGCGACCACGAATCCCCTGTAGATTCAGGGCCAGTTCCACATTTTCTGCCGCCGTCAGGGCCGGAAATAGATTAAAGCCCTGGAAAATAAACCCCAAATGCTTGAGGCGGAACTGGGACAACTGTTTCCGGGACATCCGTGTAATGTTCTCACCGAGAAGACAAACAGACCCAGAGGTGGGAGCCAGTAGGCCCGCCAGAATAGACAAGAGGGTCGTTTTTCCAGACCCCGAGGGTCCCATGAGTAGACGAACCTGGCCTCGCTCGATGGTGAGATTGACTTGTTTGAGAATTTGAGTCCGCTTCTGGCCGGTTAGATAGGACATGTCCACATCTGTGGCGGCCACCGCCATGCGACCTTTGGCCATGGGACTGACCGAAGGCGAAGGTAGACAGGAATCCTGAGTCGAACGCTGAGTAGACACCGGGAGTTTGAAAGGGGAGACAATCATAGATACAAGCTTCTAGGCAGAACACAACGGTGTGAGATATCCCTGAGCGACTAGGGGACTTTCATAGAGCGGACTCGACGAAAAGTAGCTTCATCATTAACCGATTTTTTCAGGAGTTCAAGCGATCGCGCCCAAATTTTGTCTAAGCTTTAAGTTCTCTAGGCTTTAACTTGTCTAAGCTTTAAAAACAATGGCCGGATCAACTCGCGTCACTTTCTGAATTGCAAAAAAGCCAGACCCGACACACATCACCGTCGTCAACAGAAAAATTCCCGCTGCCGAGGCTGGGGTAATCAGAATAATGATCCCCATCCCCGTTCTGACCCAGTGAGATAAGCCTAGACAGAGGGCCATGCCGGGGAGATAGCCTAAAACCGCCATCCAGAGGGCTTGCTCGATAATGACTCGATACAACACCCAATCTGACGCTCCCATGGCCTTGAGAGTGCCAAACTCCTTCAGGCGATCGGAGACTGAAGAATAGAGAATCTGTCCGACAATGGCAATTCCAACCACCACACCCAGTCCAGCCCCGAAGCCTAACACAAAACCGATTCCCGTTCGGCTTTGCCAATAGTTACGGGTTCGTTGCGCCAATTCTTGACGTGTGAAGGCTTGGGTTCCCGGAAGAGCCTCATTGAGTCGTTGTTTTAACTCCTGTAAATCGTCTCCCCTCTCGGCCCGAATCAGAATATGAGTTAACACATCTGAACGTCTTAGAGGCGACGGGGTAGGTGGAGGCTCCACCGACTCAGATAGGGCGCTGAGGTCTCGCTGATACCGGTTATCACATCTAATGTTGCCCTCCCCATCCACTTGGCAATTTACAGAAGTGCCAATTCCAGTAGTAGCATAGGTGTTAGCGGTTTCGAGGGATGTAAAAACAAATACGCTTGAGGCGATCGACTGGGTTCCTTCCGTGATGCCCACTAGGGTCGCGGGCAAGGAATTGATGGTTCCCTGACCCCCAAGACCTTGGAGGTTGAGCGCATCGAGTTGGGACTCGTCCACGATGATGTGATAGGGCGTTTGTAGATCGGCTAGAGTCCCCTGGCTGAGATTCCAAGGGGAAAAGAGTTCCCCTCCGGGGTCAAAGCCAATCACTCGTAACGGGGCAATGGTGCCACCGGGTCCTTTCCACTGGCCTGGAGGTAACAGCAAGGGTTCGGCCAGGTCGACCCCTTCCACCTCTCGGGCCAGGAACAGAAGTTCCACCGGAAGGGAGGGGGTCAACTCAAAATACACCATCTCGGCTGAGGAGACCCAAATGTCGGCGGCGGATTCTTCGGGGACTAAGGCGGTGGACTTGAGAAACCCCCGAAAAATACCAATTTGAACGGTGACTAGAGTCACAGCAAAGACGATTCCGGCTTGGGCAATGAGGAAGCGGGGAATGTCTTCAAGTAGGTTCTTGCGGGCAAGGGAAGCCATGAACGGTAGAGTGACAGTGATGACAAGTGAATCCGGCAATGGGTGAGAGCCTACGATACGGCTGAACCTTCACCTCTTCTTCTAGCCTAATGGAAGATTCAGAAGTCGCACAGTCAGGGGTTGACAAATTGCCAAATGTTAGATCTGTGAATTCTGCCCTCTGGGCTTGGGTCACTGTTTATTCACTCTGAAAGTCGCCCCTGTCAAACCGTTGGCCAGATTTCAAAGTCCGAGAACTGTTGCGGGTTGTCTCGGTAGGTTTCGACGGTCTGAATTTGCGCAGCGGCTGGCCCTTGATGACACCAGGCTACAGCGTCTTGCACTCGGGTGGGATCTCCCTCAAACAGGGCTTCAACCGTTCCATTGCGTCGGTTGCGAACCCAGCCGGACACACCGAGTTGTAAGGCTTGTTGTTGGGTTGAATAGCGAAAGCCGACGCCTTGAACTCGTCCCGAAATCATGACTCGGATTGCGGTGGTCGGTTGTGGGTTGGCAGAGTCATGGCTTTTCATTCGCGCGATGCTATAACATTTCTTTCTTACGTTAGCCCAATTGACTCCGCAAAACATCTAGCCCTAGACGGAAAAAATCCCCGATTCACGCCCACTATTTTTTCTTGACAAAACGTCAAGCCTGTGTTAATAAGTCCGCTTTTGTAGAAATCTGGCTCCAGCCATTTTAACGGGCGGCCCAGCTCGGAGGATCGGCTTGGAATAAACTGACATCAACCCAACAGCCGTCGGCATTGGGAGAGACGGAAATTAGGGGATCGGCATGGCCGGTGCGCAAACCCTCAAGATCGCCGCTGTCGGTTTTCCAGAGTTTGAGGGTGCGCTCGACGCTGCTACTGGCCAGGGAGGTGCCATCATCACTCAGGGACAGCGATCGCACGGGACCGGAATGGGCCTTAAGCCGATAAAAGCTTTCACCGCTGGCCACCGACCAAACTTCAATCTGTCCATTCTGAAAGCCACAGCCAACCTGAGATCCATCGGGGGAGAGGGTAATGCTAGAAATACCATCGCGGATCTGAGAAAACAGGAGCGTCAGGGTCTGATCGCACCATTGCCAAACCCGAAGCTGGCGATCGCTGCCTGTACTCGCAAAGAGGGTCCCCGAGGCAGAAATGGCTAAAAAGCGGATTCCCCCCTCGTGGGCCGTAAATGAATGTTGTTTTTGGCCGCTTTCAACCTGCCAAATCTCAATTCTACCGCCCTGGCTCCCGCAAATGAGTTGTTCTCCCGGAAAATCGAGTAGCACCGCCGTTACCCCGCTGCGAAAGCCCGGCAACGATCGCAACAATTGACCCTGGCCCGAGTGACAACAATGGTAGATCTGATCAGCATCTCGTGTCGAGAGGGTTTGTCCGGCTGAACCCGTCGTCGAGGGGGCCGTTGACCAACTTCGTCCGCCCAAGGCATCTTGGAGTTGGGTGTCACTTAAGCGCCAGAGTTTAAGACTGCCATCATAGCTCGTACTGGCGATGGTTTTGCCATCAGCGGCGATCGCTAAGGGGTAAGGACAATTGGCACTTCCCATGAGTGGACGCAGCCAGGCTTGAGATTGACGAAGTTGTCGCGATTTGTTGGCCTCAACGTAGCCTCGTAACCCTCCCCCATACCAAAGTTGATCCAGACGAAGTGTATTTTGAGAGGGGAGGCGATCGCTCGGCAGAAATCCTAAAATAATTGGATGATAGTCCTGATACGCATCATCGAGAGACTCTTGAATCCAAACCCAAATCACCAGATCACTCTCGTTTGGCTTCACTGGCCCCGCTACCTCAGTCAGGGTCTCCCCCGTCACCGCCATCACCTGAACCCGCAACCCGGATTCTGGCTCCCCTGACGCATCCTCAAGCCAATAGCACTGAGCGCGATTGGGGTCTTGGCCGTGTTCGTGGCCGTGGTTGGGGTCGTGATTGGGGTCCTGCTCTGCGGCCGATGTCCGCAAGGAATGGGGCCAGATCAAGCTGACCGTTGTCGCCGCTAACCCTTCTAATAGATACTGTTTCCACAGCTCACTGACGGGAATAATGGGATCAGATTTGACAATTCGTTGCCGACAGTTAGCACGAATCGTCGAGAGGCGATCGCCATAAATCTTGACCTGTTCTGACCAAACCCCTGGACAATCATGATTGAGAATGGGTGAAGAATTGGGACAACGCCTGAGTTCTTGTAGGCGCGTGATAAAGTCCTGTTGTTGCACATGTAGGGGAATCGTCCAGTCCATGAGGGCAGTCCATCAAGAAGGTGAGGGATTAGTCTATATCTTGGCATGGATGTTGCCTCCTATGGCTGCTCAACCGGGACTCACTCTTCGAGACCAATTCCCCGTTAACTGTTCCTTAAGATACAATCAACGGGGAGTCGCCTTCCTCAACCGGGACGTCGGCCCCCAACATCTCTAGCCGAGAGATGCTTATTCCCCCGTCCAGACTGTTCACGTTTGGGCCGATGTGGGACGATACTGTTAATAAACCTTAAGCTTAAACGTCTATGGATGTTGCCAACCTTGCGTCTCAGTTGAATGCTGGGACTATTTTGCCAGAGGGCATCGTTCTGACAACCCTCCTCCTGGTCCTGATTGTTGATCTCATCAGCGGCCGTAAATCGGCCAAATGGACCCCCTATTTAGGAATTTTAGGACTGTTGGCTGCGGTAGCCGCCCTCGTCCTGCAATGGGATAACCCCATGCCATTCGGGTTCCTCGGTGCCTTCAATAGTGATCCCCTCAGTTTGGTGTTTCGGGGCATTATTGCCCTGTCGACGGCTGTGACGATTCTGATGTCAGTCCGTTATGTCGAACAAAGTGGCACCTCTCTCGCTGAGTTTTTAGCCATCCTCATGACGGCCACCCTAGGCGGGATGTTTCTGGCCGGGGCCAATGAATTGGTCACCGTGTTTGTCGCCCTCGAAACCCTCAGTATTTCCTCCTATCTACTGACGGGCTATATGAAACGGGATACTCGCTCGAATGAAGCCGCCTTAAAATACTTGTTGATTGGTGCGTCGAGTTCCGCTGTCTTTCTCTATGGAGTGTCTCTCCTGTATGGACTCTCGGGCGGTCAAACTCAACTCGATGAAATTGCCACCACTGTGGCCAAGAGTCCCGATAGTCAAGCCATTGGCCTGGCTATCGCTCTGGTCTTCATCATTACCGGCATTGCCTTTAAAATCTCAGCGGTTCCCTTTCACCAATGGACTCCTGATGTCTATGAAGGCTCACCGACACCTGTCGTGGCCTTTCTCTCCGTTGGCTCGAAAGCCGCTGGTTTTGCGATCGCCATCCGCTTGCTGGTGACCGCCTTTGGCTCCATGACCGAGCAATGGCACTTTGTCTTCACGGCCCTGGCCATTCTCAGTATGGTCCTCGGGAACGTCGTCGCCCTAGCTCAAACCAGCATGAAACGGATGCTGGCTTACTCCTCCATCGCTCAAGCGGGATTTGTCACCATTGGCCTTCTCGCGGGAACCGATGCCGGCTACGCCAGTATGATGTTCTATCTCATGGTGTACCTGTTCATGAACCTGGGAGCGTTCACCTGTGTGATTCTCTTCTCTCTACGGACACGAAGCGATCGCATTAGTGACTATGCCGGTCTCTATCATAAAGATCCCCTACTCACCCTAGGCTTGAGCATTTGCCTATTGTCCCTTGGAGGGATTCCACCCCTGGCCGGCTTCTTCGGCAAAATCTACCTCTTCTGGGCCGGTTGGCAAGCGGGACTCTATGGCCTGGTTCTCCTCGGTCTCGTCACGAGTGTTGTCTCGATTTACTACTACATCCGCGTCGTCAAGATGATGGTTGTCAAAGAACCCCAGGAAATGTCCGAGGCGGTGCAAACCTATCCCGAGGTGCGCTGGAATTTGCCCGGAATGCGTCCGCTACAGGTGGGATTAGTGGTCGCGCTCATCTTTACCTCGGTCGCCGGGATTCTCTCGAATCCTCTGTTTACGTTGGCCAATGACGCGGTCATTAAATCCCCAGTCCTTCAGTCAGCAACGGCTGAAACGCCGACCGTTGCGGCGGCGATCGCGGCCCCAGATCTCTAACGGTTTTGGCCCACCCCTCACCGACAGCTCAATGCTCCCGATCTTGTTCTAAGATCGGGACTTTTTTGTGATCAATGTGCTGAAGATTTGCGATAAAATCAAAGACTACGCCTACCACAAAAACGCTGCCCGTAATGAGTAAGGGAACACTATTCGATAAAGTCTGGCAAACGCACCGCGTTGGTACATTGCCGTCAGGACAAACACAGTTATTTATCGGGCTACATCTAATTCACGAAGTGACCAGCCCCCAAGCGTTTGCCATGTTGCGGGAACGGGATCTAACGGTTCCCTTCCCCGAACGCACCCTGGCCACGGTCGATCATATTGTCCCCACCGAAAACCAGGCTCGTCCCTTTAGCGATGTCCTCGCCGAAGAGATGATTCAAGCCCTTGAGGACAACTGCAAGCAATATGGAATTCGCTTCAATAATGTCGGGTCCGGCCGTCAGGGCATTGTTCACGTCATCGCCCCGGAACAGGGTCTGACACAGCCGGGAATGACCATCGCCTGTGGGGATAGCCACACCTCCACCCACGGCGCTTTTGGCGCGATTTCCTTTGGTATTGGCACCAGTCAGGTTCGCGATGTTCTCGCCTCGCAAACTCTGGCAATGAACAAACTCAAGGTACGTCGCATTGAGGTCAATGGCCAACTGCGTCCTGGGGTCTATGCCAAGGATGTGATTCTACATATTATCCGCAAACTCGGGGTCAAAGGTGGCGTCGGCTATGCCTATGAATATGCCGGTACGACGTTTGAGCAGATGACGATGGAAGAACGGATGACCGTTTGCAATATGTCCATCGAAGGGGGCGCTCGCTGCGGCTATGTCAACCCCGATCAGACCACCTATGACTATATTCAGGGGCGCGAGTTTGCCCCACAAGGGGAAGATTGGCAGCGAGCGCTACGCTGGTGGAACGAGATTCGTAGTGATGCCGATGCTGAGTACGATGATGTAGTCGTCTTCGATGCCCAGGAGATTCCTCCTACAATTACCTGGGGGATTACGCCGGGCCAGGGGATTGGTGTCGATGAATCGGTTCCGATGCCAGAGAGTCTGCCGCAGGGCGATCGCGCGATCGCCCAAGAAGCCTATCAGTACATGCAGCTATCCCCTGGACAACCCATCCAAGGTACAAAAATCGATGTTTGTTTCATCGGCAGTTGCACCAATGGCCGTTTAAGTGACCTACGCGAAGCCGCCAAGTTTGCCCAAGGCCGTAAAGTCGCCGAGGGAATTAAAGCCTTTGTCGTTCCCGGTTCTGAGGAGGTCAAACGCCAAGCGGAAGCTGAAGGCTTAGACAAAGTCTTCATTGAGGCTGGGTTTGAATGGCGTAATGCGGGCTGTTCGATGTGTTTAGCCATGAACCCAGACAAGTTACAAGGCGATCAAATTAGCGCCTCATCCTCCAACCGCAATTTCAAAGGCCGTCAAGGCTCATCCTCGGGGCGAACCCTCTTAATGAGTCCAGCGATGGTTGTCGCCGCTGCCATCCACGGCACCGTAGCCGATGTCCGGGACTGGATTTAACCCGAAATCCCCCAACCCCTATTCCCTAGGAGCGATCACAGGTTATCTCTTCCCGGCCGGGTGGAGATAGGGGTGAGTCTTCCCTGTTCCCTATTCCCTGTTCCCTGTTCCCTATTCCCTGTTCCCTTCCCCAAACCATGACTCAAGTTAAACAAATTTCTGGACGCGGTATCCCGTTAACGGGAGATGATATCGATACCGATCGCATTATTCCCGCCCGCTTTCTGCGCTGTGTTACTTTTGACGGCCTCGGCGATCATGCGTTTGAAGACGATCGCAGCCAAATGAAAGGCGAACATCCCTTTGATGTCGCCGCCTATCAGGAGGCGAGTCTCTTAGTCGTCAATGCCAATTTTGGCTGTGGTTCGAGTCGTGAACATGCCCCGCAAGCCATCCAACGCTGGGGCATTCAAGGCTTAATCGGGGAAAGTTTCGCTGAAATCTTCTTCGGAAACTGTGTGGCGATGGGAGTTCCCTGTGTCACCGCCGCCCCGGATGATGTCAAGGCCCTACAAGCGGCGATCGCCACCAGCCCCAAACTCCCTCTAACCCTCGATCTCGACCGCATGGAAGTCCGCGCTGGCGATAAACTGGTCTTGACGGTCTCCATGCCCGAAGGCGCTCGCCACAGTTTCCTAGACGGACTCTGGGACAGTTGTGGACAACTGGTGACGCAAATCGATGCGGTGCGCCAAACGGCCACTCAACTGCCCTATCTCACCTGGTCTCATAGCCGTTAGACAGTCAATTCGGACAGTTAAAAGAGGACGATAAAAACCGCAAAAGCCCGAAAAAGGCTTAATCTCATAAGGATAAACCAAATTACTATCGTCCTCTTTTTTGTGTCATTTTTTTAGGTCAACTAAGACGGTCGAGTGGTGCGACTAGAACGGCGAGTTTTCGATGAACCCGAACTGCCTCGGTTGGGCCGGGTCGTTGTGGGACGGCTGGTTTTCGGGCGGGTTGTTGTGGGACGGCTGGTTTTCGGGCGGCTGGTCGCCGGACGAGTACGGGGTGGCACTCCTGAGGCGGCCCCTGACTTGGGTAAGGAACTACTCGGCGGCCCACCGGCGGCATTGCTGCGGGTGGTGCGGAAGGTCACGTTAACCCCCTCATTACTCTGTTCAAGCACCAGTAGCGGAGTCGGTTTAGCGGTCTGATCCCAGTGGATATAGGCGACACGACCCTGTAGGGCCGGCTGCCAAGTATCATTATCTCCGGCTGGGCTGAGATAGGTTTCAATACAGTCAATAATCTGGCTGATGGTGGCGCTCGTGGGTTGCGTTGGCAGTTTGGTGAGTTTAATCTGAATGCGGAACAGGACTCGTTTTTTGATGCTAGCCCCGCTCCCGGTTTCGTATTCTACATCGAAGGTTTCGTTAACCTGCCGTCCTGTCCCTCGGTTTTCTGCACTTGGCCGTAGGGCCACGGAAATTTTACTTTTCACCTTGACCTTGATCTGGTTGACAATGCCAAAGTGGAAGGTTTCTTCTTCCATGCGCATCCGCAGATAGTCCAGGTTGAACTCCCGCGAGTGGATTAAGTCGGGGTTGCGCTCCATCTTGCTGATGGTATCGATGGCCCGTTTATATTTCTTGTGAAGTTCTCGGTTCTTAAACTCTTCGGTGCGTAGTTTTTTACCAAGTTTGTCTTTCGTGGTTTTGTAGGCCACACCGGCGGCGATCGCACTCACCAATAGCAACCCCGAAACCCCCATCCAGAGAATGGGGGGAGAGGAACCGTCAGCCGCTCCCGTTTCCGGGGGAGCCTGGGCTAATGTCGGTTGGACTAAGATGATGGGAGTTGACATGGCGGATAACTCCATGGGTGTTATGCAGGTGAGTGGTGTATCGATGACCCTAGGGATGTCCCGAGAACCGAGAATGGGTCAAACCGAAGATTGGCTCCGACGAACAGTCAGCAGTGCCAACGACGACCCCTACCTTACATTGTATTGTATGGCCTTGTTCCCCCAAACCCGATTCGTCGAATCGGCTGACAGAGAGGACGGCCAAACTGTAAAATTATGTAAAGTTAAAGTCAGTCTCAATGGATACACTCTCGTTAAACTCGATCGCCATCCCCACGTTGTTAATGGCGGTGGGGCTTTTCTTCTTCATCCGTGCATCCGTTAAGGATCGCACCGAGGTCTTGCACCTCGCCAGTCATCGCCCTCCTGAAGACCTTTCGAGTCAGTTAAAAGACTATCTCTGCCAACGTCGCTATCAGGTTACAGGATTTAACCCAGAGGACAACCGTGTTACCTTCGAGGGCAATGTTCGTGCCAGTTGGTTTCTTGCTATTTTTCTGAGTCTTTTAGCCGCCGTGGGTTTCCTCTGTGTGGCGTTAGTGCTGGCAACCCTCATCCCGAGTCTATCTCAAGGTATCATAGCCCTAGTCTTACTTTCCCCCCTCGCCGGTGTTTTTTATTGGAAACAGGCCAATCGTCGCGAACAGGTTTCGCTGACGGTTAAAGCCACAGACAACATCGATGAAAAAACTCCCCCCAACCTAGAAGCTGAGGGAAGTATTGCCATAATTATCGGCCATCGGGACGAGTTGGCGGCTCTACAACGAGCCCTGCCAGACTTACAACCCCAATCCCTCACAGAGTGAGCGAACGGCCGAAGTGAGATCTAGTACAAAGAACCCTTGCTAGGGTGTTCTCGTCATGCACTTAGGAACTCGTGGTCGCAGCTTGGATTTTCTCTTGCCGTTCAATCACTAACCGCAAACTGGGGAACAGAAAATGGTTTTCTTCGACGTATTGCGCGCCAAACAGACCTTTCTCTGCCCAAAAATAGCGGTCAGTTGTATGCTCGTTGCGCTTGACTAAAAGTAGTGCCGGGGGCGCAATTTGCTCAGATTTGATATACTTACGTGCAGCCGTGACGGGTTTATCTTCACCGCTCTCAATACTATACTGAGGAACGTGTTCTAAGATTCTTCGTCCTTCTTGACGGCGACGGCTCTTTCTCTTGCGTCTTCTTGCCAAGGTGTATTACCTCCTCTGTTTGCCGACGGGTTGTAGTGATAGCTACCAAAACCGAGCAAAATATATCAGATCTTGACAAGATTTTCAACTGCTTTTTGCAAATCCTATAAGTTATTTTTAAGCGTCTATTCAGCGCACAGAAATACGTTCAGGCATTCCCACCCCGAGTTAAGCTGTTACAAAAATTAACAAAGCTCTCAGAAAATGGCTCCCTGGAGGGAAAATGGGAGATTACAGATGGATCGTTAGGGACTCACGGGCAGTCTCACGTTGAGGATTGACGCCAAGCGCGATGTCAACATTAACCATGAGTTCCGAATTGATGTTGTTGTGCCAAGAACAAGTGGCACTGCTTGAAACCACCCTAGGGGCCTCCCCTGTGGTGGTCTATCTGGCTGAGACCTTTCTCGGGGGAGATGATCACAAATTAGTGGCTGCCATTGCCAAGCCGTCCCCGGATCGCCGCGTCGTCTGGGATGACATCTCAGATGACATCTCAGTCGATGACGATCGCCAGAGCCGTCCAATGATCCAACTGCGTTCAGCCGAACCCAATCGCCAAGCCAACGGAGACCGCCATCGCCCCGAAACCGGTGTTCTCTCAGCCAACCGTCAGGCTTATCCCCTCCTCCCCGGTTCTAAGGGCGAGTCGAATCGAGAAGCCGACTTGCCCGGAGACGACAATGATAGCGACGACACCTATCAACTGGTCATGCCGCTGATCCATGACAACATTGCCGTGGGGCTATTAGTGACGGCTCGTACCCATCAACCTTGGAGCGAAGGCGATCGCCGCTTCGTCGAACAGGTCGCCCATACCATCGCCCTGGCCTGTCTCATGGAACAACGGCAACAATGGACTGAACGCCGTTATCGACAACACCAACACCTGCAACGCCAACAACATGACCTACTTCATGACTGGCTGCATCAATTCCGCAATCCCCTAACGGCCCTACAAATCTTCGGCAAACTCCTCGTCAAACAACTCCCGAGCGACGATCCTCGCCGCTCCCATGCCGATAACATCCTGCGAGAAAGTTACCGACTGCAAGATTTATTCCAAGACTTCCGAGGGGCGATCGACACCGATCCCTTCGTCTTACCCCAATCCAGTGCAGGCGACAACGTCTCCCCAGACCCCTCTACCTGCGACCCCTCTCCAGCCAATGACTCCCCAGCCAGCCAGCCCTATCCCCTACTTCCCGGAGGCGAAGACTCAACCGGCCCCCTTGACCTCGCGGAACTTCTCGACCCCCTCCTGAGCTCAGCCGCCGCCATTGCCGGCGATCGCCAACTTCAACTCAACTGGACCCTCGCCGACCCCCTCCCCCCCGTCCTCGGCCATCGTCGCGCCGTCATCGAAGCCGCCGGTAATCTCATCGACAACGCCCTCAAATACACCCCCTCGGGCGGTCAAATCCGCATCGACGTTCGCCCCAGCCATCAGGATGGACTCGGAGCGGGCGTTGCCATGACCCTTAGCGACACCGGAGTTGGAATTCCACCTGAAGACCAAGCCAACCTCTTTCAGCGTCGTTTCCGGGGCATTCAGGCTCAAGGAGAGATTCCCGGAACTGGCCTGGGACTGGCCATCGCCCGAGACTTGGTGCGCCAGATGCAAGGAGATATCTGGGTCATCAGTCCAGCCCACCATCCTGACGACGACTTCCCCGGCGATCGCGGCACCACCTTTGTCCTTTGGCTACCGCAAGCCTCCGTTTTCCCCCAAGCCGAAGCCACTCCAGAGACTTAAGCGTTGGCTTCCCGAATCCGAGAACTTAGAAAGCGGTTCATCCAATGTTCCAAATAAGCCCGGTTCTCCGCCTGTTGCTGCGGCTCCTGAGTCGTTAGGGGATGAGGGGCCAGCCCTTGAATCGCCGCCGTGGTCACGCAAAACATCGACTTCTGGAACGTGGCACAGATCTGCACCCGGATATCATCCTCGCCACGAGTCCCACGCCGATAGACCTCATGGAGATACTCCGGTAGAAAATGGCGCATATCTTGCATTAACTGAGTGGGGGGAATCCCCGCACCGCCAATGGGTAAGGGGTCAGCATAGAGGGCGCCATAGGTAAAATCACCCTGTTCATCGGGAATCTGGAACGCTTGAGCGTTATAGGAGACGGTTCCGGGAAAAGGCGCTCCTCGGAAGAAAATCGCCTCGACATAGGGGACAGCGGTATCCATCAGGAACGTTAGTCCCGCTGACTCGGGCATCATGTCATAGGATTGTCCCTGAATCTCAACCCTGTAGGTAATGGGCTGATTGGCCGCCGCCACGAGACCATCGAGGATATGTTTGACTACATCGCGAATCGAGTGAATCTCTTGGGCATCATAGCGATCGCTCAACGCCAAGAACATATCACTCATCACCCGCCAGAACTGTCCCAGGGCGCTGTAGTAGCAAAACATCCGCACCTGTTCGGGGAGAAAATCGGGGAAAAGACGATGCAGGAGCGACAGGAGCGGATTACCTCGTAGCTTGGCTTGAATCGCCTCTTCAGCGGCTTGACTGAACTCGTCACTATTGACATAGCGGTCCACCCCATTGCCGCCGTGCCAGAGCATTCCTCGCATACAGTATTCGGCATACTCATAGTTGATGCGATCGTGCCACCAGAAGCGCAGCAGCTTCGAGAGCGTCACCTCCCCGTTGAAATACTTAAAGAAGGGAAACAGCACTAAAAACTGCTCCTGGGCGATATAAATCAGGTTCTTGGAATAGGCATCGAGAACCACCCCATAGCTTTTAAGAATGCCGACCACTTCCAAGACATTCTCCGGGGTGTCGTTCAATAAGGCCTGTCCTTGTTCCAGGCGGTGAATATAGTCCGCCAGAGGGTGGTTTGAGGGGGCAAGAGGGGTAGTCACCATGAGATCAGCGGTTGACGGTTGGTTAACAGTAGGGGAGCGATGGAGGGCATGGATAGAGGCGATGGCTGGCCCGGAGATCCTCATCCTTTAGGGAGTCGGGTCCAAAAATTGGCTAGAAACCCGTTCCGGTGTGGATAAGTCCGCCGAGGACAGTTGGGCCAGGGCCACTGGGGGAACCAATCGCGCTGCATCGGCATCACTCCAACGGACGAGCCAATTGGGTTGCAGGCCAAACACTACCAATAAGAGGGTTAGAACTAAGGCCGGGACGCGATCGCGCCATTGCACAGGAGGCAAGTTGGTCACGATATCCGAGAGGCGGCCAAAGAAAACGCGATTCACCATCAAGAGGAAATAGACCGCCGTTAAGCCGGTTCCCACCAAACACAAGAGAGTGGCCAGCGGAAACACCGGAAAACTCCCTCGGAACACCAGAAACTCTGAGACAAAGCCCACCAGTCCGGGAATGCCGGCACTGGCCATGACGCCGACGATCATCAAACTACCGATAATGGGCAAACCCCGTTCTGGGTTGAGTAAGCCACGGAGTTGGTCGATATCGCGAGTGCCGGTTTTCTTACCCACAACTCCCACCAGGAGGAACAACATGGCCGAGATGAGGCCATGACTGACCGATTGGGCGATCGCCGCCAACAAACTCAGGTGCGTTCCCGCCGCTGCGGCCAGCAAAATATAGCCCATATGGGCGATGGAGGAGTAGGCCACCATTTTTTTCATATCTTGCTGGGAAATGGCGGTAAACGCCCCATAGAGGACGCTAATGACCGCAAAAATAGCCAGGACGGGGGCAGCGACAGACCAAGCCTCGGGCAACATCCCGACACAGAAGCGTAGGAGGCCATAGGTCCCCAGTTTTAAGAGAACGCCGGCTAAGAGAACCGAGACGGAGGTTGACGCCTCGACGTGGGCATCGGGAAGCCAGGTGTGAAAGGGAAAGATGGGGATTTTGATGGCAAAGCCAATGAGTAGGCCCGTTAGGATCAGTAACTGAGTGCCGATGGGTAAGGCTCCTGCGGGGAGAACGCTGTAGTCAAAACTGGAGGCGCCGGTGAGCCAGACCAGTCCGAGGAAGGCGGCTAGGATGAAAATGCCCGAGGTGGCGGTGTAGAGGAGAAATTTAGTGGCGGCATAGTTGCGGCGATCGCCCCCCCAAATCGCAATCAGGAGATAGAGGGGGATCAGTTCGAGTTCATAGAAGATGAAGAACAGCAACAAGTCCAGGGAGAGAAAGGCCCCGGTGACGCTGAGGTTGAGAATTAAAATCAGACTGTAGTAGAGGCGCGGTCGTTCAAGTTTGTCGGGGCTACTGAGGATGGCGATCGCCGTCAGCAGTTGGTTGAGAAGCACTAGGGGTAAGGAAATGCCATCGAGTCCCAGATGGTAGCTCAACCCGAGCCAATCGACCCAGGCAACCTGCTCAGTCAACTGCAATCCACCCAGGCTGGAATCGAAGTCAGCTAAGAGACTGAGGGTGAGGCCAAAGACAATCGTCAGCACCACAAAGCTGATGCTCCGAAACCGCCGCGAGGGCAAAGATTCGGGCAGCAGACAAATGATAATGGCGCTTGTTAGGGGAATTAGAAGTAAGGCACTCAGCATTCGTAGTTTTTAGGGCGTAGTTCTTGTTCGTGATTCGCTTTG
This sequence comes from Phormidium willei BDU 130791, assembly GCA_001637315.1. Lineage (GTDB taxonomy): Bacteria > Cyanobacteriota > Cyanobacteriia > Cyanobacteriales > Geitlerinemataceae > Sodalinema > Sodalinema willei. The sequence goes on along the minus strand of LSZA01000001.1, from coordinate 19,421 downwards.
ACCGATCGGGGGGTTCAGGCACCAACGTTGAGGAAGAGCGTTGTTGAGGAAGACTGTTAATGGTGAGAGAACTAGAACCCCCACCAGGCTAGGAAGACGAGGATACCGGTGGCCGCCAAAATGGTCAAGACGTAGGATTGTGATTGACCCGAAATGCTGTATTTGAGGGCTTGGCCACTGAAAATCGCCATCCAACCGACGAGGTTAACGGCCCCATCGACGATGTAGCGATCGAAGCCCGAGGCGAAGCGAGAGAAGCTAGAGACCAAGGCGACGACGGTGACTCGGTAGAGGCGATCAATATAGAAATCGTAGGCGAGGAGATCTTGCCAGAAGCGGACTGAGAGTTGCTGCGATCGCGCGTTAGTACGTTGAAGGGGCATGAGACTGCCCAGGATCACCCCTAGGACACCACTGGCAATCAAGAGGGGGCTGCCAAACTGAATCAGGGGATTGTGGGAGAAGGCCCAAGGACCATCCCAGGTTAGAAGCAATTGCCAATGTTGCAGCATGAGGGGAACCAATAGGGTCACGAGGGTCAACGAGACCATCGGAACCGCCATAGTCCAGGGGGCTTCGGGAGTGCGGCGAGTTTTGGCTTGATGTTCCCCTAAAAAGACGGAGCGGAAGACTCGAGTGAGGCTCACGGCCATGAGAGCATTCACCAACAACAGGATTAAGACTAAGCCGGGAGGCACTTCCTGAAAGCCGTTGACCCAACGTCGAAAGGTCCAAAACGTTCCGAGGGGTAAGATCGACACCAGACCGGCCGACCCGACTAAAAAGGCGGTGGTGGTAGCCGGCATTCGTGACCAGAGTCCACCCATTTCGGTCATGTTCTGACTGTTGGTGGCCAGGATAATTGAGCCGATGCTCGAAAAGACTAGGGCTTTGGCGATCGCATGGGTCAGCAGTAGCAGTAGGGCAATATCCACTTGTCCGAGACCGACGGCGATAAAGACTAGCCCCATGTAGGCACTGGTGGAATGGGATAAGGCTCGTTTTAGGTCAATTTGCGCCAGACACATCAGCGAACTGCCGATGGCGGTGACCGTGCCGATGATAATTAGGGCATCGTAGACCACCGGGGAGAGAGTAAAGACCGGTTGCAGGCGAATGAGAACATAGGCTCCCGCTGAAACGACCACGGAGTTACGCATGATGGAGGCGGGGCTAGGACCTTCCATGGCTTCGTCGAGCCAGAGGTTGAGGGGAAATTGGGCACATTTGCCCAGAGGACCGGCAATGAGTCCGAGTCCTAACCAGGTCGCAGTCCAGAAAGGCAAGGGGTTGGTTTCGGCCCAGGTTTCGAGTTCGCTGAAGGTTAAGCCGGTTCCATAGCTCGATAGGGCCACTAAGCCCATTAGGAGCAGGATATCGCCGACCCGTTTCGTGAGGAAGGCATCCCGAGCTGCGGTGACGACCAGGGGTTGGGCGTACCAAAAGCCCACCAGCAGATAGGTCGATAGGGTCAGCATTTCTAGGAGTCCGTAACTCAGCAGCAGCGAGTCACTCAGGGCGATGCCGCCGAGGGCGGCTTCAAAGAACCCCATCAGCCCGAAGAAGCGGGCTAGAGACCAGTCTTTTTCCATGTAGCCTAGGGCATAGAGTTGGGAAAGTAGAGCTAGCCCAGTGACGAGTTCCATGGCCCCGAGACTTAGGGGGGAAATTTCGATGGCCAGGGAGAGGTCTAGGTTGGCGGCGTTGAGCCAGGAGAAGACAATTTGTTGGGGAGGTTGTCCCCAGCTTTGGAAGTAGGCCAGGGAGCCATGGATGAACGCCACTAAGGTCATCAGTAGGTTCAGGTAGGCGGCCGGACGGGGTCCGGTTCGTCGCACCCAGCCAACGGACCAGGGTAGGGTTAGGATGGCACCTATGAGTCCGTACAATGGTACGAACCAGCAGGTCTGTAGGGGAAAACCACTCATCTTATCGGGAGTTTGAGTACATCTAACAACAGTTTTATGGGCTGGCCGAGCGCCGGGAGACACCCCCAACCCAAGCGGGACGACGACCGGGTGGGGTCTCGTTTCCCTTGGCCTACGTGTAATGAAGAATTTTAAGCAATACAGCAATTATAGGGTAGTGAGTCCGCGATCCCCTCATTGGAGATGTTCCGGGAGGCTAGGAATGGGGGCGGATGTTGCGAGTTAACTTTTATTAAACTATCCGATTTGAAAATATCATCTTGCTTTATATTGTCAAAGGAGCCAAAGTTTCCTAATCTTTGTATTGGGATTGAATAAATTCGCCTTCCCCGTCAAAATTTTGCGCTCACTGAAATTTCTGGTCAGCCCAGGGGTCAGGCCCGTAGGCAGAGGAGCCAACAGTCATGTCGGAAGACATGGGCCTGCGCGGTCTGGTCTGGAACTATCCTGGCAGCCAGAAGCTTTGTCGAGCCAAGTTTTGGCACGTCCATTGGGGATCGCTCACGGCGATCGCCAGGTTCATTTAGAGTTCAAACGCATCACGCGTCATTTTTTCAAGGAGCGATACTCGTCATGTCAATTGCGGTAGGAATGGTTGAAACGCTGGGGTTTCCGGCAGTGGTGGAAGCGGCTGACTCGATGGTGAAAGCCGCTCGGGTGACTCTCGTCGGTTATGAAAAGATTGGTTCAGGTCGCGTCACCGTCATCGTCCGGGGCGATGTCTCGGAAGTGCAAGCGTCAGTCTCAGCTGGGATTGATGCGGCTAACCGAGTCAATGGTGGACAGGTGCTATCGACGCACATCATTGCCCGTCCTCACGAGAACTTGGAGTACGTCCTGCCAATTCGCTACACCGAGGAAGTCGATCAGTTCCGGACGTACTAATCGAAACACCTAACGTTAGACGTGGGTCGGCGATCGCTCGTGATCGCCTTGAGGACATGAACCCCATGGTCTCTCGGGCCACGCTCTCAGTCCGGATAATGATTTATTGCAGGAGTTAACAAAACAATGTCAATTGCCGTAGGAATGATTGAAACCCTCGGGTTTCCGGCAGTGGTCGAAGCCGCTGACGCCATGGTGAAAGCCGCTCGGGTGACCCTAGTGGGGTATGAAAAAATTGGTTCAGGTCGGGTGACGGTCATCGTCCGGGGCGATGTCTCGGAAGTGCAAGCGTCTATCTCAGCCGGAACGGATAATGTGAAACGGGTCAATGGGGGAGAAGTCTTATCGACCCATATTATTGCTCGGCCTCACGAGAACCTGGAGTATGTTCTGCCGATTCGCTATACCGAAGCGGTTGAGCAGTTCCGCGAGAGCATCGGCTCACCCCGCTCCATTAGCCGCTAAGCCAGCAGAAGATAATGCAAATTGCCAGAGTCTGCGGAACCGTCGTCAGCAACCAAAAACTAGAGACCATGAGGGGACTTAAACTCCTTGTGTTGCAACTTGTTGATGCTCAGGGAGAGTTAATCCCCAAGTATGAAGTCGCAGCGGATCTCGTCGGTGCTGGAACCGGTGAGTGGGTTCTGTTCAGTCGCGGTAGTGCTGCTCGGGTTGAACCGGGCCGCGAGAGTTGTCCGATTGATGCACTCACCGTGGGCATTATCGATACTGTGAGCTTGGAAAACCGACAGGTTTATAACAAAAAAGATCGTTACTAATTGTGAACCGGTCGCAGCCTAGGAACTAAAGTTTTTAGCCATGTTTTAACCCATACTGTCGAGGTGAAGCCTGAGCAGTTTGGGATCATTGAGTTGATTGAGGAACGAAATTCGTTATGGTTGTCCGCAAGCGCGCGGCTCCATCCCCCCAGCGGGAGCTTGCCGAACCCAAAATCCACAGCACAGCCTATGTGCATTCGTTTGCCAATATCATCGGCGATGTCACCGTCGGTGAAGGGGCAACGATCGCACCGGGGACATCGGTTCGAGCCGATGCGGAGTCGCCGTTCTATATCGGCGATCACGCGAATATTCAAAATGGAGTCATCATTCATGGGCTGAATGGTGCAACAGTTGTGGGCGATCGCCAGCGTGAATACGCGGTGTGGATCGGTCGCAATAGTTGTATTGCTCATTTAGCCTTGGTTCATGGCCCGGCATACATCGGAGACGACTGCTTTATTGGCTTTCGTTCGACGGTATTTAATGCACGGGTGGGTCAAGGTTCGGTGGTCATGATGCATACCTTAGTCCAGGATGTTGAGATTCCTCCTGGAAAATATGTGGCATCTGGTTCTGTGATTACCACCCAAGCCGAGGCGGATCGGCTGCCCGATGTACGACCCGTAGATCGGGATTTCGCACAGTATTTGCTTGACGCTAATGTTACGGTGCAGCGGGGAATCTCCTCATCCTTACATCAACGGGGTGAGTCTTCTGCGCGACGGCAAGCTGTTGCAGCAAATCGTAACGGTGACGGCAAGGACATCGCTGTATCTGAGGATACGTCAGTAGGGAGTATGAGTTTAAATAATGAAGTGAATGGGCAAGTCAAGCGCTTGCTCCAACAGGGCTATAAAATCGGCATCGAACACGCCAACGCCCGCCGATTCAAAACCAAGTCTTGGCTGACGGCCGGGACTCTATCGAACACCCGCGCCGATCGCGCCCTCTCGGAACTCGAAACGGTGTTACGAGAGCATTCTGGAGAATATGTGCGTTTGATCGCCATTGACCCAGATGCTAAACGGCGTGTCAGCGAAATGATTATTCAGCGTCCCGGAGAAACCCCAACTGCTGGTGGGGGTCAATCGTCCGGGACCTCGTCGTATCGGGCTAGTCGCGGCAATGGCACTCGTCCGGCCGCGTCGAGCCATGGCGCGAGTCTTGATGCGAGTGCGGCCGATCAGGTGCGCTCTCTGTTGCAGTCGGGCTATCAGATTGGAGTGGAACGGGCCTCGGCTCGTCGCTTCAAAACGAAGTCTTGGTTGACGGTGGGGACTCTTTCGGGCTCTCCCCAAACGGCCATCTCTGAACTCAATGAAATTCTCGCTGAGGCCGCCGGGGACTATGTCCAGTTGATCGGCATTGACCCCAATGAAAAACGCCGCGTCGTCGAGGCGATCGTGCAACGTCCTAATGGGGTAACACCGCCGAGTAAGGGGGCCGTTGAGAAAGTGGCCGCCGTGACCGGAAACGGCCCCGTCGCTCGGAGTTCGTCGGGCCAGGGTGTGCTGACTGGGGAGACGGTGGAATTGGTGCGATCGCTGCTCTCTCAGGGCTATCGCATCGGCACCGAACACGCCAGCCCACGACGGTTCAAAACCCAATCCTGGAAAACCTGCGCCCCCATTGAGTCAAAACAACTCAATCAGGTGATCAGCCAACTCGAAGCCTGTGTGGCCGATCATGCTGGGGAATATGTTCAGTTGATCGGCATTGACCCTAACGAGAAACGCCGGGTTAGTGAAACGATTATTCAGCGTCCGGAATCTCAAACTAATGGCCAAGCTGCCGCGAGCAGCAGTAGTCGTAAAGGCTTTGGTGCCAGCGTTAGTCAGTATCAGTCCCAGAAAAACGGTGGGACTCGTGGGGTAACGAGCCGTCAACTGGAGCAGGATACTCTCGATCAGGTGCGATCGCTCTTGGCTCAGGGATACCGCATTGGGACCGAACACGCGACGCCACGACGCTTTAAAACCCAATCGTGGAAAAGCTGTTCCCCCATCGACAGCGCTCAGTTAACGGATGTGGTTCCCGCCCTCGAAGCCTGCATGAAGGATCATCGCGGTGAATATGTACGCTTAATTGGTATTGACCCCAACGCGAAACGCCGCGTTCTGGAGACGGTCATTCAGCGCCCTTAGGGAAGATGGCCGGTGATTGGGTGGAGAAATAGTCGTGCGATCGCAGGTCTGGTTTAACTAGACTCCTCGGCACGGCTGTTTCTTCACCGGATCGTCCTTCGCCGATTCCCGACGTTTGATAACCCGTGAGAACCCAATGCAACCGCTACCGATCTCCCCCCTAGAGCGTGAGGATGTCTTCGTCAGTGGAGATGTGACGATTCATGCCAATGCGGCGATCGCTCCAGGAGTTGTGCTACAAGCGGGACAAAATGAGCGTATCGTCATTGCTGATGGGGTCTGTTTGGGGTTAGGCGTTGTTCTCCATGCTCGCCGAGGTGAGATTTGCATCAAAGCCGGAGCGAATTTAGGTGCTGGAGTCTTAATTATCGGAACTTGCACCGTTGGCACCTATGCCAGTATTGGAGCCGCTTCAACGATTATTGATACGGATGTGGCGGCTGATCAAGTCCTGGCGGCGGGAACCGTCTTAGGCGATCGCTCTCGGCCTCATGAGAGACCCGATGAGGGGACGTCCAGTCAGATGCGATCGCCAGACCCAAACCTTCCTCATGAACTACCGTCCCCCTGGGAAAATGAGCCTTCTAACGAGTCGTCTGAGGAATCCATTATCAGCCCAGATTCCAGAGGTGAATCAGGTGAAAACCCCAGCCAAGATTCCCCAGACCCTCCCGAAGACCCCATCGATTTAGCAGACTCATCTTCTCCCCCCCCGGAAAGACAATCAGACCCTTCCCCATCAGAGAGTCCGTCCAACACCTCGAACTCAGAAACAACGACAAACAGTCCATCCAATCCTGCTGTTGTCAAGCGACTGATTTATGGCCAAGTTCATCTGAATCAGATGTTAACAACTCTGTTTCCTCATGCTCAGCATTTAAAACCTCGTTCTGACTCTGATTCATCCGCTCCTTAAGACCAATCCTAGGGAGTAAAATTGAGAATTTTGACGATGATTTGTCCCTAAAATTGCCCTGGGCTTGAGCGCCCACTCACCGATATCGGCCATCCCAAAGCCGGTGAAATGCCCTTTGCGACCTCTTGTCTTGATATAGACAAGGGGAGCTTGGCTTTTTTTTTCTTTAAAGTCTGTCAGATTTCTTTACATTGAGATGGGGATTAGACTGGCATTAGTCAAACTAATCAGCCTCCCCAAAAATCGCAATGGCGTCACGAAAAAAAATGAGTCAACTCTAAAAGAAAAAGGATCCGATCCATGATAGGATCCTTCTCGGTAAGGAAATATTCAATCCGAACTGTTGGCTTCACGAACTTCCCAAATCAAACGCGCAAATTAACGCGAAAAAAAGATTCGACTGCGTTTCCGAAACGAAGCGTCGGCCGAATTGAGCCTTTCGCCGACGTTGTCGGTCGTCTGGGTACAGGTTCCTAACCCCAGCACTGACCCGCGCGGGAAGTCACCTCAACCGATCTCACCATCCCTGATGCTCATTCAACTCCCGTATCGGGTCCTATGAGTGTTGGACATCAAGACTTCAGACCACGACCCAACCGTCGTAGATGTCTTGACTAGGAAGCGTGTAGACAGTTGTTCATTATACGAAACCCTGATACCCAAGGAGAAAGCGAGGAATATGGTACAAGCGAAAGCTGGATATAAAGCAGGCGTTCAGGACTACCGCCTGACTTACTACACCCCTGATTACACCCCCAAAGACACCGACCTGTTGGCATGTTTCCGCATGAGTCCCCAACCCGGTGTTCCGGCAGAAGAAGCCGCTGCCGCTGTTGCTGCTGAATCATCCACCGGAACCTGGACCACGGTGTGGACCGACGGACTCACTGACCTCGATCGCTACAAAGGTCGTTGCTACGATATCGAATCCGTCCCCGGCGAAGACAACCAGTACTTCTGCTTCGTCGCCTATCCGATGGATCTATTTGAAGAAGGCTCTGTCACCAACATCCTCACCTCCATCGTCGGAAACGTATTTGGGTTCAAGGCTCTCAAAGCCCTGCGCTTAGAAGATATCCGCTTCCCAGTTGCCCTGGTTAAAACCTTCCAAGGTCCTCCCCACGGCATTACCGTTGAGCGGGACAAATTGAACAAATACGGTCGTCCTCTACTCGGTTGCACCATTAAACCGAAATTGGGTCTGTCCGCGAAAAACTACGGTCGCGCCGTTTATGAATGTCTGCGCGGTGGTTTGGACTTCACCAAAGACGACGAAAATATCAACTCTCAGCCCTTCATGCGCTGGCGCGATCGCTTCTTGTTCGTGCAAGAAGCCATCGAGAAAGCTCAGGCTGAAACCAACGAAATTAAAGGTCACTACCTCAATGTGACCGCTCCGACCGTCGAGGAGATGATGAAACGGGCCGAATTCGCCAAAGAAATCGGCACCCCCATCATCATGCACGACTTCCTCACCGGTGGGTTCACCGCCAACACCACCCTAGCTCGTTGGTGTCGTGACAACGGAGTGCTGCTGCACATTCACCGTGCCATGCACGCCGTCATCGACCGTCAGAAAATCCACGGAATTCACTTCCGGGTTCTGGCCAAATGTCTGCGCCTGTCGGGTGGTGACCACCTCCACTCCGGTACCGTCGTCGGTAAACTCGAAGGGGAAAAAGGCATCACCATGGGCTTCGTTGACCTGATGCGTGAAGACTTCGTCGAAGAAGATCGTTCTCGCGGTATCTTCTTCACCCAAGACTGGGCTTCTATCCCTGGCGTTATGCCCGTCGCGTCTGGTGGGATTCACGTTTGGCATATGCCCGCATTGCTCGAAATCTTCGGCGATGACTCCTGCTTACAGTTCGGTGGTGGAACCCTCGGTCACCCCTGGGGTAACGCTCCTGGTGCAACCGCTAACCGGGTTGCTCTCGAAGCTTGTGTTCAAGCCCGTAACGAAGGTCGTGACCTCATGCGTGAAGGTGGTGACATCATCCGCGAAGCGGCGAAATGGTCTCCTGACTTGGCCGTGGCTTGCGAACTCTGGAAAGAAATCAAGTTCGAGTATGAAGCGGTTGATACTCTCTAATCTCGCTTAAGTTGCTAGAGGTAAGAGCGACCCTTAATTTTCTGGTTAATTTAAGGAGCGCTCATGACCCTCTATCCAACTTTGCCAAGGCGTTTCGGGAAGGATAAAGCCTAGATGTATCCGAAAAAAGTCGCCAACGATACGGCCCGGGTGCTGCAAAGTTACCTGACCTATCAAGCGGTTCGGACAATTATCGAGCAGCTTTCAGAAACCAATCCTTCCCTGGCCCTTTGGCTGAGCGAGTATTCTTCGGGGAATCGTGTTCAAGATGGTGAAGCCTATCTACAAGGCTTGATGCAAGAGAATAAAGAACTCATGCTGCGAGTCTTGACGGTACGCGCTCATCTGGCGGAGACAATTTTGGAGTTGTTACCGAGTATGGTCATGGCCCAAATTGAGCAGTCCAACACGGACCATCGCCGTCAATTGCTTGAACGCCTGACCCGAACGGCTGAGCCTGCCTCGACTTCTGTGGAAGACTTGTCACCCCCGGAGTCTGAGGATCCCAATGTCCCGGATTAACATTATTTGTCACAGAACAAGGAGTCATTTCTGATGAAAACCCTGCCTAAAGAGCGTCGTTACGAAACTCTCTCGTATCTTCCCCCTCTGACTGACCAACAAATTATCAGCCAGATCCAATATATGTTCGACCAAGGTTTTATTCCTGCGGTTGAATTTGAAGAAAATCCCCTCCCCACGGACCACCACTGGACTCTGTGGAAACTGCCTCTGTTCTCGGCTTCGACTCCTCAGGATGTCTTGAGCGAAGTGCGTGAGTGCCGTTCTGAGTACTCCAACTGCTACATCCGTGTGGTTGGTTTCGATAACATCAAACAATGCCAAACGGTGAGCTTCATCGTTTACAAACCCGGTCAAGGCATTGGTCGTTACTAAGTCTTGAATGGTTTATGACGCGTGGTTAGGACTGTGTTTTGCACAATGACCTCATTCACGATCGCATAACTGTTCTAATGTTATAAGACAAAAACCCCCTAAACTTCTCATGAGTTCAGGGGGTTTTGTGTGGCTACAGTCAAGTTCAGCGTTAATCGCTAAAACAGATAGAGAATGGCAAATAAGACAATCCAAACAATATCGACAAAGTGCCAATAGAGTTCCGCTGCTTCGGGGCCAAAGTGACTGTCACTGGTATAACGACCTGACTTGAGCGATCGCCCCAAAACCAGCAAAATCAAGCCTAAACCAAAGGTGACGTGTAAGCCGTGAAACCCAGTCAGGACATAAAAGGTGCTAGTAAAGAGATTATCGGTCAGGCCAAATTCATTCGTAAAATACTCGTATCCTTGACCAAACAAAAACAGTAATCCCATGGCCGCCGTAATGGCAAACCAGGTACGTAACCCCTTCACATCATTGTTGCGAATTGCCTGATTACCACGATTCATTACAAAACTACTCGACACCAGAATAACGGTGTTCACCGTAGGTAACAACAACTCTAAATCCGGTGTTCCTTCAGGCGGCCAAACCTGAGCCACCGAGCGAAACGTGAGATACGCCGCAAACAAGCCGAGGAAAATCATCGCCTCAGCAAACAGAAACATATAAAGCCCAAAAATCCGATGATCCGGATGCTCTCCATGATGTCCCGCTTCAGCATGAGATGCGGTCGCTAGGGGATTTTGAGAGGTATCGACAGTAGAACCTTGCATAAGTTAAGTCAAATGGTTAGGGACAGGTGTTGCAATGGCAATGTTGAAGTGCCAGAACTTGAAGACCTGAATACCCCCAATCACAGCTTTCTAATAAGAATCTGACAGTTAATTCTGTCTCTGGGGGTATTCAGGGAACGTTAATTACATCTGAGCCTTAACTTCAGCGAGTAACTCAGAGACCGAGCGATCATCATCCCGTTCGCGATCGACGCCATAATCATAAGGACCCGACCACAACAGTGGTTCTTCCTCGAAGTTCTCAATAATCGGCGGAGAACTGGTTTGCCACTCTAAGGTTAAAGCATTCCAAGGATTCGCACTGGCAACGGGGCCTTTGAACCAACTCCAAGCGGCATTGACCAAAAAGGGCAACGTTGACACCGCCAAAATCAGGGAACCCACGGTACAAATCTGGTTCAAGGTGGTGAAAGCGGGGTCATATTGCACCACTCGGCGGGGCATTCCCTGTAATCCTAAGATGTGCATGGGGAAGAATGCCAGGTTGAAGCCGATGAAGGTGAGGACAAAGTGAACTTTGCCCCAGGTTTCGTTCATCATCCGCCCGACCATTTTCGGGAACCAGTGGTAAATTCCGGCGAAGATCCCAAAGACGCTGCCGCCGAAGAGGACATAGTGGAAGTGAGCGACGATGAAATAGGTATCGTGAACATGAATGTCGAAGGGAACCGACGCGACCATCACGCCGCTTAAGCCACCAATTAGGAACATGGAGACAAAGCCGATCGCAAACAGCATCGCGGAGTTGAGGCGAAGTTTGCCCCCCCAAACCGTGGCGACCCAACTAAAGACTTTAATTCCCGTGGGAACGGCAATAATCATGGTTGCAGCCATAAAGAACACCCGCAACCAGCCGGGGGTTCCACTGGTAAACATATGGTGCGCCCAAACGATGTTACCGAGAAAGGCGATCGCGATACTGGAGTAGGCGATCGCTTTATAGCCAAAAATCGGTTTGCGAGCGTGAACCGGCAGGATATCAGAGATGAGGCCAAAGACCGGCAGAATCATGATGTAAACCGCCGGGTGGGAGTAGAACCAGAACATATGCTGGTAGACAATCGGATCGCCACCACCGGTGGGATTGAAAAAGGCCGTACCGGCGAGGAGGTCGAAGCTAAGAAGAATTAAAGCCCCAGCCAGGACGGGGGTAGAGACCAGAATGAGCAGAGATGTCGCCAACATCGACCAGCAAAACAAGGGCATGTCATAGAGTGACATCTCCTTAATCCGCATCTTAAAGATGGTGGTGACAAAGTTAATTCCCCCCAAAATCGAGGAAGTTCCCAACAGAAGAATGCTGAGAATCCACATCATCTCCCCGACTTCACCACTAATCAGACTCAGGGGAGGGTAAGAAGTCCAACCGGCTACGGGAGGCTCATGGATAATCAAACTCGTCAGTAGGAGAACGCCACCAGGAGGAACCAGCCAAAAGGCTAAGCCATTCAGGACTGGAAAGGCCATGTCCTTGGCTCCAATCATCAGGGGAATTAGGTAGTTGGCAAAAGCGGCCCCAGTTGGCACAATCCAGAGGAAAATCATCATGGTTCCATGGAGAGTGAGAACGCCGTTATAGTTCTCAGCCCCGAGGAAGTCAGGATTGGGGGTCGCCAGTTCGATGCGGATACTCGTGGCCATTAAGCCGGCGACGAGATAGAAGAAGAAACTGGTGACGAAGTATTGGATACCGATGACTTTGTGATCGGTACTAAAGCCGAAAAAGTCTTTCCAATGCCGTTCGGGTTCGGGATTGGGTGGGGAGGTTTTGGGTTCAACGGAAGTGGTTGTCATATTAAATGGCAGAGGTCAAATCCTATTCACGAGGCGGTTTTGTCCAGATGTCGCGTTGCAGGCGTTTGGGGTGGTTTGACAAGTTCTTGCTTGCACAAGTCCCTGCATAAGTTCCTGCACAAGTCCCTATACAAGAGGGTTACAGGTGATGGTGCATCTCGGGTTGCATCTGTTGCAGGGCGGCGATCGCCTCGGGGGAGATGTTCCAGTCTTGAGTCTGACGCGCGAGGCGGTTGTCGTTGTTGGCCGTGATTTGGGCCACAGTGAGGCCGTCTCCGCGTTCTTTAGCGGCAATTTGCGATTGTAGCCACTCGTCATACTCCTCGGGGGTATGAACAATTACCTGTGTCCGCATGGCACCGTGGTAAGACCCACAGAGTTCGGCACAGACGAGGGGATAGGTTCCGGGAACTTCGGGTTTGAAGCGAAGTTGGGTATCTCGTCCGGGGATGGCATCTTGTTTGAGTCGGAATTGGGGAATCCAAACGGCGTGGATGACATCTTGGGCCGAGATTTTCAGTTTGACATCTTGGCCGGCAGGGACATGGAGTTCACCGGAGACCACACCGCTATCGGGATAGGTAAAAATCCAGGCGTATTGCAGTCCGAGGACATCCACGTTGACGATCGCCTCACTGGCCGGTTGACTCGGAGAGACGCCGACACCAAGGGCAATCTTGTCCTGGCCCGGGAGGGTTGCCGCCATGGCGGTTCCGGGGACAACGGCGGTTTTTTGCGGACCGGGATCTTTGGAGGCGGCGGGATCGAGTCCCCCCATTTCGTTGTAAACCTCAAAGCTATAGATGGATAACACCATGACAATCACGACGGGAATCGCAGTCCAGACAATTTCTAAGCCGATATCCCCCTCTAGGGGTGGCCCATCGGTGTTATCTCCAGGTTTTTGACGAAATCGAAAAATGGCAATGATGAGCGCCCCTTGGATGAGTAAAAATAGGGCTGTAGCGATGGTCATCATCATATTGAAGAGATCATCGACGAGGGGCGCTTCTCGCGATGCGGCTTCGGGCATCCAGCCATGGTGTTGTCCATACCAGAGGCTGATTAGGGTGACCAGGATGCCGGCGATGAGAGTCGTAATGGAAGTGGGTAGTTTCACAAGTCGATAGATCGGGCTAATGTGGGATGAATCTGCTTGGGTCAGGGCGTGTCATCTCTTTATACCGTAGAACAGGTTCTGAAAAGCTGTGGCGGATTTGCCAAATCTTTAGGTTTTTTTTGAGAATTTGCGATCGCCTCCTGACTTTGTAAGCCAATGTTACGATGCAAGGGTAGATTTTTAGGAATTTTGCCTAATCTAAAACATTTCTAAAACTCGGTTTGGTTTAAAAGATAAGAGTTCTAAGCTTAAACCAGACGGTTCTGGGTCTTGTGTTGTCGCCAGAGACCCCAAACGTCAACCACTCACAAGACGTAACGTTTTTTAAATAAACCTTGACAATCTGACCGAATTGGCGAACACCATGGCTAACTCTGTTTTAACTCCGACGTCTTCAGATTCTCGCTCTCCGACTGAGGCGATCGCCTCAGTCCGCCGTCTCGTCTGGAAAATCGCTGTAGCAACGGTGATTCTCATGGCGATCGGTAGTGCCACCCGCGTGGCCAATGCCGGCTTAGCCTGTCCAGACTGGCCCCTCTGCTATGGTCAGCTCGTTCCTACAGCCGAGATGAACCTCCAGGTCTTCCTAGAATGGTTCCACCGCCTTGATGCATCCATCATTGGCGTATTAACCATGGTTTTGGTGGGACAAACCTGGTGGCGACGGGCTGTGCTACCGAAGTGGCTCCCCTGGGCCGCTCTAGCTTCGTTGGCCCTAGTTCTCGTCCAAGGGCTATTAGGCGGCTTAACGGTAACGGAGATGCTACGCTTCGACATCGTGACCGCCCACCTCGGAACCGCCCTCTTATTTTTCGTCACCGTCCTCACCATTGGCGTAGCCTTACTCCCCTACCAGGGGAATGGAACCGCCAACCGGCTGCGTTGGCTCAGCCTAGTCGCCGCTATCCTCGTCTATGGGCAAAGTCTTCTCGGGGCGTTAGTGGCTTCTCAATGGGCCTTACACCAATGTCTGAGTTACCAAAGTCTCTGTACGGTGATGAATAGCCATATACTCGGGGTGGTTCCCCCAACCCTGGCCGTCTTAGCTTTAGGGATTTGGGCCTGGCGAACTCCAGCGTTGAGTTGGCCCCTGCGTCGCTTAGGGAAGGCCGCGTTGGTCTTGGTGGCCCTGCAAATTGGCTTAGGGATAGCAACGTTTTATCTACGGCTACAGGTTGAACCCCTTTCGGTGGCACATCAGACGATTGGTGCATTGCTTCTCGGTACCCTGGTGGCCTTTACCGTATTGGCGAATCGGGACAGCCGCCTCGCTTAACTCACGCTTCATTTGAGCCGTTTTAACGGTTTTGGTTCCCTAAGACATCTGAGAGATTTCAGAAGGACACGCAAATTCATGCAAAATTCCATTTCTCCCGCGACTTCTACTCCCCTCAATCGCAATTTTTACCAAGTTATTCAAAGTTATGTTCAATTAACCAAACCCCGGATTATTGTCTTGTTACTGGTGACGACGGGGGCGGCGGTTTTCCTGGCCTCTGAGGGACAGGTTGATCCGGTTGTTCTCTTGGCGACGCTTCTAGGGGGATGGCTGGCGGCGGCGGCGGCGAACACCATCAATTGTCTGTATGACCGGGATATTGACCAAATCATGGAACGCACCAGCCTACGTCCGTTACCGTCGGGACGGGTGCGGGTTCGCGATGCGATGATCTTTGCTGGGGTTCTGGCAGGATTATCGTTTATCCTCCTCAATACGGTGACCAATCTTTTGGCGGCGTTGTTGGCCCAGGCGGGGATTGTCTTTTATGTGCTGATTTACACCCATTGGCTGAAACGGCATTCGACGCAAAACATTGTCATTGGCGGTGCAGCGGGGGCGATTCCGCCTCTGGTGGGTTGGGCCGCTGTGACGGGTGAGTTGAGTTGGTCCGCTTGGGTGTTGTTCTTGATTATTTTCCTCTGGACTCCCCCCCATTTCTGGGCGTTGGCGATTTATATCCGCGATGAGTATGCTGGGGTGGATGTGCCGATGTTACCGGTGATTGCTGGGAATGAGGTAACGGCCAAGCAAATTTGGATCTATACCTGGTTGATGCTGGCCTCGACGGTGTTGTTGGTCTATCCGTTGGGTGATTGTGGGTTGGTGTATGTGGTTTCGGCGATCGCCCTCAGTATCCCGTTTGTGAAGAAGGCTTGGCAATTGTTAGGCAATTGTGAGGATACGGAGGTGGCGCGATCGCTGTTTAAGTATTCCATTCTCTATATGATGTTGCTCTGTGGCTGCATGGCCCTCGATAGTCTCCCCTGGGCGCAACAGGTGAGTTACAGCGTGGCGCAACGGGTTGAGACGTTACTGAGTTTGGTTAGTTTGGGAGCTTAGGGCGATGAGAATGGATAATTGACACGGCAAATGCCCCTTAGATAGCTGTTGTCTAAGGGGCTTAATATCTAATTAACGTTGCTGACACCGCATTTTCTGAAAACCTGAATTTTCCAAATCAACCTGTTGTTGTGGATGTATTGTAGATATAAAACCCTCAATGTCAACTTACTTAGAAATTCGCTCACAGTTGGAAACTCTCTCACCCCAAGAGCAACTGTTATTGCTTGAAGATTTAGCAGTTCTCATCCGTTGCGGCATCAGTCAGGACAAGAAATCTAGTCTTTTAGAACTTGAAGGATTGGGAGAAGACATTTGGACTCAAGTTGATGTCGAAGATTATTTGAACCAGGAGCGAGCATCATGGACTGGCTAGGTCAACCCTACGCCGATCGCGGTAAAAAACAATTGGGTTGTAGGGGCCGGGGAGTTCCCTGTCCTTGCTGCAAACGATACATATGCTCGAACAATTGCCAGCAATAGGGTTCCGAAAGTCCACAGGTAATCGCACCCCGTAAAACGACGCTGAAATACCAATCATTGGGAGCCAATTCAGCCGGGAGTTTGTTCACCACCACATAGGTTCGCACCTGGCTATAGTGACGATCGCCGCATTGAACGCTAATGGTTTCGCGACGATAACCCCCAGTGGGGATTTCTTCGCGCTCATCGAGGCGATCGCTCAAACGCCAAGGAAGCCGATAGAGAACCCCCTCCACCGTCCGCGATGGGTCAGGAACAATATCTAACACGCCACAATTGCGCCGTTTTGAGCGACGGTTAAAGGCGAGACGATAGCCGGGTAGGGTGGCGGTTCCGAGGACGTAATCGCGGGTATTTTCCCCCAAGGTGCGTTGCAAGTCCACCGGACACATACAACTCCCATAGGCGAAGTAGTAAAACGTGGGTTCAGAACTCGGGGGAAGAGAACGAGGAGTCACGCAAGGCTGGCGACTGGCTCGGGTGAGGTGTGCTTGGGGGCGATCGCTCATGGTGGTTCTTGGCGTATTGTTTCGCAATCGTTGCATCAGCTACAGTCTCCCACAAGTCTCCCCGTTATCTTGGGGTGAGCGTTTGGACTGTTCCGAGATTATAGCAAACTCTCGTATCTTGACCGATAAACCGTAGATTAAGATTTTTAACAAAGGATATCTTCTGGGAAAGGGAATTGGGAAGTTGGGCGATCGCCGCTCAGGGAGTTAATCCCGGCACATCTCGCTGGAGGGTGGGCCGCACGATAATCAGGCGATCGCCCTCCTGACTGCGAGGAACCACCACCACCGGCGGACGGCGCGTTTCATCCCGTTGAGCCAAGCTGGGGAAAACATAATAATCGCCATCGACATCAATCAGCAGCCGCCAGACGCGATTCTGGCCGGGGTTATTGATGGCACGTCCGAGGAGTTGCTGGTAGCTGAGATCGTCGCCAATGACGCGGATTCCTTGGGGATTGGGAGCCGGCTCTGGGTTAATCCCGAGGGGAACGTTGTCGTCTCGAACCACCAGCGTCACCACCGGCAGAGAAGAGGTTTCATTCACCGCATCCCGCCAAGCATCGGCCTCCCCTTGCCATTGGGCCAGCCAGAAACAGGCCGTCAGCAGCCAACAGACGATCACGGTTTCATCGAGGAGCGATCGCACGAAGCGCAAAGATTGATAATCCAGGAGGGGAAAACTGAGGAAGGATTTGAGCAGTCGCAGTAAGCCTTGATACAGGCAAAACGGGACGCGGAGCCAGGGGTTTTGGGGAATGCGATCGCCCCGTAATTGACCCTTAAGACCGGCCAGCAGTCTCCGGCGAATCCTCTTGGCTCTCCTCTGAACCTGTTGCGAGGGTTGACCTTCGAGCAACCAAAGACTGCAATAGACCCCCACTAGAATTAGGACAATCGTTATAATAGTATGAATAATCGCTCGAAAATTTCCAAAAAAGACCTGAAAGGAAGCCATATAAAACGATTCTAGGGGCAATGGGAGAGTGGTAACTTCCAGTTGAAAAAAGGCAAAATAGCTCCACCGATAGGTCCAACCCGTGAAATATAGTACCGCTCCTAGGAGTACCAATAAACTAGCCAATCGTCCCAGGGCAAAGGTTTCCGGTGGTAAACGCGGTGATTCTTTCATAACAGTTGGCTGGTCCTGGTGACGAGACATCTTATCCAGTGAACCCTAGGTCAGACTGGGCGATCGCGTTCTCAACTTCAGTGAAACCATGAAACATTCCCAGACCAAACTGATTGTCCCCTTGCTCATTATGACATCCCTGGGCTTGCTGGCCTGCAATGGGGGGAACCCCTCGGGGACTGAACCGACTCCCCTTGAACAACTGAATCAATTACAGGACCAGGGACTGCTGCAAGTGATGTTACCGGTCCAAGTCAGGATTGACTTAGCCGAGGGAGGAACCGCTAACCATGAACTGCTGGGATTTAACCCAGAAACCCGGACTCTGCAACTGGCGGGACTGTCTCAGGGATTATCCTTGAGTGAGGTGGAGAAAATTGAGCGCGATCGCGATCAGAACCAGGGAGAAGTTCTGGCAAGGCGTGCCAACATTCGCGGCGAGGACACCCTGGGAACAGAAACCTGGCAAGTTCCCCTCAATGCTTTATCTTCGGAGGAGGCAACGATGCTCATAATTCGCGGTGAAGAGGCTTGGGATAGCCAGGCGTTACAGGGGAAATTGCAACTCCAGAACGATGTTGAGTTTGTTTTGGATGAGATTATCCCCTTGTCAGCCGATGAGATACAAATTGTGGTGAGTAAAGTGCGTCGCGGCGGGGAGGAATAACCCCAATTTGCCATGGTAGGGGCGAAAAATCCCCTCCTGGGAGGGGCAGGGGTGGGTTATCCCTCCTGGGAGGGGCAGGGGTGGGTTATGCCCTTACCATAACGGCCGTTCTCCTGGTTGTCAGATGTCTGGTTCAGCTAAGCCGAGGAAGCTGCCAACTGGGGGAGTTGGGCAATAATAGAAGAGATGGAGTCACGGGGAGAGTTGAGCCATGACTGGACGCTGGGTGAGTTCGCTGTTGACGGTTTCGCTGCTGTTAGGGATGGGGTCTCTGTCGCCTTGGGTGGGGGCACAGACGGTTTTGGCGCAGGAGAGAATGTCGGAACAGGAAGTTCTGGAACTGTTATTGCAGGGCACTCAACAGACACAACCGGGGCGACCTGTGCAGGCGATTCAAACACTTGAGCGTGCTTTAGGGGCTGCTCGAAAATTACAAAATCAGCCGTTGGAAGCTGTAGCCCTTTTGGGAATTGGTCGCAATTATGACCAGATTGGACAAAGACAAAAGGCTTTAGAGTTCTATGAACAAGCACTGATTATTTTTCGAGATACGAATAACAGGTCATGGAAAGCCACCACTCTCAATAATATTGGTGGAGTGTACCGTGACTTGGGCAACCGGACTGAAGCCCTGAACTATTACAATCGGGCTTTACCTATTACGCGAGAAGTAAGCGATCGCTCAGGGGAGGCCACCATTCTCAATAACATTGGTTTCGTGTACCATACCTTGGGCAACCAGACTGAAGCCCTGGACTACTACAATCAGGCTTTGCCGATTCAGCAAGAAGTGGGCGATCGCTCTGGAGAAGCCGCCACTCTCACTAACATTGGTGCAGTGTACTATGCCTTGGGCAACCGGACTGAAGCCCTGAACTACTACAATCAGGCTTTACCCATTCAGCGAGAAGTGGGCGATCGCTCAGGAGAA